>JAEDFO010000014.1 GCA_016292745.1 Muribaculaceae bacterium | reverse complement strand
GCATATATTTTTATATTCGAACGCATGTATAATCAGAACGGAGCTATTCCAGACGGCCGGTTACTCGAAGATACTCTGTTTCGTAAATCTTATATTGGGTTTGGGCTTCAATATAGTTTGAATGAGCTTGCTGCCACTGTGCCTGAGCTTCGAGCAGGTCGGTCATTGTGGCCATTTTCACACCAAAGCGTTCGCGCATCACACGCAGGTTCTCGTCGGCTTGCCGTTGTCCGAGCTCTGCAGTCTGCACCATGTGATAACCATCGGTTACGTTTTGCACAGCCTGACGCACCTCAATCTGCATGGCACGCTCATTCTGTTGCAGCGATAGGCGAGCATTCTCAACATCGAGCTTTGCCTTCTTCACCTTTTTCACCTCGGCGCCCCAATGGCAAATGGGGATGTTGACCGATACCATAGCCATAAGCATATTGCCGTTTACATCCTGAACATATGGCATAAGAGTGCCATCGCCCAGTTGTGCCACACCTTTGTTTTTGATGTTGTCGTAATGTGTATATCCGAGCGAAAGGCCGACGGTAGGCAGATAGTTGGCACGTTCCATCTTCACTTGCTGTTTCATGGCCTCCACCTGTTTCTCGAGCATGAGCAGTTCCGGACGGTTACTGATGTTCTCGTCGAGAGCAGCTGGTTGGTCGGTTATCAGCAATGTATCGGATGGCACAATTTCAGCGTCAATTCCACGACCAATCACGTTGGCCAGAGCCAACATGCACAGTTGTTCGCCATTGCGTGCCTTTTGCAACTGGTAAGCAATCTCGCTGCGTTTTGTGTCGATACGAAGGAGGTCGTTCTCGGTAGCCATCTGAGCTTTCACCGACAGCTCCACTTGATTGAATAGGGCCAGCATTTGCTGACCGAGCGATTCGAGCATTCTAACCTTTGAGCGTACAGCCACGAGAGTGTAATAGGCATTGTCGACATCGGCAATTACCTGCATACGGCTTTGGCGAAGCTTCTCCTTGTTGATTTCCACACCGATGCGTGCCAGCTTGTTGGCTGCAACAATCTTTCCGCCGGCAAAAACCGGCTGGGTGATGTTCAGACCAGCGAGCCAAGTGCCATGGAGTTGCAAAGTCATCTCACCCATGTCGATATCCTTGGCATAAACCGCTGAGAACGAGCCGTCGAGCTTGGGAAGATAATTAGTGAATGCAATTTGGCGGTCGAGTTCGGCCTGACGCACAGCATTGTTAGCGCTGGCCATGGTTTCATTGAACTTCAGAGCCTCATTTCGGCATTCAGCAAGGCTCATGGTCTGTGCCAATGCGGCAGCTACGGTGGCAACAGCCGTTAATAGCATTAAAATATATCGTTTCATGATTTTTCGGGGCGTTTAACGTGAAAGAATGCAGAATAAAGGATGGGAAGCAGCACGAGGGTGATTAGAGTGCCCATTGCGAGGCCCGACATAATGCAAATCGACATTGAGCCGTACATAGGGTCGCCAAGCAAAGGCATCATGCCCAGGATAGTGGTGGCCGAAGCCATCACAACCGGGCGCACACGGCTCACCGTGGCCGTAATCACCGATTCGTAGGCTGAACGTTTCTCAACCTTGTAAAGGCGGTTGATTTCGTCGATTAGCACAATGGTGTTCTTCACCATCATGCCCATCAACCCCATCATGCCGACAATTGCCATGAATGTGAAAGGCTGACGGAAAACCAGCAGAGCCGGTGCCACACCACATATCACAAACGGCAGACACATCAGCACAATGCCCACCTGTTTCCAATTGCGGAAGAGCAGCAGTAATATGGTGAGTACAATGAGCAATGTAATCGGGGTGTACTTCATAAGCAGCGATGTGGCCTTTCCGGAGAGTTTGCCCTCGCCGGCCCATACACGGCTGTATCCGTCGGGAAGTTCGATGTCCTCTATTCCCTGCTTAATCTCGCTGTTCACCTTAGCCACAGTGCCATGGAAGAGGGTATAGTCGGGGTCGCACTGCACCTCTATAGTCCGTTCGCCATTCACACGATAGATATATGGCTCCTCCCATTCAAGAGCTATATCGGTGGCCACATTCGACAGTGGACCGCACTTATACATCTCATTGCTGATTTCGTCGGACGATGTGGCGCCGGTGGTCAGGCCTTGCAGAGCTTCGGTATCGAGGTTCATGTTCATCATCGACCACACAGGAATGTCGTTAAGGTCGCTGATGCGCGAGCCATCTTCATTGCGCACTTTCATATTGATAATCACCTGCTTGTCGCCGTCGTTGATTACACCCACTGGAAGGCCGTCGGTGGCGGCCAGCAGTGCATCGGCCACGTTTGAACGGTCGACTCCGGCACGCAGTGCATTCACCTTCGAATAATCGGCCACATAGGTCTTGCTCTTTGGTTTCCAATTGGTTTCTACACTGTAGGCATCTACATAGTAGCATTGGCGCATCACCTCTTCGGCCTGCGCAGCCAGTTCCTTCAGTACAGCCGGGTCAGGACCGCGGAACTGTACCTCAACGGGGTGGCTGGTGGCAATTGAAAAGTTATAGTGGCGATAGCGGATATACGCATCGGGATGTGCCAAGCGGAGCGAGTCGTGAATCTGGTCGATAACCTCGTTTACGGTCTTGAAGTCTTTGCAGTCAACAATAAGTTCGCCATAGCTGTCACCGCCGTTGGTCATCGGGCGCACAAGGCAATAACGAGCCGGTGGAGTGCCCATTGATGCCGATACACGTTCGATTTTCGGATTCTGCCTCAGGAGTTCCGACATCTCGAGCAAGTCGCTCTTCACCTTGTCGGGTGATGTGTTGACGGGCATCTGATATTCAATGATGAACTGTGAATAGTCGAAATCGGGGAAGAACAGATTCTTCACCTTTGTCATACCAAAGCCGCAGGCGGCAAGTATAATTACAGCACACAGAAGTGTAACCGTCTTGTGCCCGAGCAGGAAAATCACTGTTGAGCGCACGAAACGGTGAATGCGTGAATTGTATTGTTCATCGGAAGTCTTCACCTTTGCCGGAAGCCAAGACTTGGCACACACCGGCACCTGAATTAGTGCCAACAACCACGAAGCTAGCAGCGAGACACACAATACAAGGAACAGGTCGCGACAATACTCACCGGCTGAATCGGGCGACAGGTACGAGGCGAGGAAAGTGGCGATTGCAATAATAGTGGCGCCAAGCAGCGGCATGGCAGTGTTGTTGCCAATGCGGTAAAGATAGACATCGGGCGCAAGGCCACGCTGCTTATCCACAAGGATGCCATCCATAATAACAATGGCATTATCGACGAGCATACCCATTGCTACGATGAATGCTCCGAGCGATATGCGCTGCAGAGTGGTGTCCATAAGCTGAAGAATCGGAAATGAGATGGCAATGGTGAGCACCAACCCGAATCCAATGATTACACCGCTTCGGAATCCCATGGTGAGCATCAGCACAGCAATTACAATCAGAACCGATTCAAGCAGGTTAACCATGAATCCGTCAATGGCCTGGTTGACCTTGTCGGGCTGGAAGAAAATCTTCTCGGTGCTGATTCCCGCCGGAATAAGAGGCTTTATGGTTTCCAGCTTGGCATCGACCGCCGCACCAACATCGGGCACTACCACACCATTCTCGAGAGCCATACACATAGCCATCGCCTTGTGCCCGTTGACAAAGAATCCGTTGGTCTGTGGTTCCTGATATCCGCGCGTCACCTCGGCGATGTCGCCAAGGCGGAAAGTTTTTCCGGTGGTGGTCTTAATCATCAGGTTGGCCACATCGTTCTCATCCTCTATTGAATTGTTCACGCGCAACGAAATGCGGTCGGTGGCATTGTTGTATTTACCGGCATTCACCACTTTACCGGCCGATTGCAGTCCGGTCATTATCTGGGTGGGTACCAGACCGTTTCGGGCAAGTTTGTCCTTGCTGATGGTGATATCGATAACTTCTTGGCGAGCTCCTACCAGATTCACCCGCTTCACACCTTCAACGGTCATGAGTTCGCGGCGAATCATCTTGGCATAACGTTCAAGTTCTGGATAAGAGAAACCTTCATCGGCCTCGATAGCATAGAACAGGCCGTATACGTCCATCATGTCGTCGATAATTACCGGGTCGTAACATTCCGATGGCAGATACACTTTGGTGTCGTTAACTTTGCGGCGAAGAAGGTCGAAATGCTGCTCAAGGTCTTCGTTGAGCACCGACATTCTGAACTCCACAGTTATAAGTGCAATTCCCGGCTGACATTCCGAGCGAATTTCCTCGATATCGGGAAGTGTCCGCAGATTATCTTCGAGAACCTGCACAGCCTTCAGCTCAACTTGATGTGCCGTGGCGCCGGGATACACCACAACCACCGATGCCTGCTTTACGGCAACGGCGGGGTCCTCGAGCTTTGGCATCTGCATGAAGCAGAACACTCCGGCAAGGATACTTGCTACCACTGCACTCCAGAACAGCAGAGGCTGATTTATGAAAAATCGCGTCAAACCTTCGGTTTTCATCAGATTAATCCTCCCACGTTAGTATCCGAGGCTTTGCCTACAATCTTAACTTTCTCATTTTCTTTTAAGACGCCAACACCGGCACGTACAATGGTTTCAGAACCGTCGAGACCGGCCGACACCATAATGTTGCCATGGTCGTCGGTCCCGAGCACCTCAATCGGACGCTTCACCACAGTGCTGTCGGCTTTCACTTGCCACACATACTGTTTGCCACCTTCCTCAAACACCGAATGCTGCGGTACGGTGCAAACAGCCGATGTATCGGTATGGGCAGATGGCACGCCAATGGTGAGCACCACATCGACACTCTTGCCGGCGCTCACATTGCCTTTCAGGGCAAACTTGGCGGTGAAGAGCTGGTTGCTGTCGGCCTTTGGCACAATGCTTCGAAGCTGTAGCGGGAACTGCTCGCTATTGGCAGTGCAATAGGCATCGATGAGGTTGTTGCGCTGTGCGTAAACATCAGCCGGGAGGTTCACCTCAACCTCAAGTGAATGCAAATCGAGCATCACAAACACCGGGGTGCCGGCATCTACCATCTCCATCCGTTCGAAATTCACGCTCTTAATCACTCCTGATGCTGGAGCATATAGCCGTGTATACGACAGCTTGTTCTTGTTCACCTGAAGCTGCACTCCAAGTTGCTTGAGGCCGCTCAGGGCTTTTTCATAATCGTTTGCCGAGAGGCTGTTGCCCTCGAACAGTACTTTCATGCGTTCAACCTCGGCCTTGGTTTGGTCATATTGGATTTGTGTGGCCTCAACACCCAGTTTGTAGTCTTTGTCGTCGAGCACAGCCAGCAGCTGGCCGCTGCTCACGCGGTCGCCCTCCTTGACGTAGATGTGTTCAAGCTGTCCGGCAGTCTTGAACGACAGGTTGGTCTCGGCATTTTCGCGCACCACGCCCGAGAAGTTCTTTACACTTTGTGTACCGACGGGCGCCGGTGTAGTGGTTACTACACTGTGAATCACCGTAGGTTTCGTTTCCTTGGCACAAGAGCAAAGCACGAATGCCATAAGTGCCATCACAAAATATCTCATATATCGTAGCATTAAATATTTCGGTGCAAAGTTCGGTAAAACATTGTAATTATTGATGACAAATTCTGACATTTCAAACAACATTTCACAGTATTATTGTCTGAAAATACCGAAAAGGTGCTTTATTGCCTTTTTTTCGTTATCTTTGTAAATATCGAACCAAACACCTAAGATTTTATGAACTTTATTAACCGAATACTCATTGCTTTTGCCGGTCTGTGCATATCGCTAAGTGCATGCAGCTCCGAGCCCTCAGAAAACACAGAAATATACATACCACTCGACCGCCAGATACAGAATGCCCGACGCAACACCAGCTCGGCTTCGTTTGAGATTGCCGGCGCAAAGTATAAGCGCATCAGTGGGAACATTGTGGAGCAGAACAAGCAACGCTTGATATTCAATCCTATCACAAACTACGATTTTCCCGACCCAACTGTGATAAAAATCGGCGATTACTACTATGCAGCAGCCACCGGATTCCCTATACGCATACTGCGCAGCAGTGATATGGCCAACTGGGAGGCTTACCGCACCGTATTCCCCGGTCAGCCGCTCGACCCGTTTGGAATAGGAGTGGAATCGATGCACATCGATTCAGAGCACATAGGCTATTGGGCTCCATCGCTTGCCATAGTCGATGGCAAGGTGACGATGTTTCTTTACGTTATCGATTCGCACACCTATATCCGCGCCACCACAAAGGTGCTGCAGGCAGAGAGCATCGACGGTGAGTTCAGACTCAAGAATACGCTGCTCGACAGTAAATACGACCCATACAGTAAACCGGGCGACACCCAATACTTCTGCGACAGCGACGGCCAGCAATATGTGTCGTTTGGCGATGTAAACAATGATGGCATCTACATTGCACGCTTGAAAGCCGACGGAACGACCATCGACGGAACGCCGTGGCGAATCGACGGCACTGAGAATCGTGAAGGAAGCATTCTTTATTACCACGATGGATGGTACTATCTATTCTATTCGGGTGGACGCACCGACCAATGGCACTACAATGTGAGCTTTCGCCGCAGCAAGGACATCACAGCACAGAAGTGGAGCGATGAGAAGGTGATACTGGTGGCTGAAGGACCTAATAGTATACTCTGCACCACAGGACATGCCGGTGAGATAATCCCCGACAGCAAGGGCAACCTGTATATGTATATGCATTGCCACTGCGTGGGGCTTAACCAAGGCGACTCTGTGTCGTACGGACAACGTTACTTTTTTGTGCAGAACCTGAGGTTTGGTGCCGACGGACCATATTTCGTCGACCGTTACGGCACCCCTACCACAAAGCCTCAATGGTTCATACAGGCACCGACACTATAAAGCGATGGCCGACGGATAATGATTCTGCCGGCCATTACTATATTATGTATCCTGTTTATTTCGAAAATTTCACGCGTAGTTTCTCAATCATGTCGCGAGTCATGGTGTCGAGGTCGAACTCCGGTTTCCAATCCCATTCGGCACGAGCACACGAATCGTCGAGCGAGTTAGGCCAGGAGTCGGCGATAGCCTGTCGCAAGTGGTCGTGCTCATACTGCATCTTGAAGTCGGGAATGTACTTTTTGATTGAGGCATAAATCATTTCGGGGTCGAAACTCATCGAGGCAATATTGAACGAATTGCGGTGAACCAGCCGAGAGGCATCAGCCTCCATGATTTCGATTGCAGCACGTAGCGCATCGGGCATATACATCATATCCATGAACGTTCCGGCAGCGATGGGGCATTTGAAGGTCTCGCCTTTCACCGCCGAATAGTAGATGTCGACGGCATAGTCGGTGGTTCCGCCACCGGGAGGAGTAACGTAAGAAATCAGTCCGGGGAAACGCACCGAGCGTGTATCGACACCAAAACGGTGGGCATAATAGTCGGACAGCAACTCGCCCGAGACCTTTGTCACACCATACATAGTGTTTGGGCGCTGAATGGTATCCTGAGGTGTATGGTCCTTTGGTGTGTTAAGACCAAATGAGCCTATAGAACTTGGAGTGAACACCGCACAATGCTTTTCACGGGCCACCTCAAGCACATTAAACAGTCCTCCTACACCGATTTTCCATGCCAGTTGCGGCTTGTTTTCGGCCACAGCGCTAAGCAATGCAGCAAGGTTGTAGATTGTATCCACCTGATACTTGTCGACCGCCTGTGCAATCTGCTCGGCCGAAGTGATGTCCACTTCAGCTGACGGGCCGCTTTCGGCAAGCACGCCCTTAGGCTCGGCACCTTTAATATAACCGGCCACAATATTGCCGTTGGTGTAAATGCCACGCAACTTCATAGTCAGCTCAGAGCCAATCTGACCGGTGGAACCAATTATCAGAACATTCTTCATATTTATTGGGTTATGGGTTAAATATGTTCAATTTGTCGTACTTAATTTTGTTGTCGATTCTTAGATTTGAAAACAGGGCAATCAGAGGCACATTCACCTGACCGATATTGGTGGTGCGTCACGGTCGACCGAATTTCATGCAAAAATAATGCTTATTTACAAAAGTTTTCTTTAATTTTGAATATATTTTAAACTCTAAACTGCGATATAATTATGTACACTGATTTCAAGTCGCATCTCATTACCGAATTACAAGGCATAAAGGATGCCGGTCTTTACAAGAACGAACGTATTATCACTACAGCCCAGCGCGCTGCCATAAATGTTGACGGCGTGAATGGTGAGGTTCTTAACTTCTGTGCCAACAACTATCTGGGATTGTCGGACAACCAGCGCCTTATCGATGCAGCCAAGCGGGCAATGGACAGCCACGGCTACGGCATGTCGTCGGTTCGCTTCATCTGTGGCACCCAGGACTTCCACAAGCAGCTGGAGGATGCCATCAGCAAATATTTCCACACTGAGGACACCATTCTCTATGCAGCTTGCTTCGATGCCAACGGTGGACTGTTCGAACCGTTGTTCACCGAGGAGGATGCCATAATAAGCGATGCACTTAACCATGCCTCGATTATCGATGGTGTGCGTCTGTGCAAGGCAAAACGCTATCGCTATGCCAATGCTGATATGGCCGACCTGGAGCGTTGTCTCATCGAGGCTCAGGCTCAGCGATTCAGAATCATTGCCACCGACGGTGTGTTCTCAATGGACGGCAACGTGGCTCCTATGGACCGAATAGTTGAGCTTGCCGAGAAATACAATGCATTGGTTATGGTCGACGAAAGTCACTCGGCAGGTGTTGTAGGACCCACCGGACATGGTGTGGCTGAGCAATTCAACTGCTACGGAAAGATTGACATATTCACCGGCACACTCGGCAAATCGTTTGGCGGAGCCATGGGCGGATTCACCACCGGCCGCAAGGAGATTATCGATATGCTGCGCCAGCGTTCGCGCCCATATCTCTTCTCCAACTCAATAGCACCTTCCATTGTGGGGGCAAGCATTGAAATGTTCAAGATGCTGGGCGAAAGCAACGAACTGCACGACCGTCTGGTGGAGAACGTTAATTACTTCCGCGATAAGATGATTGCTGCCGGATTCGATATCAAGCCCACGCAGTCGGCCATCTGCGCCGTTATGTTGTACGACGCAAAGCTGTCGCAAGACTTTGCCGCTGAGATGCAGAAAGAAGGCATCTACGTTACCGGATTCTACTATCCTGTAGTGCCTAAGGGACAGGCCCGTATACGTGTGCAGTTGTCGGCCGGCCACAAGCGCGAGCATCTCGACCGTGCCATAGAGGCATTCATCAATGTTGGCAAGCGCTTGAATGTTCTCAAGTAGGAATCAGATTCCCATAGATAACTATAAAGCCCGGTCCTAACAATTTGTGGCCGGGCTTTATAGTTTTTTAATGGAGGTCAGCAGTTGAGCAGTACTTGCTGGTCGCGAAGTTGTTTCTGCAATGTAGCCACATCCACCTCGCTGACGGCACAGCGACTGTTCAAGGCTAAGGCTGCAGCGGTGCCGGCGGCCTGTCCGGTGACAAAGCATGTGCCTATCTCGCGGGCGTCGTATGTAAGCGGTTCGTCGAAGCCGAAGCAGCGACCGGCCACGAGCAGATTGTGGCTGAGTTGTGGCAACAAAGCCCGGTACGGAATCTGCCAGATAGGGCGTTGGCGGGCCTTGTACTTCTGCCCGTTGTGTGTGAATCCAATACTGCCGCCACTCATGCCGATAACGTCATGGTATGCTGTACGGCTCATGGTCTCGTCCATTGTTACGATATGGCGGCTTGAAAGCACACGGGTGCATCGTACACCGATTTGAGAAGGTGTATCGAGCAGGAACAAGTCGGAGCAACCTTCGGCTTGGCGTGCTTTTTGGGTTTCGTCCCACATATATTTACGTAGGCGATATTGCAGGTCCGACAGGTTGAACACATCAAGGCCGTCCTGGTTGTATTCGCCGCCGGTGTGCATAATCCTGACGCCGCTGATTGGTGTCGGGCCGCCAGCTTTTGAGTTTTCGGCATGCCCCACGCGCCACATTGCCCCGATATGGTGTCGGCGCTCAGTGAATGGCTCCCCGGCCCAGCAGAAGATGTCGCCGTCGCCGGTGCAGTCGATAAAGTATTTTCCGCTGATGGCAATGCGCCCGCTCTTGGTCTCGAGCACCACGTGCTCAATGCGATTTGCGGTGACAATCACATTCGATGCCCAGGAGTGGTACACCACCCTGACATTGAGCTCGTTGAGCATCTCGGCGAGCACATATTTAGTGGCTTCGGGGTCAACGACAGGTGCCTTTGGGTTGATGGCCATACCTATGTCGAAGAGTCGGCTGGTGATGTCGTGCATCACCCCCTTTATGGCAGTGACAAACTCCCCATTGGCATCGGCTCCGTGGGTGTTGAGCACCGGAAGCACTTCGCCACCGGTCCAGAGCCCGCCGAGGAAGCCGTAGCGCTCGAGCAGAATAACCGATGCGCCGCCACGTGCTGCCGAGATGGCGGCTGCCACTCCTGCCGGACCTCCGCCCACCACCACTACATCGGCTTCGGCCACGATGGGCAGACTTCGCGCCGGTTCGGCCACAGTGCCGATGCTATGCAGCCTAGACTGCGATGGTTGCGGCTCTTGTCGGGAGTCATTCTTGTTGTTTGCATTGACTATTCCGGCACCGAGAGATACTGCGCCGATGCTGAGCACTCCATTGCGGATAAAATCGCGACGTTTCATGATATCGTTAAGTTATAATGATTCAGTCATGCAATTTCGCAAAAATAAATCATATATCCAACACATTATGCTTATAAAAGAAGGGGCTTGGAGGCACCTTGCGGTATTTCCAAGCCCCAATGCTATTTAATCAATGTTGATTATTTATGGCGAAGTGGTGTAAGGTATAGCACCATGGTCATGTCGGCATACTTTACGCGATGCTGGTCGAGCGGAAGAGCGCCCCAGCTGTTCACGCCGCCAACGCCTCGTTGAGCCGAGTCGATGAGCACGTTAGTGTAGTCAACCGGTTCAACTTCCGGAGTGTGGCCTTGCTTCTTGTTGTCGCCTTCGTCGAGCGATTCGATGCTGTAATGGAGGGCCGAAGCGAAGAATGGAGCATCGGAGGTAATGCGGAGGCCACGGCCACCAATGGTAGTCTGCTTCCACCAGCGCATATCGCTCTTGGTGCCCATTTCCTGCGGACGGATATACATGTAGGCCTGTTCGTCAGCAGTCTGGCTGTAGATACCCAGGAATGTTGAGTTGTTGCGGTCGCAGTAGTTCTCAATGGGGCCGCGGCCATAGTATGTGCTGTGGTCCATGAGGTTAGGCATCTGCATCTGGATGCCGAAACGGAATGGCTCGGCGATATCTTTGCCGTTGACCTTCATGCTTTGGGTGAGTTTCACTGCACCGTAGGCGTCGATTTCGTAGGTAATGGTGAGTTCGGCCTGCACTTCAGGCATCGAGTAGCGTGCAGCTACAACAGCCTTGTTGCCGTCGATGTTGGCCGAGCTGTCTTCGAGTTTCAGCGTAGGATTCTTCCAAGCCTTTAGTTTGTTTTGCTGCCCTGCGCCGTAATCGTTGTCGGTAGGAGCGCGCCAGAAGTTAGGAGTGATGTGCCCGTCTTCCTTGAGCATCTCAATGCCGGCTACAGAGTAGCGGCTGATGAACATTTGCTTGTCGAAAGTGATTGTGAAGTCGTCACCACTGATTGTGGTGCCGTCGTTGGCCACCACCTTGGTGAGGCCGCCCATTTTGCCGAATGCAGCCTGGCAGCAGCCGTTGCACTGCTTAGCGAAGTCGTATTGAGTGATAGGCAGCTGAGCTCGGGCCACTACCTGTCCGGCTTTTATGAGGTTGGCAGTGCTGCGTTGCACGAATGCCACATTTAGCAACAGCTCTTTCTTGTTGCACACCTTCGAGAGGTCGTAAGGCAAAGTGTACTCAACTGATTTCTGCGGTGCGATGTCGAGGTGGTCGACGATGCCATTCTGCACAGGTTCGCCATCGGCCAGCAAAGTCCATGTCATATAGTAATTGTCGAGGTTGACGAAGAAGTTTTCGTTGAGCACCGAGATGCGACCTTTCTGCATGTCGACAGCCGAAGCCCATATGTTCTGATAGTAGAATCCCACTTCGTCCATGTGAGGATTAGGCACACGGTCGGGGCTGATGAGGCCGTTGTCGCAGAAATTCTGGTCGCTTGGGTCGTAGTTGTTGTAGTCGCCGCCATACATATAAATGGGCTTGCCGTTCTTGCCGATTCCGTGCATGCTCTGGTCGACGAAGTCCCAGATGAATCCGCCTTGGAACTTTGGATACTTGCGGATAAGTTCCCAATATTCGCGGAATCCGCCCTGTGAGTTGCCCATTGCGTGGGCATATTCGCACTGTATGAGCGGACGGGTGTTGTTGGCATCGTATTTCTTGTTTTTCTCGGTTCCTTCGTTGGCGTAGTAGTCGGCTTCTGGTGATTCGCAATACTTAACGCAGTCGGCATGGCTGTAGTACATAGGACAGAAGATGTCGGTGTTGCGGTCTTTCCATGCGCGTTCATACTGCACCGGACGGCTTGGGTCCTCGGCCTTCACCCAATCGTAAGCATCTTCAAAGTTCTTTCCGTTGCCAGCTTCGTTGCCAAGGCTCCAGAAGATAACCGATGGATGGTTGAAGTTGCGTTGCACATTGCGCTGATTGCGCTGCAAGTGAGCCAGATTGTAGTCGGGGCGCTTGGCAAGGGTCTTATCACCGTAGCCCATTCCGTGCGATTCGATGTTGGCCTCGGCCACAACATAGATGCCGTATTTATCGCAGAGGTCATACCAGATTTTGTCGTCGGGATAGTGGCAAGTGCGCACGGCGTTGATGTTGTATTTCTTCATTATCTCGAGGTCCTGAATCATTCGTTCACGCGATACGCAGTATCCTCCGTCAGGGTCGAGCTCGTGGCGGTCGGCGCCTTTGAAGAGCACCGGCTGGCCGTTGACGAGAACCTGTGAGTTCTTGATTTCAACCTTACGGAAGCCTACTTTCACCGGAATGGCCTCAACAACCTTGCCGGCCTTGCTTACGCTGGCAATGAGGGTGTAGAGGTATGGCGATTCGGCCGACCATTTCTCGGGGTTCTTCACGTTGAGCTGGGTGGTAGCACCTACGTTTTCGGCTTTGGCTACGCTGTTGCCCTTGGCGTCGAGCAGGTCGTAGTCGACACGCACGCCTTTAGCGGCGGTGAGCACAATGTTGAGCGAGCCGTCGGTGTATGATGCATCGAGGTCGGGTGTCACGCGCAGGTCGTCGATATGCTGTTGCTTGTCGCGGGCATAGAGGAAGCAGTCGCGGGCGAGACCAGAGAGGCGGAAGAAGTCTTGGTCTTCGAGGTATGTGCCGTCGCACCAGCGGAGAATCTGCAAGGCAAAACGGTTGGTGCCCGGTTTAAGGAACTTTGTAATGTCGAATTCTGCCTCGAGCTTGCTGTCCTCGCTGTAGCCAACGAATTTGCCGTTGACCCACAGATAAATACACGATGTAGCTGAGCCGAAGTGTGCAATCACCTGCTTGCCGTTCCAGGCAGCCGGCACTTCGATGTCCTTGACGTATGAGCCCACGTGGTTTTCGTTAACCGGCACAAATGGAGGATTGTGCTCGAAGTTACCGCGCCATGGATAACCTACGTTAAGATACATTGCATCGCCGTAGCCGTTCATCTCCCAGTTGCCAGGTACAGGCATTTTGTCCCAGCCTGCGTCGGTTGGGTTGAAAGAGGCCTTGAAGAAGTCGGTGGGGCGTTGGTTGGCATGACGCACCCAGTTGAAGTGCCAAATGCCGTTGAGCGAAAGATAGTTGCTCGACAGTTCCTGCACACCTTTCTTGGCCTGCTCGATGCCTTCGTATGCAAAGTAGTCGGCATGCATAGCCAGGCGGTTAACCTCGTTGATGTTTGGGTCCTGCCATTCCTTGAATGTTTGTGCCATTGCACTGCCTGCAATAGCGACACATGCAAGAGAAATAGTAATGGATTTTGTTAGATTCATCGATATAGAGTATTTGGTTAGTTAATGTTTTACAAATATAGAGAATAATTTGCTAATTGCGGTAATGAATGGTCTTTATTGGATGTATTTATTGCAAAAACTGAGGATAATTGTTCAATAAGATGTTTTTCGTGGCATTATCTTGAGGAATAAGAGTATTTGGCGTAATTTTGCATTGTGATGGCTGAAATGCTGGTCACTGTTTTGTAACTGATTAAATCCAATCGATATGGCGCACTTGCTGATTGTATATAATGGTGTGGATTCAATAACATATGAGAGTTTCGGACGTTTGGCCGTGGATTATGGCTGGAAAGTGAGTGTCGCGGTCCCCGACGATTGTCAGGCTTCGGTTCCGCCGGTAATCGGGCGGCACTCCATGAAGCCCATCCGTTCGAAGTTCACTCTCAGTGCCATCGGCTCGCTACGCAGATTGCTGAAGGAGTTGAGACCTGATGTTGTGTTTGCTGCAAGTACTTCCGGGCTCAGCACCGCAATTTTTGCCGCCATTGGCATGCCTCGTATCGGCATTGTGGGCTATCGTGGCACTCAAGCGCGGGTGCATGCATTCGACCCCACCTATCGTATGGCGCTGCTCAATCCGCGTGTCGACCATATTGTGTGCGAAACCTCTGACATACTGGAGTATCTTAAGGCTTATATCCCCGACAGCAAGTTGTCGCAGTGCCTGAAGCCATACGAGTTGGCATGGGCCGAGAGTGCGATGGCCAATCCTGTCAGCCCGAAGAACGCCGAGGTGATTAACCTGGTGTATGTGGGCATGTCGGCTGGCCGGCCTTATAAGGGACTGCGATATCTAATCGATGCAGTTGGGCTGCTCAACGACCGTGGTGTTGGCGTTGCCCTTCGGGTGATTGGCAGCGCCGATCAGTGTGATATCGACGCAGCTACGGCAAACGTTGAGTTTGTGGGCGTGAGCAACGAGGCTCTGCGCTACATTGCCGGTGCCGACGTGTATGTGCTGCCTTCGGAGCGCGATGCCTCGCCTCGGGTACTCCGCGAAGCGCAGGCTTGCGGACTGCCTTGTGTGGTGAGCGACATTCCCGGGGCACGTGACCTTATCGTTCCATCGGGTGAGAAGTCTACCGGCATCCTTGTAGAGCCTCGAAACCCTGAAGCCATTGCTGTTGCCATTGAGACCTTGGCCGCCAATCCCGAGATGATGAAGCGCATGACATCCAATGCCCGACAGCACATTTCCGAGAATTTCCGCTTAGATGGCTATGTGGCTTATTTCGATTCCATTCTCAAATCTGTAATTGAACAACGCAATGGCTGATTCATATCTTCGCCGTTCGCGCTCGGCCATGGCCGTGGTGGCGGCTTTCGTTGTTGCTGTATGCTTTAAACTGCTTTATTTCGACTTTCTCTGGGCTCTCGACTCCACTTTTTCGGGATTCCAGTTCCCAATAGGCTATGTCACCAAATTGGCGATGGCCATCCTGTTGACATTGCCGCTGCTGTTGCTGCGCTCGCGTTGGTATATAGGCATCGTGGCGCTGCTGCTCGATGGCTGGCTCGTTGCCAACCTGATGTACTTCCGCACCTACTTTACCATCATCCCGGCCTCAAGCTATGGCCTAATCGGCAATCTTGCCGACTTTCAGGACAGTGTGTGGGAGTCGCTGAGGCTGGCCGATGTGGTGCTGCCGGTGTCGTCGCTGGTGCTGATGGCTTATCTGCGCGGTACTGATGTGCGGACGGTAATAGGCTCGGTAAGCCGGCGTCTGGCAATTTGGCTCGGTGTAGTCGAGACTTCGGCGATTGCTATAACTGCTGCCTACGTGATGAGCTTTGGTGGCTACAAAGAGGCTTACTCCGACTTGATGTATGACTACTCCACATGCGGCGCCGCCGTTTACACTATCCCCGGCGCCATGGCTTATGAATGGATTAAGGGTGATGTGGCATTGTCGCCCGAGGTAGAGGGCCGTATCGATGTATGGCTGGCACAGCACAAAGCTAATACGTCGTTCACCACAACCATCAGCCCCGACTCGGTGCCGCAGAACTGCATCATCTTGTTGCTTGAGAGTTTTGAGAGCTGGACCGTGGGTGCTTCGGTGGAGAATCAGGAGATTACCCCTAACATCAACCGGCTGCTCGCCGAGCAGCGTTCGTTCTTCGCTCCTAAGGTGGTGAGTCAGGTGCGTGGCGCACGCTCAATCGATGCTCAGCTGATTGTGCACACCGGATTGTTGCCTGTTAACTACGGCGCCTATTCATACCGCTTTGCCCACAATGTGTATCCTTCAATCGACAAAGCTTGGAAAGCCCGCTACGGTGATGATGCTCGGTCGTATTCGTTCACCGTCGACAAACGCACGGTGTGGAACGTTGCTATCGTGGCCCAGGATTTTGGCTACACCCTCTTCGATAAGCCAAATTTTGTGCTCGACGAGCGCACCGGCCCGCGCCACCGGCTTGGCGACATGTCGTTCCTTCGTCAGGCTGCCGAAAAAATTGCCGACGATGACTTCTGGAGTCCTAATGGGCACACCATTCTTCAATGTGTAACCTATTCGGGCCACACTCCATTCATAATTCCCGACGAATCGAAGCGACTTAAGCTCAGCTCCTCAATTCCCGAACGACTTCGCAACTATCTACAGGTGGCTAACTACACCGACCGGGCAATCGGCGCTTTCGTCGACTCGCTACGTTGCAACCCCAAGTTCAGCCGAACCATGATTGTGATTCTTGGCGACCACGAGGGCCTCGGCGCTGCCAGGCCACAATACATTGCCGACCCCATCGTAGGGCATCTGATTCCCGACGAGTGGTACACTCCATTTATTGTGCTCAACTCGCCAATTGCCGGCCGTTACGATGCCACTATGGGACAAATCGACATTTATCCCTCGTTGCTCAACTTGCTTGGTCTCGGCGACTATCCATGGCACGGCATGGGCCAGAGCATATTCTGCCACGACAAATCTCGTGCTGCTGCCCACACAATAAAGGGAATTGTTGGCGAGGACGCCGACAGCATGGCCGATGCAACCAAAGCACATATGCGCGAGGCATTCGATATATCCGACCTTATCATTTCGTCGAACTTCTTTAAGGGAAAAATCAACTGACGCTTAAACCTTTGGTCCCAACGGTAGTCATTACATATGTAAAAAGCATATGAATGATGTCACGAATCACTGCCATAACCTCGGCAATGCTCGCCATTGCCATGTTGGTGATGCCATTGCGCGCCAGTGCTGCTCCTAAGACAACTTTTGCCGACGAAAGCCTAAATTACGAAATCGTGTACCACTGGGGGCTTATCTGGAAGCATGCGGCATCGGCAACCCTAAGCTTAACCGCTTCCGGCAGCCACTACAACAGCCGCCTTGCCGCTCGAACAGTATCGTGGGCCGACAAGATTTATCGCGTGCGCGACACCCTCTCGTGTCAGATGCTCCGTGACGGCCTCAAACCGCTGCGTTACGTAAAAGCCACTCACGAAAAAAAGTACATCGACCAAAACATCGTCAGCTACACATACACCGACACTGCAACACTGGGCAAATGCATCGTGATTCGCCCCGACCGCGACACCGTATCGACCAACCTTTCTGCTCGCGGCCCTGTATACGACATGGTAAGCGTGTACTACTACCTACGTACTCTCGACTTCGACGCAATGGGAAAAGGTGGCTCTACATCGCTGACTATCTTCTCGGGGAAACGCAAGGAAAACCTCAAGATTACCTACATCGACCGGCGTGAAGTGAAGCTTCGCGACAAAAGTCGCCACGAAGCCTACTACATCCGATTTGCGTTCACCCAGGAAGGCGGCAAAAAGTCGTCCGACGACATTGAGACATGGATATCGACCGACGAGCGCCGAATCCCACTTATGCTCATCGGCAAACTTCCTATAGGCGAAGTCCGCTGCTACTATGCCGCCCAATAGCCCTGCATGATGCTTGAGTGACCAGTCTGTTTCTTTTTTTGAAAAATGTTCAAAGATTTTTAGTGAAAAATTTGGAAACCAGTTTTCGATGATATAATTTTGTAAATCCAGCCGTTCTAAATTCGCGGCTGATAATTGATGATGATTCCTACACACAAATTCAGTATTTCAATTATGCACTTACTGCCTGCGGCAATGCACATTCCGCTATCATGCGTTTGCGCGATAGAGAAATTTCATGGCTATGCCGGGCAGAGAGGTCTTTGACATACTGAATACGTTTGTTCCCTGCTTTTTTTTTGATGAATCAAGTGTAACAGGCTCATGTGATGTGCGATGTGCCATTGGGCGTGTCGCCTGATAATTGTGGCTAATAGTATTATATCGTGAAACGTTCACAGGCAGTGCTGTCGGCTCACCAAACGTGGTGAAGCCGGTGTGAGCCAACGCCTCTTTTTGTGTCGGTGAATGAAATGTGCCGACTTTGTGCATCTGAGTATTTTTTTAATCATCACTTATGAAAACTGCATTTTAAATTATGAGCAAGAAAGAAAACAACACAATAGACAATTTTGATGAGCTGTTAGACGATTTTATCAATAGCAATATGTGCGATTCCGACGTCGATGAATCCGACGAGAACTGTGATGCCGACTGTGACGATGATGATACTTATGACTCTGATGACGACAACTCCGGCGACCGTCTGGTGGAGCAATTTGCTTTCGGGCAGACATATATGCTTCCGTGTGTCAGCCGCCAAATACTGCAGATAAAGGCCGCTTCGGTAAGAGTTGTCACCGATGGTGGCAGTATCGATTCGCAGTGGGTGAATGAGAGCATGCTTAAGAGCGAATTGTTAATGCTTAACATATATCATAACGACCGGCTGACCTATTACAGCGATGATGACGACTATTTGGTTGAGCAATTTGGCAGCTATCTATATCGCGAGGGTCAGGCCGAGCCGCTTGCGACTGCCTTCAGAATATATGACATCGATGACGACTGCCTAAGAGTTGAATTCAAAGTCAAGAACATCAAGTTTCAGAAAGGACGCTATTTTGTGGCAATTAAAAATGTCGATTGCAATGCTTTAGGCAGTGCCTTGCAACTCGAAGATGTGGCTGTGTTGCCGTTGGTGGTAGTTGACGACGGCGAGAGACTGCCGTTGCCCGGTGTTTCCATTTCCGAAATGGATTTCGTATGGCATGCCGATGAGCCCAAGGAGGCGGTGGCGCCATCTGATGCCACGTTTTCCTTACGTCTTGTTTCAGCCACATTTGGCCCCATGGATACAGCCTCGCTCAGTGTCTACACTGCCAATTATGCCATGGTTGGTCAGGCAAAATATACCAATGTAACCGGTTCGAAGCCGAAAAAGAGGCTGAATTTCAATGTGCATGGGCTGCGACGCTGGATGCCCGGAAAATACTTTGCATTGGTGAAGTATATGGGCGAACCGATGGCTCGGCTCGATTTCACCGTGACCGACAAATTCAAGATAATCGGTTTATGCTGCAGCGAAATGAAGTCTGGCGATGCCGATTACCTGCTGGGTCGTTACATCGAGAACTCCGCCGATTGGAATGATTTTGCGGCCATGGTGATGTGCGGCCAGCTTAAGCAGCATCTTGTCGAGAACTATGGCATCCATGCCTTCAATGCGCTGCGTGGCCGTTTCAGCATGAAGATGCTCCACCGTCGCGGCAATCACATTGTCATTGCCGACCATTTCCGTTCGATGAAGAATCCTATAGGCCTCTTGGTGAGGATGCTTTACCATTGCACCGTGAATTACATCGATTGCCGCGAGTTTGTCGACAAATCGCTGCCCGGAACCGATCCGGTGGCCGAAGCATTTAACTGTCCCACAGAGGCTGCTGCGTTATATAACATTTCTTCGCTTTTCACCTCGTGCGGGTCTCAGGTGGCCGAAGCGATGTGCGACTGGATGGGTGGAGCAACGTCATATCCAATGATTGTTGTCGCCACTGAAGCCGAGGCACGACAACTATTGGCTGAGCATCCCCAATTGCAGCGCTTCTTCCCCGAATCGCAGTGGCTGAAGCCAATGCCGCTCGACGCTTCCGACCTGGTGGCCGACATTGCAAGCCGCCTCGAGGACGATGACCTGAAACTTACCCCTCGTGCCTACACCAAACTGTATCGCGAAGTCAATGCGTTGATTGCCAAGGGAAAACTCGTTGCATGGAACGAAACCATAGCCGACAATGTGGTGGAGGCTCGCATCGAAGAGCGGTTCCGCCGTAAGGTGGTGAATATGGGCTTGCTCGCTAACAACCGTGCCTCGTCGGTTATCGATGATTCAGATATCGATGCTTCGCTATTGATTGAAGACTCCGTACTCGACTTTGAAACGGCAATGCAGGACTTGCGAAGCATGGTGGGCCTCAACGAAATCAAGCAAAGCCTCGACGGCACCTTCCAGCGCGTGCGTTTCGATATGTTGCGCCGTAGCCACGGCCTCCATTGCACCGACAAGGCCTCGCACCACATGATTTTCACCGGGAATCCGGGTACCGGCAAAACCACTGTAGCAAAGCACATTGGTGCCATTTTCCGCTCGCTCGGACTCCTGTCGAAAGGCGATGTGGTGGTGACCGAGCGCAGTAAGATTGTGGGCCGATTCATCGGCGAAACGGAGCAAAACATGCAAGCGTTGCTCCAGAGTGCACGTGGCAATGTGCTCTTCATCGACGAGGCTTACTCGCTGTGCGACTCTACCGACGATCGCCGCGATTTCGGTTACCGCATCATCGAAAGCCTGCTAACGGTACTGGCCCAGGACAACTGCGACATGCTGGTGATTCTTGCCGGATATCCTGACGACATGGAACGCCTGATTAACAGCAACCAGGGCTTAGCAAGCCGGTTTCCGAACCGTTTCCTGTTCCCCGACTACAATGTCGACGAACTCATGCAGATTGCCAAAAGCATTGCCGCCACCGACCAGTATCGATTCACCCCTGAGGCTATTGCTCGCCTGCGCCAATACACCCAAGCCGAACTGGCTCAGCATCGTCGCGACTTTGGCAACGCCCGATGGATTGAGCAAACTGTGCGCAATGCCATCATCCCCGCCATGGCCAAGCGAATAATGGCATCGTCCGAAGCATTGGCTGTAGCACCCGGTAAGGCGTTCAGCCTGGATATGGCCAGCATCCATGAAACAATGGATGCAATAGCCGATGCCCAATCACTGCAGCTCACATCCGAAGCGCTGCAGACTATTGAACTTGCCGATGTGGTAGCTGCCATGGGCACCCGAGAAGTCCCGAATGTCACTCGCCGCATAGGCTTCGTATCATAAAGAGAGGCGCAAGCATCAGCCTGCGCCTCCCCACTTTATTATTCTTGTAATGTTAGTCGATTTGGATTACGAGGAAGTTGGAGAGCTCCCAGAACTTGGTGGCGTTGGTGATGCGGAGCGTCTTGACACCGTCCTTGTCGATTATTTCGTATGAGCCGGCGGGCTGCTTGGTCATCACTTTTGCCTTGGCCGAGTGCAGTGGGA
This sequence comes from Muribaculaceae bacterium, assembly GCA_016292745.1. Lineage (GTDB taxonomy): Bacteria > Bacteroidota > Bacteroidia > Bacteroidales > Muribaculaceae > SFRY01. Next base: position 21,359 of record JAEDFO010000014.1, on the reverse strand, counting down.
TTTCGGTGAGGCTTCGCTTGTCGGCCTTGGTGAAGTAGGAGAGTTCGTAGTCGCCTTCCATCACCTTGGTCTTTCCGAGGAATTTTTTCTGAATGATGTTGTTAGCTTTGAGTTCCTTGTTCGATCCTATTACGTAGTAGCAGGTGTTGAGTTCGTTGGCAATTCTTACGGCTTCCTGTTCAGCGGCATCGCGTTGTGATGTCACGTTTTCCACTGTGGTGTTGAGGTTCGATACCTGGTTGGTGAGGTCTTCAATCTTCACGTTGGCGTCTTTGAGAGCAGCCTGTAGGGTTTCTATTTCGGCGGCCTGTTGTGCCACTTGGTTCTTGAGGGCCTTGACGCTCTCTTCGGCTTGGCGGCTGTAGTTGCCCGATTTCTTAAGTTTCTTTTCGAGTTCGTCGATACGTTCTCGGCGAGCTTTGAGGGTTTCGGCAATGAGTTGCATGTCGCTCAGTATCGATTCTTTCTGCGAGGGAGTTTCGCGGTTGAAGTCGGTGCTGTTGATGATTTTCTCCATTTCCTTGATTTGCGATACTCCGTTGGTTACTTCGGTGAGGAGCACGATGAGGCTGTCCTGTGCAGCGGTGATGCCGGCGATAGAGTCGGACAGTGCTGCATTCTGGTTTTCGGCTTCTTGAAGCTTACCGTTGTTGCACGAGGTGCATATCGATGCTATGCACATGGCGCATAATGTGATAAATGCAAACTTTTTCATAATTGCTTTTATTTAGTTTATATTGTTTTTGTTTTTGAATTGGGCGTATTTGTCCTTTTTCACTTTTTCTTCGGGATTCTTGTAGCCTTCAACCACTATAACAATCTCGCCACGCGGTGGGTTCTCGTTGAAGAATTGACACAGCTGGGCGAGCGTGCCGTTGTTGGTGGTGTTGTGAAGTTTCGAAATTTCGCGGCTCACCGATGCCTGGCGCTCGGCGCCGAATGATTCGGCCAGCTGTTCGAGAGTTTTGACCAGCCTTAGGGACGATTCGTAGAAAATCATGGTTCGTGGTTCTTGAGCCAGCTCGGCCAGACGTGTTGCTCGGCCTTTTTTCTGTGGAAGGAATCCTTCGAAGGCAAATCGTTCGCAGGGGAGTCCCGAGTTGACAAGCGCCGGCACGAATGCGGTGGCGCCGGGAAGGGTTTCCACTTCTATTCCGGCTTTTCGGCATTCGCGCACCAGCATGAAGCCAGGGTCGGAGATGGCGGGTGTGCCGGCATCGCTAATCAGAGCCATTGTGGCACCGGCGGCCAGCCGTCCTACGAGTTCGGTTGATGTTTCATGCTCGTTGAATTTGTGGTGGCTTGCCATTCGGGTGGCTATGCCGAAGTGCTTCATCAGGATGCCGCTGGTGCGGGTGTCTTCGGCCAATACCAGATCGACGGCTTTAAGCACCTCGATGGCACGGGGTGTCATGTCGCCCAGATTCCCTACGGGAGTGGGCACGATGTATAGTTTTCCTGTTGGGCTGCTCATGCAAAATGTTTTCTGATTATTTCCATGAAATCTTTCACTTCGGGCGATTCTCGGTCCCATTCGCGGTCGCCGTAGAAGTATTCTTCGGCTTCGGCATACGAGTGCATGGTTTCCACAAGGTCGAGTGCGTTCGACATTTGCACGTCGCTGTTCTCAAACAGTTCTCGACGATAGCGGAATCGGTCGTTGAGGGTGAATGCACGCTTTAGGTTCTTCGAGATGCTGCGTTGCAGCACGTCGTCCAGGCGTACTTGTTCGTCGGAGTCTACGTTGTCGTTATAATCCTGGTCGATGTATGAATTGTCGTCGTCGGAGGTGTCGATGCCCTCATCGGTCTGGGAGCCTTCGATTGGCGCAGACTCGTTATCGTCTTCGTCTTCGTCATCGTATTGGTCGGGCCCGGAGTCGTCGTGAGGCATATATGCCCAATACTTTTTCATCATCTCGTCGATTGAGTGTCTCTTCTCAGGCTCTTTTTCGGTGACAGAGGGTTGCTGAGGCTCCTCGTGGTGAGGCATATAGTTATGGTGCTCGTCGGCGACGTCGGCCGATTGCTGAGGCTCATCGTCGATGTCGAATGTCAACTTTGTGGCATGCTCTTCGGTGTCGATGCTGTCCTCGTTAATGGGTTCGTCAGTGTAATCGTCGGGCTCGTCGGCTACGATTGGCTCATCCGGCAATTCAGGCTCTTCTTCAGGCTCTTCTTCAAGCACTTCGACTGCTTCCGGCGCCTTCGGCGCTTCGGGCTCCTCGGGTTCAATATCCTCGCTCTCCGGCTCCTGCGTTGTCGGTTCGGCAGCCACTGCAATGGCCGGTAGCTCGCCGTTGTTGCCGAGTTGGGCCATAAGTTCGTTGATTTGCTTGCCTTTATTGCGGATGAGTTCGAATATCAGTTCGTCGATTTTGTGACGCGAATCGTTGGCCAGCAACAGCAGGCCTTCGAGCTCATACACCGCCGATAATAACCGTTTTATTTTGCTATCCATAAAATCGAATCTATCCAATATATGCAAACGTAACGAAATATATTGCAAAAAGCAATATTTTCGCTATAAAATTATTCTTCGATGAGCAAATCGAGCTTCGGGAGCAGCTCGAGCAAGAATGTGCATATGCTGTTTCGCATTTGGGTGGGCGATGTGAGATAGTCGTTTACGAGCACACTGATAACGTAGCGCGGGCTTTCGACAGGGTAATATCCCGAATAGCACAGCACTTGGCTCATGCTTCCCGATTTCATGCAAATGTTTCCGGCATAAGGCGTGTCGATGAGCATCCTCTTTACCGTTCCGTCAATGCCAAGGCGTGGCAACAGCGATGCATAGTCCACATTATGGTCGAGTCCCGAAGTTTGGGCAGAGGCGAGCATCTGGCCGAAGAATAGGGGAGTGACCTTGTTGCGACGCGACAGTCCGCTGCCGTCAATCATGAACAACTGGTTTATGTCGATGTCTTTGTCTCTCCAGTAGCTACGCACTATTCCCACCGATGCAGCTCCGTTCCAAATGCCGAATTCACGTAGTCCGATGGCCTTAAGCAGGCATTCGGTGAACATGTTATCGCTGCGCTCGAGCGCTGATTTGGCTATCTCAGCCACTGTTGGCGATTGGTATTCAACCAGCCATATGGTGTCGGGATTCTCTGCGTGCGATATTGTCTGGTGTATTTTGATGCCCCCGTCGGCCATTGCCTTGATAAGGCTCGATTTGAAGTATTCCGATGGCTGCGGCATGGCGCAGTCGAACCATGTGTAGCGCTTGCGCCGATTGGTGGAGCCAATTATCTTAATGGTCGATGAATCAACTCCGCGAAGCACATTGAGTTCTTTCGAACGGATGTCATCGTCGGGAAACAGTGTGGCTTCAACCTCAACATTGAGGCCTTCGATGTCAACTGACGGAGCGCCGGCGGTAATTGTTGAGTCGCCGATTTCGACCGGTAGACGGAAGCAATTGTCGGCATAGTTGAACAGAAACGAGCCGGCGCCATAGTCCCAGGCCACATCGTCGAGATTCCAGTTAACCTCATAGGCTTCCGACATCTGACAATCTTCAACCACAATCTCGCCATCTATCTTGTCGATGCCCTGTGCAGCAATCCGCTCAACTATAGTTGTCACAAAGTCGGGACGGTCAGCAAAATACTTTGAGCCGATGGTCGGGTCGCCCGAACCGCTAACCACTATGCGACCGCTGAACTTGTGCCCATGCTTGTGTCCAATAAGCTTCACCGGGGTGACGAAGCGATAGTCGGGACCAAGCGAGGCGATGGCAGTGGCGCAGGTGATAGTCTTCATGTTCGATGCCGGGATGTCGGCAGTGGTTGAACGGTAGCCGGCAACTTCGGTGCCCTTGGCAATATCGTAAACCTCAACTCCTACCGAGGCATACCGTAGCACAGAATCGGCAGCAAAGCGGTCGACAGCAGTTTGCACATCGGTGGCAAACAGAGAAATGGCGGCAGCAAGCGCTGTGCATATGGCGATTATCCGGTTCATAGTCATTTCACTCGTTTGTATTTCTTGCCTGTCCACACATAGCGAATCGACTTAATCATATATTTTTCAATCCGGGCATATTCCTCCTGCGAAAGGAATTCATTGAGATTGTGCGAGGCGGTGATTTCGCCTGTGTCGGGATTTATGTCATACGATATCATAGGTATGTCGATTTTATCGGCCACCTCCTGTTTGTTCATGTCGGAATTCTTTGGCACCGATATGAAATCGGTTATGTCAGGGGCGTCAAATGCCTTTATGTTTTCCGACATGTCGACCAAGTTATATACCACAATGTTGCCGTCAGAAGCCGGCACCCGATACTGATAGTTGACCACAACCACACTCTTCTTTGCCACGGTATCGGGCACCCATATCTCCACCGAGTGCGAATCGGAGAGCCGTACCGACACATATTGGTTGGTTGCCTTCAGCAATTGGCTTTTGCCTCCAAAGGCATTCTCCAATTCCACCGACTGACCGCTCACATAATAGTCGAGCATGTCCATACGCAAGCTTTTCGACAGCAGCGGGAACACCTTGGTGGAATCTTCAATGAAGAAGTCCTTGGCCGTCTTGGCCAACGCAGGGGCTGCCATGTATATTGCTGCAATCAGCGCAACTAAAACACGTTTCATAGTCATATCACTCAATTATTTGTCCTTCTTAATGAATTTATCGTAGTTGCCGTGCATTTTCTTTTCAGGCTTTTCGGCTTTGCCGTCTTTTCCACCACGGCGTTCGCGGCGCGAGCGTCGGTTGGTCGCGAAGTCGTCGCTCGACACCCGTTTGCGCAGTTCCTCGCCACGCGAACGGCGTTTGCCGCCTTTTCCTACGTTTTCGGCTGCATAGTCCTTGTCGGCCTTGGCGATTTCGCAATACACGCGTTTGCCATAGAAATCGCTGTTTTTCACTGAACCCACCACACGTTGCGCGTCGCCTTGGCGTACATCGAAGAGTGAATAGCCCGACAGCAGGTCGATACGTCCGATGTCCACTCGCTGACCGTCGACATTCTTGTTAATCAGTTCAATAAGGTTTTGGGCATAGAAGCCGTCGGCTTTTCCGAGGTTAATATACACCCGCTCGTAGCCTTTTTCGGCCACACGGCGGTCCTTTTCCTCGGCAGTGCGGGCTGGGCGGTCCTTCTTTTCAGCCTTCTTGCCTCGTTCGGTCACCACATCGAGCACCGGTGCACCTTTGTAGTATTCGAGCAGCCGGTTGAATTCGAGCGAAAGCACTCGCTTCAATAAATCCTCACCGTCGAGCCAGCTGAGTTTCTTCAACACCCCCGGCAAGTATTTCCCGATTTCCTCATCGTCAACATCCACCTTTTCGATGCGGTCGGCAAGGTTGTAAAGCTGCTTTTCAATGATTTGTACGGGTTTGGGCACTTCCATGTACTCAAACTTTTTGCCTATGCGCTTCTCTATGTCGCGAATCTTTCCTTTTTCCTTCGAGTGGACTATCGACACCGAAACGCCGGTCTTTCCGGCACGTCCCGTACGGCCGCTTCGATGAGTGTAGGTGGCGATGTCGTCGGGAAGCCCATAGTTGATAACGTGAGTAAGGTCGGTAACATCAAGGCCACGGGCAGCCACATCGGTGGCAACCAGCAGTTGCAGGTTGCGTTCGCGGAATTTCTTCATCACCATGTCGCGCTGAGCCTGCGACAGATCGCCATGCAGCGAATCGGCATTATATCCGTCCTGAATCAGCCAGTCGGCCACTTCCTGCGTCTCGCGGCGGGTGCGGCAGAAAATAATGCCGTAGATGTTAGGGTTGTAGTCGGCCACTCGCTTCAAGGCCTTGTATTTGTCGCGTGCATGCACCATGAAGTACACGTGGCGAACATTCTCGGCGCCCTCATTTCGGGTCCCAACCACGTACTCCTCAGGATTATGCATGTATTTCTTCGCTATCTTTGCAATCTCGGTGGGCATTGTGGCCGAGAACATAAGCATTTTACGGTCGTAGGGCACATTGGCAAGTATTTCCTCTATGCTTTCAACGAATCCCATGTTGAGCATCTCGTCGGCTTCATCGAGAATCACTGTATGCACTCCGTCGAGCGACACTGTGTTGCGGTTTATCAGGTCGATCAGACGGCCTGGTGTGGCAACAATAATCTGTACCCCCTTCTTCAGACTGCGTATCTGGCTTTCGATGCTCGAGCCGCCGTATACTGGCAATATCGACAAATTCTCGACATATTTCGAGAAATCGGCAAGGTCGCTGCCTATTTGCAGACACAGTTCGCGTGTAGGCGCCAAGATAAGCACCTGCGGACGGTTTATTTTAGTGTCGGTGCGCTGAATCACTGGCAGCCCATATGCGGCTGTCTTGCCGGTACCGGTTTGTGCCAGTGCCACCACATCGTTGTCGCTTGTCAACAGATGCGGTATCACAAGTTCCTGTATTGGCATTGGCATCACGAATCCCATTTCGTCGATTGCCTTCAATAAATCCTCTCGGACTCCTAATTCTTCAAATGTCTTCATCAATATAATATTTCTCTTTTGCAAAATTAGTGATTATTCTGCGATATATCCTTATCGGCTGCCGAGCATTTGCTCTATAACAATGAAAATGTGTAACTTTGCAGCGTTATTCATCAAGTTTATTTATTAGAATGAAAGATATCTGTTGCATCGGGCATATCACCCGCGACAAAATCATTACTCCCGAAAACGAATTCTATCAGGCCGGCGGAACAGCGCTTTATATGGCTTACGGTTTTGCCAATCTGCCTCACGATGTCAGTTTCGGGCTCATAACCAAGACCGGCACCGAATCGGCCGATGTGATTAGCAAAATGCGTGCCGACGGTATCGATGTCGTTAACTTCGATAGCCGTAGCACTGTGTATTTCGAGAACAAATATGGAGTGAACTCCAACAATCGCAGCCAGCGCGTGCTTGCAAAGGCCGACCCGTTTACAATCGATGAGTTCGCCAATGCCAATGCCGGCATTTTCCACCTCGGTACACTTCTCAGCGATGATTTTTCGCCAGAATGTATTGAGCATCTTGCCCAACGCGGTCGAATATCGATTGATGTGCAAGGCTACTTGCGCGAGGTGCGTGGCGAAAGGGTGGTGAGCACCAAGTGGGCCGATATGCACCGTGTGCTGGCGGTTACAAGTATTCTGAAGCTCAACGAAAAGGAGAAGGAAGCGATAAGCAATTTCACTGACCCTCGTGATGTGGCTCGTGAATTGGCGGCTTTAGGCGTTGAGGAAGTGGTGCTGACTCTTGGAAGCGAAGGCTCGCTGATTTATGCCCACCGTGAGTTTTATGATATTCCGGCATACAAGCCTGCAAAGCTTGTTGATGCCACCGGTTGCGGCGATACATATTCCACCGGATACCTTTATGCTCGCATGCGTGGTGCTGGATATGCCGAGGCCGGACGTTTTGCCGCTGCAATGTGTACTCTGAAACTTGAACACTGCGGCCCGTTCGACCGTACCGTCGACGATATCAATGCAATATTGGCATAAATTATTCTTCTATATAAAGCGATTCCCCGAACTGCCATCAGAAATCGACATGTTTCGGGGAATCGTTGTATTTTATGGGCTATCTTATTTGCGGCGACGCACCGAACGCGCGGCCGAAGATGAGTTGTTGGTCTTAACCTTAGGCTGTTTCACTTTGGTGGTTTTCTTTTTCTTGGTAGACTTGGTGGCGCTTTTGTTTCCGCGGGCTGAGCGCGATTCCTTCACTTCGGCTTTATCATCCGATGCGTCGCTGCCGTCGCGGCTTTCAATCTCGTTGGCCTTTGCCTCGGCTTCTTCACGCGCTTCGGCTGCGGCCTGGAGCTCTTCGCGTGTAGGTACCCACAGATGTTTGTCGAATGTGTGCAGACGGTTGTCGATGCTATCCTGGGCGCGTTTCATATCGTCGGGGTCGGGATATAGCTGCATCATCGACTTGTTCTGCAGGTTGCGGGTCTTATAGATTTCGCCATCATACATTGCCAGATTGAAATAGTCGTCGAGGCTGTATTTCGGCAGGTTGTTATCGTCGTCGGTAAATATATATTGCTGTGATAGGGCAGGGCGCAAGGCATCGAATTTTACCCAGAACATAGGATATCGCACAGCTTCGCCGCCAAAGTCGCCCGAACGGTGTAGTACTGGACAAATGGCTTCAACACGCTGTTTCATGCGGTTGTTTACGCGGTCAAACTCCCAACGCTCAAGCACATAGTAGCTTAACACCTCGTTGGCTGGCACATCGCTCTCCTCGATGGAGAATCGTGGATGCTTTTCGCTGCTCCCCTTCGCTTCGGTGTAAAGGATATGGAAACGGTCGAGCATATCCTTAACCTTTATCTTATACTGCTCGGTAAACACCTCACGGCCGTCAAGATATTCGTATGCAGCAAGCTGGTCGTTGGCAAGCAGACGCATGATTATGCGGAAGAGGTTTTCTTGATTCTCTGTCGATTCTTCGGGATAATACAGTGCCATGTTTTTCTCTTTCGACAGGTCGAGCGAACGATAAATCACACGCATCCAGGTAAGGTCGGCATCTGAAACCGGAGTATACTCATAGAACGACTCCATCCGTTGTGTGATGTTAGGTCCGGTCGACTGTTTTTCGCGCCGTGTCTCGCCGGCCCGACGTCGGGTGATTGCCCCGGCCTTGCTTTCGTCCTGTGCTAAGCCGTCGAAAGTGAAAATCGCGACTAATGCTATCAGTAATAGGGATTTAAACGTTTTCATATACTTAGTAACGAATCATTTTCAAAAAAATCAGTTCACAATCACTTCCATTGGCGATATTGTACGCTCAATGCCGTCGGGGCCTACAGCTCTCACACGCGATATGTAGAAGCGCTTTCCTCGTGAGAGGCGGCGGAAGCTGTCTTTCTGGCGCTGTGAGAAGTTAGCGCCGTCCGACACTTCGGGAATGGCATTGCCCATCGAATCGAAGAACACTGTCTCGAAGCTTATCACGCGGAAGCTGATGTTGAGCAAATCGTCGTCGATAGCGGCGGCAATGCCCGGTGCCTGCAACAGAAGTGTCTTGGCAAACGGCTTGCTGCCCTTATATCGGTCGGTGTTGCCCTTTCCGTCGGAAAATGCAATGTAAGGAGTAGGGTCGGGAAGTTTTCTCACGCGGAACGTGGTTGACGCCACTGTCTGCGTGCGGCCATCTATGCTGGCTGTAACCGACACCACTGCCTCGGCTCCCACCTTTGTCGGCTTGGCCACCCAGGTGTCGCCTTTGCGTGTGAGCGAGCCATTGGTCATCGATGCCGAGATTGCGTTGGTTGGGATTCCCGGCACGGCTATCGAAATGGGGTTGTCGATACCGGCATACAGCACGTTCATCATCGTGGCCGACACTGTTGCCATCGGTTCGATTACAGTGTACGACGAACTGAAGTCGAGGCGACTCGATGTCCCGTCGCCGCGTGGCACTTCAATGTAGCCGTTGTAGTCGAATTCGCCGGTGCGGCCGGTTACCACTTCGTACAAGCCCCGGTCGTTGTCAAGTTTGGTGCCGTTGACGAATACAACCGGTCGCTGAGTGGTGTCGACAGCTGCAAGGACAATGTTGGCCGTGTATTTGCTGCCACGCATCACATTGCGCGACGATGGGATTACGAATGCCGATACTTCGTTTACACGCACATCGCCTGCATCGACGTTGGTGAGAAGCGTGTTGAGCGCTTCACCTTCGGCATAGCGCACGTCGTTCTGTATCTTGGTAAGTAGTGCCACAGCAGCCACCACCGGCATGTTGTCGAACAGGCCTTCCTCCCAGGAACTGTCGGAAAGGGTGCCTTTCTGGCGACGGTCGCGTGTGGCCAGGGCGTTATCTATGTTCTGACGCTTTACGCTGTCGGTCATCAGCGATGTCACGTATGTGCGGTAGTCATCGATTTGCTTGCGCAATGCAGTGCCGCGCATAGTGGTAGGCGAAAGCATTACAATCGATGCAGCGTCGAGGTTGTCGAGGTTCTTTATGTTAAGCACGTCGGCGTCAGAGCCATCGGCTACAGCCACAATGTCGTGCTTGATAGTCTCGATGTCGTTGAAGAGCGAATCGGTAATGGCGCGCAATTCAGTTGCCTTGTCAAACCATACTCCCACCTTTTCGGGATTTTTCTGCATGAAGGCTTCCAATTGTCCGAAGATTGCCTTGTTTCGCTCGTAAAAGTTGCGGTTTGTGCGCACCAGTCCGGATTCCACTTGATTGAACCCGTTAAGGACGTCGCTCGACACGTTCAAGGCGAGCATTGCCGTCAGAACGATATACATAAGGTTTATCATCCTCTGTCGAGGCGACATGCGCATTATGTTTTGTGAACCGGCCATCAGTTACGGTAGTTATTAGTAGTTGGATTGGAATTGGTCGTTTCTCTTCTCGGCTTCACGGATAATGGTGTTTACGTCGTCGGCGCCTTGTTGCATCATGCCCGGCATTGCTCCTGGGTTATACATGTTAACTGTCATGGCGCGAAGCATTTTTTCGTATACACTGTTAAGCTGCTTCATGTAGTGAGCCATCTTTTCGGTTTCCTCGCAGTAGCTGATGCTTTCGCGTGCCGATTTCTCGTACATGTCGCGTATGTCCTTCAGACCGCGGTTCACACGGTCGATGCTGTCGAGCTGCGAAGATATGCTCTTCAACTGTATCTCGTAGATGGTGTTCAATCCGCCGATGTTGCGGTTGAGGTCGTTCATCTGCTCGACATATCCGTTGGAACTCTGGCTTATGCTGCTGCTGTTTTCGGTTATTGCGCGATAGCTGTTGAGAAGAACTGTCGACACGTTGTTAAGAGCCTCAGTGGTGGCACGCAGGTTCTCCATCTGCTCGGCAATGCCTGAAATCTGTGTGAGATATTGCTGGGTGGCGTCGGTGAGTTCGGCCATGCGCGAGAGCTGGTCGCTGGCTGCAGCCATCTTGGCAATGCTTTCCGAGAGCGATTGAGTGTCGGCCTCACTGAGCTCGATTCCTTGAGGTATGCCGGCTGCTCTGCGGGCTTGGTCACCGCTTACTGCCGGGCCCTGAACACCGCCCAGGTTGGCTCCTGATATATTTGTCCCTCCCACAATCACTGTGCCGCCGGCGCCGCCGTGGAAGTCAGGACGGTCCTCGGGATCCTTGGAGTCGAGAACCGGAAACACTTCTTCCCATTTATATTCTCGGGCAGGACGGTCGAATGCTGTGAGCACAAACATAAGCACCTCGGTGCCCATACCTATCGACAGCAGCACGCTGCCGCCGGGAAGGTGCAGAATCTTGAACAATGCACCCCAGATTACAACTGCGGCACCAATACTGTATGCGAAGTTGAAGAAACGTTGTCCTTTCTCGCCTGAGAGGAATTTCTCTACAACATTTTTATATCTTCTGATTTTTCCCATTTTCCTGAAATGTTTTATTTGGCGTATGTGTTATTTTTTACCGTTACCTTTTGCAAATCCTATCTGCGAGCGCACACATCTGAAGCCTATGTAGCTGCGTTGCTCGTTCTGGTATTCCCACATGCGGAGGTCGCTGCGGATGTCCTTTGCAACATCTTTCCACGAACCGCCGCGCACTATCTTGCGCGACATCTTGTAGGGGTCTTCCTTTGCCACACGATATTGGTATTCTGGATTGAGGTCGCTGGTGAGCTTGTTGATGCTTTCGGTGTAAGCGGTCGATGTCCATTCGCTCACGTTACCGGCCATATCGTACAGGCCGAAGTCGTTGGGCGAGTAGGTGCCCACTTTCGAGGTTATCAGATTGCCGTCCTTCACGTAGTTGCCTTCCATCGGTTTGAAGTTGGCATAGAAGCATCCCTCTTCGGCCAGTGGAAGGTCGCCCTCCCATGGATACATGTTGTCGTTGGCGCCGGCGCGGGCTGCATATTCCCATTCAGCTTCGGTGGGCAGACGGTATGGCTCGACATACACTCCTTGCTTGCCCAGCGAGCGGCGAAGATACTCGGTGCGCCATGCTGCGAATGCATTGGCTTGCTCCCAGCTCACGCCTACCACCGGGTAGTCGTTGTAGCCGGCATGTGAGAAGTAAAGACGAACGTAGGGTTCGTTGTAGGCATTCTCGAAATCGTTCACCCAACAGGTGGTGTCGGGATAGACGTTCACTATGTAGGTGTTGAGGAAATCGAAGTCGCCGGTGAGCTCGCGCGTTATGGTTTCGCGTACAATCACACCATCGTCGTTAATGTATGCAGTGTCCTTCGAAATCATCGGAGCAGTGGCATCGGGTGTGATGTCGGTGTTATATACTCTGCGGGCCGGGTCCTTGCGGTATTTGCGCTTTGCAGCCTCGGTGTGGTTGAAAATCTCGTAGCGGAAATTCAACTGTTCGGGGTCGAGCTCGCGTGTGCCGGTAATAGGATTGATGCGATACACGCTTTCGATGGCACGAGCCTCGTCCTCGTTGGGATTGCGCCAAGGAATTGGCTTCGACCAGTTCAGGTACGGAGTTATCGGGTTGCCTTCCTTGTCCTCTTCAATCTTGAAGTCTTCGTTGCCGCCATAAGCGGGGTCGGCAAGGCGCTCGCGGATAATGGAGTCGCGCACCCAGAATACGAATTGCTTATACTTGGAGTTGGTGATTTCGGTCTGGTCCATCCAGAAAGCGTCAACCGACATGCCGCGCGAGTCGGCAACAATGTTGTTGAGGCTGTCGTTCTTCCCGGGACCCACTTTCATTGAGCCTCGGTCGACGAGTACCATACCATAGGGCGTCGGTTCGGCCCAGGCTGTTCCGCCCACACCGGTTACTTCGCCGCCATTCGAACCTCCTCCGCGCGACGACGAGCATGATGCTGCCACTAACGCCAAGAATATGTAAATAACCGCTTTTTTCATATCTTACATTATTCGGATACTCTTATGTTTGTTTTTATTTTTGTCACCTAAATTGAGCTTCAGCTTATAGCCGGCGAATATCTCGTGGCTGCCGTTGCTCACTTTTGAAATATCGGATATGGCATAATCGTAGCTGTATCCTACGAAGAAGTTCTTTATCTCTACGGCAAGCATGGCACTGATGGCATCGTTGGTGCGGTAGGCTATACCGGCCGAGAACATCTTCTTATATCTCACCCGCGCGGTTATGTCGGCTTGAGTGACCTTGAAGTCGCTGCGTACCAACACCGACGGTTGTAATTCAAATAACGTATTTTTTATCGGAATATTGCTGCCGGCCATAAAATAATACATCCGGCCCAGTTTCGATTCGTACTGACGTTCCTCGTCGCCTTCGGCTTTAAGCCCTAACGACGGCTGCGACAGGTGGGTGGCAGAGAGGCCTGCCCAAAAGTATTTGTGGGTGTAGTGAAGTCCAAATGCAAAGTCGATTCCGCCGCCGCGAACATCGCTCGAGGGTATTCCGCTGTTGGTGCCGGTGCTCGATCCGCTGCCCCCTTCGTCGTAATCCGACCCGCTGCTGCCGCTATCATCGCTTTCGCTTCCTCCCGATCCGTCGGGCAGTCGCACTTCCGACCCCTTGAAGGTCTGGTCGATATATCCGAACTGCACACCGGCGCTCAGCTGTCCCTTGAACAGCTTGATTTTGTACGATAGCTGCAGGTCGATGTTCAGGGTGCGGTAAAGGCCTATCGATTCTTGATGCATTATCAGTCCGGCGCCGAAACGCTTGCCCAGAAACTTGAACGGGCTTTCGGCTGTTACCAAAAATGATTTCGGTGCGCCTTCGATGCCCACCCATTGCTGGCGTGTGCCTCCGCGTATGTTGATGAAGTCGGACGTTCCTGTGGCGGCTGCGTTATAATAGTTCTGCACAGCCCAATATTGTGTGAACTGTGCGTCGGCTTGTGCCATCGCCTTTGACGTCGTGATGGTTATTACCAATAACAATATGTATCGCAGTGCCTGTCTCATTATTCAAAATAGAACGACAGCACCACCATTTGCTGCGTTACTTTTTTAAGTGAATTGGTGAATTTCATTGTCTCTGGCTCGTCGCTCAGGTCGGGGCGCTTGTGTTGAAGCGCGTCGGTGAGGCCGAAACAGAATTTAATCTCGGGATTGAGCTTGAAAAACGGCAGATAGAAGTCGCATCCGAAGCCAACAGTGAGGAATACATCGCTCGACTTGAACTTGAGCATCTCGCTGCGCTTCTTCGACACATCGAGCGTGGCCATCACACCGCAGGTTACGTACGGACGGGTATTGCGGTAGCGTTCGGCCGACACTTTCAGGTCGAGCGGCAACACTATGTTGGCTGTCTTTACATTTTGCGATTGCAAATCGCCGCCGTTGGTGGTGTCGTGAAACTTCACAACCTTGTTGCCGAAATACATGCCGGGCGACAACCGCAGGTTGAAGTGCGTGGCCAGACGCAGGTCGGCAAGCATTGTGACATTGAATCCCGGCGAAAACGATGGCACTTCCATAAACCACGTCTCGCCGTTGTCGCTCACATATCCGTTGTGTGTAAACTGCAGGTCCTGGGTGTGCGTGCCCACCGAGAAGCCGAAATGCAACAGCTTGCGGTCGGCATAGATGCGGTTAAGCACCTTGTCGTTGTCCTGCGCAAATGCCGTCAGGGACATCGCTGTAGTTACAATTATTGCAATTATATGTCGTATGGATACTTTTGTCATCTTATTTTTAACGTAATATTTGGCACGTTATTGCAATGCACCTCAAAAATCATTAATTTTGACACTGTAAATTATTCAACGATGGAAAACAGCGATTGGAAAGACAAACTGGCCCTGGCCTTTAATATCGACGTGGAAAATATCGATAATCAGCCCGATGAACCGCAAGAGGTGAAGCACGATATCGACAAGCGTTCGCCATTGAAGATTATGCTCGACAAAAAGAACCGTAGCGGTAAGACAGTCACTCTGATTGTCGACATAAAGGGCGATGAAGAGGCTGTGAAGGAACTGGCCAAGGAACTGAAAAACAAATGCGGATGCGGCGGCTCGTCGCGTGGTGAGGAAATACTTATTCAGGGCGATGTGCGCCAGAAAGTGAAAACTATTCTTGAACAAAAAGGTTTCAAGACTAAAATAATCTGATTATGCTTAACATTATCAAGGCATCGGCAGGTTCCGGAAAAACCTTTACCCTTGCCAAAGAATACATTACTCTTCTACTTGGACACACCGACAACAATGGCAAATGGGTGCTTAACGACCCAAAGCGTACCAGCAACGCCCATAAGCGTATACTCGCCATCACTTTTACTAACAAGGCCACCGAAGAGATGAAATCGAGAATCGTGGCCGAACTGCTTATGCTTGCCGACAAACCGGCCGAGAGCAATTACATTGCCGACCTCAAGGATAAATACCGAGCATCGGAGCAACAAATCAGCGATACCGCCCGACGCGCCCTCGTCGATTTGCTGTTCAACTATTCCGATTTCAATATCAGCACCATCGACTCGTTTTTCCAGGTTATTCTCCGCACATTTGCCCGCGATGTAGAGCTCGTCGATGATTTCAACGTTGAGATGGAGGACGACTATGTGATTTCGGTAGGAATTCATAACCTTATCAATTCGCTCCGTGCCGGCAGCGACACAGATAATGGTATCAGGCAGCTCCATAGCTGGCTCTTGAAGTCAATCCAGAATAAAATCGACGAAAAACAGGGTTGGAATGTTTTCAACATCGATGCGGGCACCCAAAACTCATATAGCGAAAAACTCTCTTTGAAAGCAATTGCCAATATACTCAAAACCGAGGGTTTCAAGCTCCGGAAAAATGAAATTATCGACTATCTCAGCGACTTTTCTAAAATCGATGCTTTCCAGAGGGAATTGTCCCAAAAGATTTCCGGCTATGAACGTGAACTGCAGAATTATGCATCGCAGTTTAATGCTGCAGTTGGCAAAATCAATGGTTTTGATGCCTCAAGGAATCTCCGCACTGGCTTCATGAAAGCTATCGGGCAGATTGAAAGTGGAGATTTCAATATAAGCAAGGATTTTCTGAAAAAAACGGATATAAGCGGTGAAATAAAGCAAAGTCCCAAAATATCTGACGCCGTCAGGGCTGATGCCGAGAATCAACTACGACCGATATTTGACGCCGTGCAGCGCGATTTGCGGAAACTCAAGGCTTTGAAAAGTGTCCGCAGCAATATATATGCGCTGGGCTTGTTGGGCAATATCAGTAAAAACGTTGAGCAATTCCGTGCCGAAAACGAGATTATCCTGCTCTCCGACACCAACGACCTGTTGAAGCGGATAATCACTGAGGACGATGCTCCCTTTATCTACGAACGAATAGGGATGATGCTCAGCAACTACCTTATCGATGAGTTTCAGGACACATCGCGAATGCAGTGGGAGAACCTTCACCCCTTGCTCAGCGAAAGCCTTAGTCGCGGCAATGGCAATCTGATTATCGGCGACGAAAAGCAGTCGATTTACCGTTTCCGTAATGCCGAACCCGAACTGCTGCAAAAAGGTGTGAATTCCCAGCTGGGCGCTTATGTCAACAGTAGCTCTCTCGACACTAACTATCGCAGCTCGGAAGTGGTGGTGAATTTCAACAATGCTTTCTTCAGCATATTGTCGCAAAAGTTGACTGATATGCAATTCCCAACGGTTAAAGATACCTACCAAAACATAGTGCAGAAGGTGGCGCCTACTAAAGTGGGCTCTGGCGGATACGTAAGAATCGAACAATTTGTCAAAGGAAAAGATGATGGGCAGTCAAATGGCCAATCAATTAATGCTCAGATGGTCGACCGCACCATCGATATTATCCGCGACATCATTGCCCGCGGATATCGTCAGCGCGACATCCTCGTTTTGGTCGATAAAAATCATCTCGGCACCGAAGTGATTGAATCAATCATGAGCACTCAAACTCAAGGTGATGAGGATCAGCCAAAAATAAATGTTGTGTCAAACGAGTCGCTTTTGTTGAAGAATTCCCGTGCAGTGTCTACAATAGTCGGTGTGCTCAGGTTCCTCGACCAGCAAGTGGGCCAATTCAGCGACAACAAGGCTGCCAATAGCCGTGCCGGTAGTCTTGCTGCAATAATGCATGCTTATAATAAGCGGTTGAATAATGGTGAGGGGGCTTCCGAAGCGCTGTATGCTGCAATCAAGGAACAGGATGCCAATAGTCTTGACAATCTGAAAGCCGTTTTCGATGTGAATGTGTCATCGCTTTATGCTATCGTTGAGACCATTGTGCGCGAATTCATTCCGGCAAAGCTGCAGACCGACGAAAACTCCTTCATTCTGGCTTTCCTCGATTTGGTTATCGACTATTGCCAGGTGAATCTGCCCACAATTTCGGCTTTCCTCAAATGGTGGGATGCCAACGGCGCCAATCAGTCGGTTAATTCTCCATCCGACATCGATGCCGTGAATGTGATGACGGTGCACAAGGCAAAGGGGCTTGAAGCTAAATTTGTGATTATCCCTTTCTGCAATTGGAAAATTGTTGACATTAAAGAATTGCTGCTCAACGACAAGAAACCGCTCGTAGAAGAGTACGGCTTCAATGAGTCCATAACCCCTCCTGTTATCCCTATGGTTGCCCTCGGCAATAGCCGTAAACCAGATGATGAGTTGTATGCCAGCGAGTTCAACAGTTGCCTCGAGAAAAATGTTGTCGATAAACTCAACAAAACCTATGTGGCTTTCACTCGGGCAAAAGATGAATTGTATATACTTATGTCGGCCCCGAGTGGCAAAGAGCAGAAGAATATCAACGATTTTCTCTCTTCGGTTCTCAATGGTCCCATGCCTAAGCACGTGGGTGCTCCGTCGCTCAATTCGGACGGAACTGATTTCTGGTTTGGAGAGCCGTTAAATAGTAATGTTGCCAAGCCCGAAGAGAAAGAAACTGCAGAAATGAAATTCACTTTACGCTCGAAGTATTTCGATGAGAACGGCGAGCAGACAGGTTTCAACAAATATGAATTCGAATTGCCCGATGTGGGAGACTCTCCTCGCCAAATCGGTATCAATAAGCATAAGATAATGAGCATGCTGCGCACTGCCGACGATGTGGAGCTGATGGTGCGCCGCTGTGCTGCACGCGGACTAATCCGCAACGCCGACATTGAGCCCACAATTGCCACCTTCAAAGATTATATGGCTCAGGATGAGCCGAGCCGATGGTTCGCTCCAGGGGTGAAGTTCATTGCCGAACGCACCATGACCGACGGCTCGCAGGTGCTCCGCTCCGACCGTATTGTGTTCCCGGCGCCTGGCGAGGCTATTGTGGTCGACTTCAAGTTTGGTGAGCGCGACAAGCGATATCACTCGCAGATGAAGCGCTACATCCAGCTCCTGGCCAAATGTGGCTACACCAGTGTAGTCGGCAAGATCTGGTATCCCGATTCATCTCTGATTGAAACAATAACTTTGTAATTTCAAATCACCCATATGAATACCGACCGTTATCACCAACCGTTTACTTTCGACCGCACAGTGCGCCTCGTTATCTCAACTGCCATAATTTTCGGCGCTGTAATGCTTATTAAGCACCTGAGCGGTGTGCTCCTGCCTTTCTTCATTGCTTGCATAATGGCTTATGTGATTCATCCGTTTATCGAGTTTAACCAACGATTGTTCCACATTCGAAGCCGCCTGCTGGTGGTAATCGTCACTATTGTCGAGGTGCTGGTGGCTCTTGGTATCATTGGCTCGTTTATGGGTCCATACATCATGAGCGAGTTTGCCGACATGGTGAAGATGCTTGCCCGATACACCGACCACTATGTGGCTAACTCCACCATTCAGCACGATATCTACAACTTCATTGTCAGCAACATCGATTTGAATCAGATATACTCCCAGTTGTCGTATCAGCAAATCATCGACTTGGTACAGGAGGCTCTCGGACGGCTGTGGGATCTTATGTCGGGCAGCATCAATGTACTGCTGTCGGTGCTCAGTTGGTCGGTTATCCTTCTCTACCTGATTTTCATATTGCTCGACTACGATTCGATTATGAGCGGTTTCCGTAGCATGATTCCTCCTAAATACCGCTCGGGCGCAATGAGTGTGCTCGGCGACATAGAGATGGTGATGAACCGTTATTTCCGTGGTCAGGCACTGGTGTCGTGCATTGTCGGTGCTTTGTTCAGCATTGGATTCCTCATTATCGGTCTCCCGATGGCTGTGGTGTTCGGAATTTTCATCGGTGTGCTTAATATGGTACCTTATCTGCAGCTTATCAGCATCCCGATTGCCGCTTTCCTCGGACTTATTCTCTCGGTCAACTCCGGCACCAGCTTCTGGATTATTGCTGCCGAGATTACTGCCGTATATTGCATTGTCCAAGGACTGCAGGACTTTGTCATCACCCCGAAAATCATGGGTAAATTCATGGGACTTAACCCCGCCATCATATTCCTGTCGTTGTCGGTGTGGGGCTCGCTGCTTGGATTCCTCGGACTGGTCATTGCTTTGCCTCTGACTGCTCTCATCATTTCGTACTACAAACGTTATATTATCGACCGTCCTGTGGCGCCCGACAATACCCCCGTGGCTGAACAGGCTCCTCTCGATACAGCTTCCGCCGAGCCTAAGGAGTAGCTGTTGCGCAGCCCCGATACTGACCGGACATGCTGTATGGCAGCGAGGGCCATTCGTGCTGCATTGTCCCTTAGTCTGGCATCCACCAAGCTTCTCCTATGCCTCTGAGAAAATAAATTATTCGATTTTTGCCATAAAACTTGCACAGTTGAAAAATAGTACGTACCTTTGCAACGCTTTTGGGAAATCTCCTAGGGCAATTAGGTAGATTCGCTAGCTCAGCAGGTAGAGCACATCCCTTTTAAGGATGGGGTCCTGGGTTCGAGCCCCAGGCGGATCACATAAGGGTCATCACTCACACCGAGTGGTGACTCTTTCTTTATGCCCATACATATCTATCACTCAGCCACTTACATTTTGTAACTATTTGTCTTAGAATGTTTTAGTAATTTCCTTGCTAAATTATTCCGCAGCAAATTGAGGCGAACAATCCCGATGACGTTATAATCGCCATTCCTTTCTTCAAGTCCAAAGACGTTAATTACTTCGACTTCGACGCTTACGCCCGCGAGCTGTTCATGTATGACTACTGTTACGACAACGGCTACGTTTTCCGCCACTATAATAGTGTCAATCACAACTAAAGGGCTTTTCCGAAAGGGAAGGCTCTTTTGATTATTTGATTTTCATTTATATTTTTTCTCAAAAATATAATAATGCTCATTACCCCATCTGAGCATCGAATCAATAATAGGAATGAGCGATTGTCCTAATTCAGTAATTTTATATTCTGAACGTGGAGGTAATTCAGGATAGATCGTTTTACAAACAAGTCCATCCTCTACCATTTCTTTCAATTGAATATCGAGGACTCTTGGGGCTGCTTCGGGTAGACATTTGTGAATCTCGCTCGGTCGCATTGGCTCTCCCGAACGCAATTCATCAAGGATACACGATTTCCATTTTGATTCTATGAGACTCATTGTCAATCGCAGAGGACAATCAAGGTCGACAGGTATCTTCTTTTCGTATGCCATACTAATATATTTTTTACAAAATTAGTGAATATTACTGTAAATCAGTATACCGAAAAATTTTTCGGTACTTGAAAAAATTTTCGGTACTTGTTCTAATGATTTATTCACACTAATTTTGTAATCAGATAATCAAACAAATACATACAAATATGAGAAACGAAATTAAGGAATACGAGGCAGTGGCTAAAGCCGCTGAAAAGTTTGTTAAAAGTGTTTCTGAGGGCAATAGTGAGTATGCCAAGACTCTTTTCACCGAGGATGCTGTCCTTTTCGGTATGCTTGACGGTGTTCTTGAACATGGTTCAATCAACCAGTTCTACAACAATGTTGACACTGTAGGTGCCGGGGCAGACTTTAAAGCCCGAATCGATGTACTTGCCGTTGAAGAGACAGTGGCAGTAGTGCGTGTACTTGAAGAAAAATGGGGCGGTCGAATTGACTTTACCGACTTCCTACTTCTTCTTAAACTTGATGGAGAATGGAAGTGCGTAGCTAAGGCATATAATCAGAACTCCAACACTATCATGCAAAAATAATATCAAATCTATACACTACTAAGTTTAAGCGTGGCACTTAGCTGCGCTTTTTTTGTTGTCTTTTCGTGTGGCTTTATATAGCGGTAATTTTGTGGTAAAACTAAACGTGTTATGCCGCAAACTCAATACAATCTTCACCTGAAAGGCTTCGTCGGCGGTGCCGACTTTGACCGCAATTATGTCGATTATATCCTCGCCAAGAATGCCGGCAAGGAAGTGAACGTGCTGATTGACTCGCTCGATGACTACCGCGACGAGTGCATCGGCAATCTTCTCCCAGCACTTGTCGGTGCGAGTCAGTGGCTCACTTCCTCGCAGGCTTCGTTCTTCGGGGAAACGCTGTTTCCCGAC
>JAEDFO010000067.1 GCA_016292745.1 Muribaculaceae bacterium | reverse complement strand
CAAAGATAGTGCAAATGAGAGCAGAATCCATCAAAACAAGCACATTCCGCAGGTATTTCTATGTTTTACCAGTTTAAAAAGCCGCTTGAGGCGATTAACCTAAATAGGAATAATATAGGCATACCAAGAAACCGGGCAATTGCGACAAGCGAAAATCCGTACAACGGAAATGGCGGTTTTCGCTTTCAAATACCGATAATTCGATGTAATTTTGTGATTTGCAAAGTGAATAACTGAATAATATCGACAATGACCGACAATACACTGATTCCACTGATAGGCAAATCGCTCGACGAGTTGCGCGAGATAGCCCAAAACGTAGGACTTAAGCCATTCCAAGGCGGCCAGATGGCCAAATGGCTATATGAGAAACGGGTGAAGAGCATCGACGAGATGACCGACCTGTCGATAGCCGGGAGACAACGCCTTGCCCAGCAGTACTGTGTTGGGCGTCAGGAGCCCGACGTAGTGACTGAAAGCATCGACGGAACACGCAAATATCTGTTCTACGCCTCGAGCGGCAATGCCATAGAAAGCGTGTATATTCCCGAAGACGACCGTGCCACACTGTGCATATCGTCGCAAAAAGGGTGCAAGATGAACTGCTCGTTCTGTATGACCGGCCGCCAAGGCTTCCACGGAAATCTTACAGCAGCCGAAATCATCAACCAGATACTGAGCATACCCGAATCGGAAAGCCTCACCAATGTGGTGTTTATGGGTATGGGCGAACCGATGGACAATTACGACGCAGTGGTGAAAGTGATAGAGGTGCTCACCGCCAAATGGGGCTTTGCATGGAGTCCGAAGCGAATCACCGTGTCGTCGATAGGCAAGCTCACTGAGCTGAAACGACTCATCGACAGCACCTCGGTGCACATTGCCATAAGCGTGCATTCACCGTTTCACCGCGAACGTCTGCAGCTTATGCCAGTGGAAAATGCATTCCCTATCGATGATGTGATGACCCTGCTTGCAAACTACGATTTCGCCCACCAGCGCCGTCTGTCGGTTGAATACATCATGTGGGACAACTTGAACGACGACATAGCCCATGCCGATGCACTTGCCGAACTCATTCGCCACACATCGGCACGTGTGAACCTCATACGATTCCATGCTATTCCCGATTCGCGACTGCGCACAGCCACAAACCAGCGAATGGTTGAATTCCGCGACCACCTTAACCAGCTGGGCATCATATGCACTATCCGCCGAAGCCGCGGCGAGGACATCATGGCCGCTTGCGGAATGCTTGCCGGCAAAAACAAAAGCAATCAATAACCCAACAGATTCATAGATAATGAAACAATTACGATTTACACTGATAATGGCGTGCATTATTGCCACCGTAGGAATGCTAAACGCCGCAATACCATCGGGATACTACGACTCAGCAGTGGGAAAGAACAAGAAAAGCCTGCTGTCGGCACTCTGCAACATAGTGGGCTCGCACACCACCGTTTCATATAACGGTCTGTGGAACGTATATGCCACATCTGATGTGCGCAGCAACGGATATATATGGGACATGTACTCAACCTCAAAGTATTCGATATCAAATACCGGACAGCGGTGCGGCAACTATTCGGCCGTAGGCGACTGCTACAACCGTGAGCACTCTTTTCCGAAGAGCTGGTTTAACGACGCATCGCCCATGTACAGCGACGCCTTCCACATCTATCCCACCGACGGCAAGGTAAACGGCCAGCGCAGCAACTATCCATACGGCGAATGCGCCAACGGCAGCACTCTGCCATCGAACAATGGCGTTAACGCCTTGGGCAAGCTCGGCAGCTCAACGTTCCCAGGCTACAGCGGTACAGTGTTTGAGCCGGTCGACGAATATAAAGGCGACTTTGCCCGCTCGTACTTCTATATGGCAGCGGCCTACAACAACAAGATATCCGGATGGGACAGCGACATGCTTGCCGGCAACTCATACCCTTGTTTTTCGACATGGGCACTGAATCTGCTGCTGAAATGGCATCGCAACGACCCGGTAAGCGACAAGGAGCGCAACCGCAACGAGGCGGTGTATGCATACCAGAACAATCGCAATCCATTCATTGACTACCCCGAGCTGGTGGAATATATATGGGGCACAAGTTCGTCGATGGGTTGGACACCGGGCGGAGCCGTTGAGCCGGAGATTACCATGCCCACCGAGGGTCAACTGTTCGATATGGGCAAAACTGCCGTTGGCCATGCCATTACGCTCAGCATAACAGTTAAAGGCATTAGCCTTATCGACGACCTGCTGACCGAAATGACCGACAACACCAACTTTGCTCTATCGCCCACCACACTCGAGGCATCGACGGTGACAAGCAGCAACGGAGCCACACTCAACGTTACGTTCAAGTCACTGAACGAAGGCCAATTCAGCAACACCATCACAGTGGGCAGCGGCGAGATACAGCTGTCGTTCACCGTCAAGGCCGAGGCACTCAGCGGAATCCCGGCACTCGATGCCACACAGGTTACCCAGGACAGCTTCATTGCCAACTGGATGAACATCTCGGGCAGCGGGGCCAAGTATACGCTCAACGTAATGCAAAACGGCACAAGCGTAAGCGGCTACCCAATAGAGGTGAATGCCACCGAAGAGCATCACACTGTAAACGGATTGACACCTCTCACCACCTACACCTATTCGCTCACTTCGGACAACCTCACCTCGAACACGGTTAGCGTTACCACTGCAGCACCTATTCCGGTGCTGGCACTGGTGTATGCCGAGAATGCACTTAACCTGACCGCACTTCCCGGCGAGCCTTCGCAAGCAGCCGAAGTGGAGATTTACACCGAATACATCACCGAAGATATAACCGCCACAGCATCTGGGCCATTTGAAATAAGCCGCGATATGTCGGCCTGGTCATCGTCGCTCACCATCAGCCCCGACGGAGAAACCATCTACGTTCGCAGCAAGGCACAAAGCGAGGAAGGCACATACTCGGGAGAATTGACACTCACGACAGCGTCGATGAACGGCAACGAGGCCGACCTGCAACTCACAGTGGCAGCACCGCGCTCGTTTATCGAGACATTCGAAAACATTACTACCGGCGGATACTGGACAGCCGACAAGACCGGCACCGCATCGGAATGGCATTTCGAAAACGTGGGCGTATGGGCCGACACCAACCGCCACGATGGCGTAGCAGCACGTTTCGGCAAATCATCGTCACATGCATCGCTGACTATGCTCGGCGACAAACTCAACGGCGCCAAATCGATAAAATTCTGGGCTGCCTTGTGGTCGGGTGACAATGCTCCGACAGTCGACATTCTCTATTCGATAGACGGCGGCACCAACTGGACCAAACTCACCACAGTGACCATCGAGCAAAGTATTCTGCAGCAATATTCCTTCACTGCCGACATCACCGGCAAGGTGCGCTTCAAGTTTGACCGCAGCGACGGAGGCCGCTTCAACATCGACGACATAGAAATCACCGACAACGTGGTGAGCTCGGTGTCGACTACCAGCCGAAGCGACTGGAACATATTCCCGGCACCAGGCGGCATTGTAGTGGAATCGGCCAAAAGCGAGCAGGTATCGGTTTACAACACCGATGCCACACTGGTGTATGAAGGTACCGTCGAAGCCGGACACACCACCATCGCACTCGACAAGGGCATTTACATTGTGGCTCTCGACGACGCCCGCGGACGAAAAATCGTGGTCAGATAACACCGGCTTAAACAACCAAACCAATAAACCCAATAAAGAAAAACATGAAGAAAGCAATCTATCTGCTAATTGCAGCCATCGCAATGCCGTTGCTTGGACATGCCCTGAATGTTGAGTCAATAAAGCTCGGAGGGCACATTGGGAAGCGCATCGACGACTGCATTGCAAACATTACCAAAAAGGCCGACACAGAGTATCTCATCGAGCCATTCCGCCATCGTGAAGAACGTAAGTACTGGCAAACCGAATTTATAGGCAAATGGATGCTCGGAGCAGTTGCCGGCTATGAATACAGCCACGACAAAGAACTCTACGACATGATTGCCAGCGCTGCAAAATCGCTTATGGCAACACAAACTCCAGATGGCTATATAGGCAACTACAGCAACGACGCCCGCCTAACCAACTGGGACATCTGGGGGCGCAAATACACATCGCTGGGTCTGATGGCTTACTACCGCATAAGCGGCGACAAGAGCGCACTCGATGCAGTGTGCCGCCTAATCGACCACCTGCTTGTGGAAATCGAGCAGAAGAATGCCGACATTGCCGGCACCGGTCTTTATTACGGTATGGCCAGCTGCTCGATACTGGAACCGGTGGTGTATCTTTACAAATACACAAACAATCCGGCTTACCTGGATTTTGCAAAGAGTATCATCAATTCAATCGAGAAAGATGGGCACGCCCAGCTGATAGCAAAGGCACTTGCCGACGTGCCGGTGTGGAACCGCTCGGCCCACGACCCTAAATGGTGGGTATTTGCCAACGGACAGAAAGCCTACGAGATGATGTCGTGCTACAAAGGTATGCTCGAGCTGGGCGAAGTAACCGCCGACCCCATTTACCTTGAAGCCGCTGAACACACAGCAGCATCGATTCGCAACGACGAAATCAACATCACCGGCTCGGGAGCTTCGCTCGAATGCTGGTATAACGGCAAAATCTATCAGACACTGCCCGCCCGGCGCACAATGGAAACATGCGTCACGTTTACCTACATACAATTCTGCCAACGCTTATGGGAACTCACCGGCAGCAACGTGTATGTCGACGAACTTGAACGAACCATCTACAATGCAATGCTCGGCGCACTGAAGGACGACGGCTCAATAATGACGCAATACAGCCCACTCGAAGGATACCATGCCACTGGCGAACGGCATTGCAACATGGACATAAACTGCTGCGAGGCAAACGGCCCGCGCGGATTTGCCATGATACCGAAAGTGGCGCTCACCACCCGCAACGATGCCGTAGTGGTGAATCTGTACACCCCTATCGAGGCAACAATAGCTCTCGACAAGAAGAACAAAGTCAACATAAAAGTGGATGCCAACGTTCCGGTAAGCGGAAAGGCAACAGTATCGGTAAACCCGGCAAAGGCTGCAGCATTCAAGCTTGCACTGCGGATTCCTTCGTGGGCCGACAACGCCGAGGCATCGGTAAATGGCGAACCGGTAGAAGTGATGCACCGCGGAGGCTACATCTATCTGAACCGCACATGGCGTGCCAGCGATGTAGTGGAACTCAATTTCGGCATCTCCACTAAAGTAGTACGTCAGAACAATTGCCAGGCCATTGTGCGAGGCCCGATGGTGTTTGCGCGCGATGCCCGCTTTGGCGACGGTGATGTCGACGAGACCCTTGCCATCGAAACCAAGAATGGAGTGGTCGAAGCCATCATCAACGAGCAACCGTCGGCACCATTTGCCTGGATTACCATTGAGGTTCCCGTTGAACGCGGCACATATGGCGAAGCCACCAAAGACAGCGGACCAAAGACAGTTAAGATGTGCGATTTCAGCTCGGCCGGCAACGATTGGAAAATGTCGAGCCGCTACCGTGTGTGGCTGCCACGCACATTCAACGTAATGCTGCCACCGGCAGAACGCTAAACAGCAGAACAGAGAAAAAGAAGTGCAGTTCCCGGAGCGGGAGCTGCACTTCTTTTGATATAGGGAGACATTTTACATCTTGGCCGTAGCAGTGCAATTCACCATTACTGCCTGATTGCCGACCTGGAGGCGGAAGTCGCCCTTCTCGAGAATCCATCGGCCATCGTAGCCCACAAACGCCAGATCGCTGCCCTTGATGGTTAGTTCCACAGTACGCGTTTCGCCTGGAGCGAGGTCAATTTTCTTGAAAGCACGCAAACGGCGGTTCTCGGGCACAAGCGATGCCACCATATCGCGGCTGTAAAGCATCACCACCTCCTTGCCAGCGCGCTTACCGGTATTTGTAACGTCGATGCTCACAGTCAGGTTGTCGTCGGCAGTGAACGATGTTCGGTTAACCTTGATATTGGAATACTCGAAAGATGTGTAGCTAAGCCCGAATCCGAAAGGCCACTGCACCGAAACCTCAGCGTTATAGTCGTAAAGGCCACCCATCGTCTCCGATTGCTCGCTCACACGATAATCGTAAGTGGTAAGACTTGCTTGATGGCGCGGATAGGTGTAAGGCATCTTACCGCTAGGGTTCACCTTTCCGATAAGTATGTTAGCCAATGCGTCGGCACCGTAGTTGCTCGGGAGCAGGACATTGATAACAGCATCGGCAAGAGGTTCAATATCGCTGATAATGCGCGGACGGCCCTCATTAAGAATCAGGACGATAGGCTTTCCGGTAGCAGCAAGAGCCTTCACCAGATTGCGCTGGTTTACTGACAAAGCAAGGTCGTCGAGATTACCCGGTGTTTCGCAATAAGAGTTTTCGCCAACACAGGCGAGAATAACGTCGACATTCTGTGCCGCAGCCACCGCCTTCTCAATTTCCGGGAGATTCTCCTCGAAATAGCTGCCCTCGGGCACATAAGTGACACCCTGCTCGAGCACGATGTTTTCCTTGCCGAAAGTGTTGCACATGGCTTCGTAAATGGTGTTGTACTTCCCGGCATATCGGTCGGCGAGATGACCCTGCCAGGTATAGCTCCAACCTCCGTTAAGGCAACGCATCTGGTTGGCATTAGGACCGGTGACAAGAATCTTCGTTCCCTTAGCCAACGGGAGGATGTTGTTTTTGTTCTTCAGAAGAATCTCCGACTCCTCGGCAGCGCGAAGCGATTTTTCGGCAAATTCCTTTGAAGCAAACTTGGGATAATCCTTTTCGAGGGTGTTTGGACAGTCGAACAGGCCAAGACGATATTTGAAGCGGAGAATACGGGTAACGGCATCGTCGATGCGGCTCATCGGCACACGTCCCTCTTTCACAAGTTCGATAAGCAGAGTGCAGAAATCAACGTTATACGGTTCCATGGCCATATCCACGCCGGCATTTATGGCCAATGCTATAGCCTCCTTCTTGTCGGCCGCCACATGCTCGCGGGTGTATAGGTTGTTGATGTCGGCCCAATCGGTAACAATCATACCGTCCCAGTTGAGTTCCTCCTTAGTCCATTGAGTGAGCCAACGATAGCTCGAGTGCACCGGCACTCCGTTAATCGAGCCGCTGTTAGCCATGATGGTGAGTGCCCCGGCCTCGATACAAGCCTTGAAAGGAGCGAAGCACTTCTCGCGCAGGTCGGATTCGGTAATGTAGGCCGGGGTGCGGTCCTTACCGGTGCGCGCCATGCTGTAGCCAAGATAGTGCTTAGCCGAGACTCCGATGTGGTTGGCATCGATATTGTCTCGGTCGGGGCCTTGGAAGCCACGCACCTGAGCAGCGCCCATTATGGCATTCACAAGAGGGTCCTCGCCATAGTTTTCCCACACACGAGGCCAACGAGGGTCGCGAGCCATGTCGACGGTAGGCGAATAAGTCCATGGGATGTTGCAGGCGCGGGTTTCGTAGGCGGCAATGCGAGCAGCCTCCTCGGCGAGTTCCGGATTGAAAGAAGCGCCAACATTAATGTTCTGCGGGAAGAAAGTGGCGCCGTTGGTGTAGGAAGCCCCATGGTTCTGATCGGTACCATACACCAGCGGAATGCCGATTTTCTCCATTGCGAGGTTCTGCATACGTGTCACCACAGTCTGCCACTCAGCGGGAGTCTGAGCCACGGTGTAGGGAGGATTAAGCAGAGAGCCAATCTTGTAAACTTCAAAGGCATCGTTCACCTTTTTCTCGTTGAAAGTAAACTTTCCGTCAGGGTAATCGGCAAGGGCCTCGATGGTGAGTTCCGCCATCTGCCCCACCTTCTCCTCGAGTGACATTTTAGCGAGGCGCTGAGCCACAAGGCGATCGATTTCGGCTTTTGTGCGGCTATTACCAGCAAGTGGAGCCAGCACGAGCAATGTCGCAAACAACGACGATAGAATACGATTAATCATTAATTAAGCAGTTTTATTGATTGATATAGAAAATTATCAGGCTAAAAGGTTCTTGAAACATTAAATACAATGGACAAATATAGATAAATATTTGTTCAAAAAAGATTATATTTGCATAAAACTCGGCATAAAATTTAGCAACAGCCTGGAAAAACTATTTATATGAACCGTAGAAACTTTATAGGCATCATGGCACTTGCCGGAGCTGCGTTGGCAGGATCGGCGCTACCACTGAAATCAGCCGAAACCGTAAAAGAAAAGGCAAAACGACTATTCAAGTCGCCATCGGGATTCACTCTGTGGCAACTTCCATCGCAACACAACGACATTGGCAACTCCTACGTGCTTCTCACCGACAAAGGTCGCGTGGTGGTGATGGACGGAGGACAACCACGCGAGGCCGACTATCTGCGTGGATTTATCGAGGCACTTGGCAACGAGGTTGAGGCGTGGATTATCTCACATCCGCATCCTGACCATATGGGAGCGTTGAACGAAATCATCAAAAGGCAGTGGACAATGAAGATAAAGCGAGTGTACCATTCGCGTCTTACTGCTGAGATGATTGACTACGAGCCGAAATGCCGCGACCGCGTGAACGAATACTATGCCAACCTCGACAAAAGCGACATTCCGGTAACCGACATCAAGACTCCAGGCGATATTATACGAATTGACGGGCTGAACATGAAGATTCTGGCAGTGAAGAATCCTGAATTCCGCAACTACAACGATTCGTCGGTGGTAATCAGGGCATGGGACAAGCGCAAATCGGTGCTGTTTCTTGGCGATGCTGGCGAAGGCGAAGGACAGAAGCTTCTCGATGGTCCTTACGCCAACGACCTCAACTGCGATTACATCCAAATGGCGCACCACGGCCAAAACGGATGCAACGAGCACTTCTACAAAACCGTGAACTTCAATGCATGCATATGGCCCACACCTATGTGGGTATGGAACAACGATGCCGGCAAAGGCATCAACACCCACATCCTCAAAACCTTCGACACCCGCCGATGGATGGACCAAAAAGGCATCAAGGAGCACCATGTGAGCTGTCTGGAAGGCATTTGGCGCCTCGACTAAACATAGAAAGGGCCGCTACCGATTATCATACCGGATGCGGCCCTTACCTATCTATCAACCAAAATTACAGATTACTTGATTTCGATTGCACGCTGCGCACGAGATTCCTCTTCTTTGGTAAACTTTGGTAACTTAATCTCGAGTACTCCATCATTTACCTTTGCCGAGATTTTATCCTTATCGACATTGTCAGGCAGAATGTAGGTCTGCTGATAATTCGAATAAGAGAATTCACGACGCAGATAGTGCTCTTTCTTGTTTTCCTCCTTGTGCTCGAGTTTGTTCTCGATAGCCACTTCGAGGTTGCCGTCATTATTAATATTTATACGGCAATATTCTTTTTTAATACCAGGAGCAGCGACTTCCATCGTATACTCTTTAGCATCTTCCTTAACATTTACGGCAGGAGCTGTTGCGCTAACTTTAGGTGTCCATTCGCCGTCGAAGAAATCATCAAACATTGTTGGGAACCAACTTCTATTCATTACAGGTAGCATAATTAAAACCTCCTAATTATTTTTTAGTTCTGGATTCCTGAGCTCCCATGAGCTTCGGTTTCCTTGGATTCCTCTGCCCTTTCGGGCTCAGTTTCCGCCTATAGATTATGCAATAATTATGCCAACGAGGAATGAATAAAAAATGTCATAAGCATGGGGCAGAAATGTCACATTTCTGCCGATTTGTCCACTTTCAGAGGATGCGGTTAATTGTCATCCAAAGGCGCGATAGGCGACGCAGCCATCACCTTTCGTGCGCGCTCAAGGTCGCATTCAAATACATAAATGCGCGGTTCCCACAATGATGCCGGACCGTAGAGGCTGTTCATCACCTCGTTAGAAATCATGCAAGGAATGCCATTGGTTTCGAGCACGCCTTTTGCCATACTTGCTTCGATGGAATCGTGATAGGTGTCGAGCACCACCAGCTTTTCGTTGTTGTAATCCATAATGTGACTGATTTATAGTGAAATGGGAAATTTTTGATAAAGTTCATCGTCGTTGCACTCCGGAGCGATTCCATATTGGCTGATGCATGCCTGGCGATAGCGGTCGGCACGGAGAACCTTTACCATAAACACATCGTCGGAAGGGATTCCCGAACCGAGGTCGAAATCAAGGTTTGCCAGCACTGACACCGGCTTGGATGCCAAGGCAAAGCCGAAGCGCGATGCATACCAAGGCTGCAGCGAATGAGGAAATGGAATAGTGACAACCACATCGGCGCCACAACAGCCAAAAAGTCTATTCACCACCTTAACAGCTACACCATTGCCGCGATGCCCGGCAGCCACCGCCAAGGCATAGAGATATGCCACTGAGAGGCCCGATTGGGAGCGAAATATCGGGAAATGCACCATTGCCAATGGTTTATGCCGTTCATCGCGCTCAAAGATATAGTTGTCGGGGGTAGCAAACCTATGCATATAATCCTCGACGAATTCCGGTTCGTCGCCAAAGGCGTCGTGCCAAAGTTCAATTATGCCAGCTATGTCGTCGGAAGGAATCATTGTCGGGAGAATTTGTCATTGGAAATCGACAAGTTCGATATCGAAAATCAAGGTAGAGTTAGCCGGGATGTTATCCACACGCTTATTTCCGTAGGCATATGTTGCAGGGATATAGACTCTCCATTTGTCGCCCTTGTGCATTCGAATAAGTGCCACTTGCCATCCGGCGATAACGTCGCGCACACGGAACGGCTCGATAATGGGTGAAGTATCGTCGCTGCGGTCGAACTCGCGGCCGTCGATAAGCGTACCGCGATAGCGAGTCATCACCACACTGCCCAGCACCGGGCATTTCGTTCCGGCGCCACTGCTGAGCACCTCGACGAGCACACCACCTTGCAACTTCACAACGCCCTCCTCGGCAGCCTTCGCACGCAGAAAATCGATATTAGCCTGCTTGTATTCCTCTTTGTTCATATAACCATGATAATGTGGCCTCGATGGCCTGTTCACAGCACGAAAATACTCAAAATAGTCAATAATAGCAACACCCGAGCCACGGGAATTGTTCATA
>JAEDFO010000066.1 GCA_016292745.1 Muribaculaceae bacterium | reverse complement strand
CTGCGAAGCATCGACAACACCCAAAGGCTGATGAAGCACTACCAGGCCTACTTGCTCACCGAGCGCGGCCTGTCGCCAAACACCGCCGAGGCATATTCCGACGACGTAAGCAAGCTCGTGGGCTACGCCGAAGCGGAGGGAATTGCCATTGCCGACATCTCCGATGCCGACATCCACTCGTTCCTCGCCACAATGCACGACGTGGGCATCGCGCCGCGCTCGCAAGCCCGCATCATATCGGGGCTGAAATCATTCTTCAAATATCTGAAGATGGAGCACTACATTGCCCACAACCCGGCTCGCCTGATTGAGACGCCTCGGCTGGGACGGCATCTGCCCGAGGTGCTCACACTCGACGAAATTGACCGGATGGTGGCGTCAATAGACTACTCAAAGGCCGAAGCGCCACGAAACCGCGCAATCATCGAGACCCTGTACGGCTGCGGGCTGCGCGTCTCGGAGCTGACTTCGCTCCGAATTTCGCAGATTTTTGCCGACGACGAATACATCAGCATCATCGGTAAAGGGAACAAGCAGCGGCTGGTGCCAATATCGCGGGTTGCGCTCGACGCCATCGACGAATACCGAAACGGATGGCGCGCCGGGCTAAACATTGCACGCGGCGCCGACGATGTGCTGTTTCTCAACCGCCGCGGAGCACCCCTCACCCGAGTGATGATTTTCTATATTGTGAAACAGCTGTGCGAAGCCGCCGGAATAAAGAAAACCATCAGCCCGCACACCCTGCGCCACTCGTTTGCCACGCATCTACTCGAAGGGGGCGCCAATCTGCGAGCCATCCAGCAAATGCTTGGCCACGAAAGCATAACCACAACGGAAATCTACGTGCACATCGACCGCGAACAGCTTCGCAAGGAAATATTACGCCATCACCCGCGTAATAATAAAAAAAATGTATAATTTAGCGGTTCATAAGAAACAGATTGAACTGAGTCATGAATCAACATCTTACAGCCGAAGAACGTGTCGACATAGCCAAACGATGCACCTGGACGGGATTTGCCGTCAACGGCTTACTTTCTGTACTCAAAATCCTGGCCGGATTCATCGGCCATTCGGGCGCAATGATTGCCGATGGAATCCACTCGGCTTCCGATTTCATAACCGACATCATCGTGGTGGTGTTCATCGGCATTTCCGGCAAGGGTGCCAACAAAGAATACCGCTACGGACACGGCAAATTCGAGACTTTCGCAACTTTCCTCATCAGCGTGGCGCTGATGGCCGTGGCTATCGGCATTTTTATCGATGGATTCCACAAGGTGGTCCATGTGATTGACGGCGAAGCAATTGCCACACCAACAATGATTGCGCTGGTGATGGCAGCAGTGTCGATTATAGCCAAAGAAGCGCTTTACCAATACACATCGCGTGTAGGGAAACAACTCGACAGCGCCGCCGTGATTGCCAACGCATGGCACCACCGCAGCGACGCTTATTCCAGTATAGCAACCTTGATTGGAATAGGCTGCGCAATGGCACTGGGCGACCGTTGGGTGGTGCTCGACCCGCTGGTGGCTATGGTGGTGAGCGGTTTTATAGCTTTCGTAGCCGGCAAAATCGGTATCCCCGCCGTTAAAGACTTGCTGGAAGTGTCGCTACCTGATGAGGTAAACGCCGAAGCACGCAAATGCATTGCCGCCACAGAGGGTGTAATAACATTCCACCAGCTGCGCTCGCGCCGCAACGGTATTGTTTTTGTTTTCGACTTCCACATTAAGGTCGACCCACGCATCACCGTTACCGAAGCTCACCACATTTCGTCGAACGTAGAGAAAAACCTCGATGCACACTTTCCTAACTGCATAGCATATATCCACATCGAACCCTACCGCAACGAAAGGATTCTCGACGACGGGAGTTGCATCGACTAACTAAACTTTTTCTATTACTTGTGGCGGTTTTAGCAATCGCCACCCTTGCTTTGCACACTAAATTTGCCATGAAAATCCGCTACAAATCTCATAGTATGAACAGACACCTTCACACACTCTACGGAGCGCGCTACCGCGACAACAAAGAACATGGATTCGGCGATGAAGCCGAAATATGCATTAATCTACGTGAGCAAAACACCCGAATGGCAGCTGTTGGCAACCCGGTGACATCGCTCGAAATCGACGACGGATTCCAACTTATCGGCATAGATTCTCGAGGAGACACCGACAACGTTTTGGTTGCCCATGGGCGAGACATTTACTGGTGGGCATCGATTCACGACAATATTCCTGTACTGCACACCGACAGGTATATCTGCACACTCACCGAAGAACCTGAAAGAACGATAAAATCGGGAAATTTCATGGTGGTTTTCAACTCAAAAGGATGCGAATATCTGCACTTCAACGGCAATGAATATGTGCATCTGAAAATTGACGACGCACTGCCTACATTAATCTTCACAGCTGGTGAAATCTCCGATATTAACGAACAAATTGGCCAAACAACATTCAAACAGGGCTACGAATCATGGACACGGCCACTTGGTTCGGACGATATCGAATCGATACGCACCAAAATGGCAAAAGCACTCAGCGCAATCGAGGTTAAAGCCGAATCGTCGGGACGATTTATACAACCTATCGTAGTGCGATACGCAATCCGGCTATTCGACGGCACAATGCTATGGGCTTCGGCACCGGTGATTATCGGCAACGGTATACAAGGAAGGGCGATGACATCGGCAAAAGTCATTATCAACGACAGCGTTTTCTCGGGTTTAGAACCGATAACTTTGTCGATGCAATCGTACGGAATTGCCATCACACCAATCAAAGGAATTGCTCCGGAATGGAAGCACCTCATTCGCTCGGTCGACATCTTATACGCCGAAGCCAAAAACGTGATAAGCACAAAAGCTATCGACTACCGATGCAACTCATCATCGGCAGGTGCCACAAGCATCACGCTTGCGGCTCGGTTCATCACCAAATCAGAGTCGGTAGTGGCAAACGAATTGGCAAACGCCAAAGAGTGGAAACTCCTGACTCAGATTACCGATATCGACGGTATTACCGAAGGAAACTGGCATGGCGAAGGGCTAGCACATTGTCGCGACATAATAGTAGATGGTATCGATTCGCTAATTGCATATAAGATTGGAGAAGACAAGCCCGCAGTTCACAGCCACGATTTCAAGACAGTCACTGAATGGGCCGCCGGAAGTGCAATTCCCACATGCGCTACCTCCGACGGAAATGTGGCACATCTTGGCGGCGGAAGCCGTAGGCTTATAAACAGATGGAGCATTTCTTCGATGCTATCGAAGAAAATCGAAAGCGTTGATGCCAACGTATGCACATCGGTGCGAATCAACTCGGCAGAAGGCGAGCGCATTATAGTGTCCTACGAAAACATGCCTGTATCATCACTGGTTCTCTCCCCAATGATAGCTGTGCCATTTCCCGATGCCACCGAGATTAAAATCGACATTTCCGCCGATGGAACCGTACATACTTTCACCTCGCCGCTCTCTCGCAGCAACAACGGCGAATATGCCTACTGCATAGCAAATAGTCTCGATGGCACCGAAGTATCCGACACATCTTCGGCATTCGTCGTTCCGGCCGAAATGGCACCAATCGAAGCATGCAGCAACACAATCGTAGAACTCAATGCAGCCAATCCACTTACACCACTTCGCAACATCAGCATCCCGGGAAATGTGGTGGCAATAGCAGCTGCACGGGTGCCGGTGAGCGCCAACATTTTCGGACGCTATCCGCTTTACGCTTTCGCCGACAATGGGATTTTCGCCGTTTCTACCGAGAAAAATGCTGCATCTCCGCGAAAAATCAGTGGACTGGCAACTTCATCGGCCGACACAATCGCCGAAACCGACAAAGGGGTGTTTTTCATTGCCAACGACTCTCTTTTTCTGCTCAAAGGAAGCAGTGCAGTGTATTGGACAAAGCACATCGGAATAACGGCGATGGCTTATTGCGATGTCACCGACGAAATCTGGGGCAAAAAAGCCGATGGAACCACGAGAATAATCCAGTCAAGTGCGCGATATTTCGACTTGCCAATCAATGTGGAGTTCTTCTGCAGGCAACAGGCTCCAAGGCAGTATGCCGTGACTTCTTCAAACGAGATGATTTGTCTTGGACAAGAATCATCGGCCGATGTAAATGTCCATTATCTCTCCTATCCAATCATTGTTGGGCGTCGGCTGTCGGAAATACGATGGAATCTGTTTGGCGACAACGTGAATTTACGGCTCACTCTTTACGGTGAAAACGGCGAAAGCTGTCATGGCCATATCATCAACGAAATAGTCGTGAAAGGCGCGGTAAACGTGCCGCTGCACATCCCGCTGCTCACCCACTGGTTCCGCACCGTGAGGGTTGAAATCGAGGGAACAATGTCGGCTGGAAGCAGCATCTACAACGTGGTGATTATATAGCAAAAGCCGCAGAAACTCCGATTATTTCGGCATTTTCGCGGCTCAGTCTTAGGGTTTGAAACGTCAGAATGGTTTCTCGTCGGTTCCGGCAATGTCCTTATAGAGTGCATTTGCCAGACGCGAAGCCCCTATGCGGAAATATTCGTTGGTAAGCCACTGCTCGCCAAGCACCTCTTTCACGATGGTGTAGTAACGGACAGCGTCGGCTGTTGTAGATATGCCACCCGAAGCCTTGAAGCCTATCATCACCCCATGCTTATCGTAGTAGTCCTTTATGCATTGGCACATCACATAGGCAGCCTCAACCGTGGCGCCATCGTAGATTTTACCGGTAGATGTCTTTATGAAATCGGCGCCGGAATACATCGACAGCACCGCTGCTTTCTTGATATTTTCAGCTGTATGCAACGACCCTGTCTCGAGTATCACTTTAAGCCGTGCTTCACCGGCACTCTGCTTTATTTCCGATATCTCGTCGGCAATTTCCTCGTAGCAGCCATCGGCAAACAAGCCCAACGGGAACACTATGTCGACCTCGTCTGCTCCGTCCGACACTGCAAGTGCCGTTTCGGTGGTTTTCACCTCAAGACGGGCCTGCGACGATGGAAAATTGGCCGAACACACCGCTACATTTACCTCGCTCACCTCGAGCACTGAGCGCACCACCTGTGCAAAATTGGCATACACGCATATGGCTGCCACATTCTGCAACTCGGGATGCTCCTCCTCAAAACGGTTCACACGCTGGGTAAAGGCAGTCACCGATGCCTCGCTGTCGGTCGACGACAAAGTTGTCAGGTCGATGCAGTTAAGCAGAAACTTATACACTTCCGGGGTGCTGTTCTCGGCTACATGCTTTGATAGCAGTTCGCTTACTTGGGCGCCCACCACTGCATCGTCAGTTTCAACGTTGCACTGGTCGATTGCCTGCTGATATTTGTCGGGAGTCTGTGCTCCACTCACGGTTTCATCGCTAAAATATTCCATATTGTATTCTATTGTTTTAATTTTTCATTGTTGATATGCCGAGTGGCATCGCGGTTGGTTTTCTTCTCGATATTGCGGCGTAAAGCCTCCTCGAGGTCAATTCCGGTTTGGTTGGCAATGCACATTACCACCCACAGCACATCGGCAAGTTCATCGTCGAGACATTTCTCTGCATCCGATGCCTTG
Source organism: Muribaculaceae bacterium (assembly GCA_016292745.1). Lineage (GTDB taxonomy): Bacteria > Bacteroidota > Bacteroidia > Bacteroidales > Muribaculaceae > SFRY01. Next base: position 5,582 of record JAEDFO010000066.1, on the reverse strand, counting down.
CACGATTGCTCACCATAGCGGCGTGCCATTATACGCGCCACCTCCCCGACCTCTTCGGTGAGAATGGCCATATTGGTGAGCTCGTTGAAGTAACGCACACCGTACTGCTTTATCCAGGCGTCCACCGCCTGCTGTGCCTCTTTTATTGTCATAACCTCCACAAATATAGCAATGAAACTCGGCAAAAACAAGAACGCCACAAAAAAGCTTGTCCCTCGAGCCATCGAATGCCGTCGGGACAAGCCGTCTCAAATACTAATCATCAATGCTTACTAATCAGAATCGAGGGCCGGGGCCACCTCCCATCGGTGGACGTCCTCCGCCGGGACCACGACGGAAGTCGTCGCGTCCTTGAGGAGTGTTCCCCTTGCCGAAGGTGTTGAACTTAAACGACAGCGAGAACATAACGTAGCGGGTGAGGTTGTTATATTCCTGGTCGGTAATGGCACTTGCCGAAATTGAACGCGAAATGTTCTGACGCTGCTTCAGCAAGTCGTAGGCCTTTACCGAGAATGTGGCGCTGCGGTCGCGCAGGAACTGATACGACAGGCCTGCATTCCAGAGCCACTCGTTGGTGTTGTAGCCCTCGGCATAACCGCTGCGAGCGCTGTAGCTCAGGTCGGAAGCAAATGTAACACCAAATGGCAATGTCACATTCACGTCGGCCGTACCGCCATAGGTATGAATCGAGGTGCTGGCGCTGTTCTGAACGGTGTTGGTTGTGTTCTGGAACGAGTAGCGCGGGCGTGCCTGTATTTCAAGCCAGTCGTTGCGATAGGCAAGCGACGGCGATATGTTGAAATTCAGCGTGTTGCTGCGGTTGAAGTCGGTGTTGATATAGCCCTTGGTCACACTGTACCGGCCAAAGAAGTGGTTAGAGAACTGCCAGTGCTTGTTGCGGAACGGGAAGCTTATCATGTTCATAGCCATAAGGTTCCACACACCGTTCACGTTCTCGTAGGTTGTGGTCTGGCCACCGGTCTCCGGATTGTAGCTTGTGGCCGAGATGATGCTGTTGGCTGTGAATTCGGCACGAATCATGGCCATGATGCTTCGTTGGGCCTCGGTATTGAAATCACTGAAACGCAGGTTGATGTCGTTGGTGAATGTTGGCTTCAGATTCGGGTTACCGACAACAATACGCAATGGGTTGCTCTTGTCGGCTACCGGTTGCAACTGGGTCATCGATGGTTGCTGTGCACGGGCGCGATAGTCGAATGCCAGGTTACGGGTCTTGCTGAACTTATAGCGGAATCGTGCATATGGTGCAACGTTCCACACCCAGCGGGTGGGGATGCTCTTGGCATCGTTAATCAGGTTGATACTCTTCGACATCGACGGGTTCAACGCCAAGCCGGCATCAAGGTTATACTCCTTGCGCACTTGCTTGAAGCCCAGTTGTATGCGCTGGCTGAAGAAGTCGTTGCGGAATTGGTTGCTGAGATCTTCGTTGAAGACATCTCCTTCCTGGACAAGGGTACGAGCCAGCAGCGGGTCGTCGGTCATGGCAGGGCCCCACACTTGAGCCAAATCCTCGGCGATAGCCTGCCGACGCATTATACGACCCAACGACGACTGCTCTACGTCGGCTGCGGCATCGTACGGACGGTCATACACCAGTTTATCGGCGTTATTCCACCGGTAATTGGCCGAATAGGCAAACACCAGGTAGCGTGCATTTGCCGGGTCACCAAGTGGTTCGGTCCACGTCAAGCGGCCATTCACCTGATTCGACCACGTGTGGTTATCGATAATCTGGTTGGTTATATCTTCGTCCTCTGTTATGAAGAATGTGTTTCGGGTGTACGACGACTGATCCTCTCGAACATTCGACAGGCTGTAGCGCAGCTGGGTGCTGAACGAACGGCCCAGACGCTGGCGGAACTTGTGATTATATACCAGCTCGCCACCAAATTCAAAGCTCTTGCCGCGGTCGTCGTCGAGGTTGCGGCTTATGTTGACCGGTGTTAACAGCGCGTCGCCTGCATTGGTCATCGAGGTGTCGGCACTTTCCGAATGGTTATAGTTAAACGAGAAGTTCGGGCGGAACTCAATGGCGTTGAACGAGTCGATTTCCCATTTCAACCGGAAATCGGCACGAAGATTATGTCCGCGGTCGCGTGAGATGGAGTTCGACTTGTAGAACGACGACGAATCGTTGAACAGATACTCCCGGTTCAGGCGGATTCGCGAATCGCGGTCGGAGTGAGAATACATTACGTCGCCACCAACGCGGAATTCCTCACCTTTGCCCACATTGAAGTTTACACCCACATTCTGCGAGGTATTAATGCCGTTGTCGCCGCCAAATCTACGGAATCGTCCGCTGTTTCCATCGGTGAAACCAAGGTTATTGGTGTTGTTGGCACCGGCAATGAAAGTTATCTGATTGCCATTCCAGAAGCGGTTGACAATGGCATTGGCACCGTAACGGTCGTCGGTACCATAGCCGGCTGTAACATTGCCGAACCAACCGTTGTTCATACCTTTCTTCACGGTCAAGTTTATCACTGTTTCTTCCTCTCCGTCGTCAACTCCGGTCATTCGAGCAAGGTCGCTCTTGCGGTCAACAACCTGAAGTTTCTCTACAATATCTGTAGGCAGGTTCTTGGTGGCAACTTTCGGGTCGTCGGCAAAGAACTCCTTGCCGTCAACGAGTATTTTCTTCACTTCCTTGCCATGGGCTGTGATTTTGCCGTCGCTGTCAACTTCTACGCCCGGCAGGCGCTTCAGCAGGTCTTCAACCACCGAGTTGGGCTGTGTGCGATACGCGTCGGCATTATATTCAACGGTGTCCTCCATCACCTTGATTTCGGTCTTAGCTCCGAGCACTACGGTTTCCTTCAACATCACGGTGTTCTCCTTCATCTCCACCTCGCCAAGACGAACGTTGGGCGCCGACGAAGTTACCGAAACCTCCTTGTTGAGTGTTTCGTAGCCTATAAACGAGAATTGCAACACATATTTGCCGTTTTTAACACCGCTGAAACTGAATTTGCCGTCGGCATCGCTTGCCACTCCCTTAACAAAGGCGCTGTCGCGCGCCATCAGCAAGCGCACCGTACATTGTGCCAGTGCCGACTTGTCGCCTCCATCAACCACCGTTCCGGTGATGTTACCGGCGAAAGCCAGCACCATTGTCATAGTTGCCAATACAAATACTAAGAACCTTTTCATAAAAATCATTATTGTCAGTTATATTTTTTCAAAAAAGCATATTTATGACACCTTTTTTTCGCCGAAGTTTAATTCTGATGCTTTTCTCATTATCTTTGTCGAAGCAAAAATGTCTTTTTATCGACAATGAAGGAATTTTTACATATTTTAAGACGGTTCGTCCCTCCTTACAAGAAATATCTGGCGCTGAACATCTTTTTCAACCTGCTCTCGGCGGTGCTAACTCTGTTCTCGTTTGCACTCATAATTCCTATCCTGGAAATGCTGTTCAAGGTCAACGAGGTCTCGTACTATTTCATGCCTTGGGACAGCGCTTCGCTCAAGGAAGTGGCTGTCAACAATTTCTACTACTACATCTCGGTAGCAATCGACCAATGGGGACAAACAACCGCACTGATAATGCTGTCGGTGGCTCTCGTGGTAATGACGTTCTTCAAAACGGCTACTGCTTATCTGAGCTCGTATTTTGTTATCCCCATCCGCTCGGGCATCCTGCGCGACATCCGTAACCTGATGTACCGAAAGATTGTGGCTCTCCCTATCTCGTTTTTCACCAACGAACGCAAGGGCGACGTGATGGCACGTATGTCGGGCGACGTTACCGAAATCGAAAACTCTATAATGTCGTCGCTCGACATGCTTTTCAAGAATCCAATCCTAATCATCTCGTGCCTCGCCATGATGATTGCAATCAGCTGGCAGCTTACCCTATTTGTTCTGGTTCTGCTCCCGATTGCCGGTTATGTGATGGGAAAGATTGGCAAGAAACTTAAGCGAGTGAGCATCGAGGGACAGACTCAATGGGGGGTGTTGCTCGCTACTATCGAGGAAACACTCGGTGGTCTGCGGATTATCAAGGCTTTCAACGCCGAAAAGAAGATGACATCGCGCTTCGATGCTGAAAACCAGCAATTCACCGGTATTTTCAACCGTATGAATCGCCGTTATTCTCTGGCTCACCCAATGAGTGAATTTCTCGGCACCGCCACTATTGCTATTGTGCTGAGTTTCGGCGGCGCACTAATTCTATCCGGCTCCGGCGATATCACTGCCTCGCAGTTCATTTATTATATGGTGATTTTCTACAGTATCATCAATCCTGCCAAGGACCTCTCGAAAGCAGTTTACTCAATCCAGAAAGGTCTGGCTTCGATGGAACGTGTCGACAAAATCCTTAAGGCCGACAACCCTATCAAAGACCCCGATTGCCCCGTTGAACTACCTCGCGACAACTATTCCATTGCCTACCGTAATGTCACTTTCCGTTACAGCACCGAGCCAGTGGTTAATAATGTGTCAATCGAAATCCCGTTCGGGTCAACTGTGGCCATCGTGGGACAATCCGGCTCCGGGAAATCCACCCTCGCCGACCTGTTGCCCCGATTCTACGATGTGGAGAGCGGCTCAATCACCATCAATGGCATCGATATACGCAATCTCGCAGTCAAGCAGTTGCGCTCGCTTATGGGCAACGTCAATCAGGAGGCTATTCTGTTCAACGACTCTTTCTATAACAACATTACATTCGGAGTTGAGCACGCCACTCTTCAGCAAGTAGAGGAGGCTGCTCGGATTGCCAACGCCTACGACTTCATCATGGCCACAGAGCAAGGGTTCGACACAAATATTGGCGACCGCGGTTGCCGTCTCTCTGGCGGTCAACGACAACGAATCAGCATTGCACGCGCAATTCTAAAGAACCCGCCAATCCTTATCCTCGACGAGGCCACTTCTGCTCTCGATACTGAAAGCGAACGGCTCGTACAGGAGGCGCTTAACCGGCTGATGGCTAACCGAACCACACTCGTCATTGCCCATCGGCTCTCCACAATCATGAACGCCGACCTCATTTGCGTAATGCACGAGGGCCGAATTGTGGAACAAGGCACACACAGCCAGCTAATTGCAAAGGATGGATACTACAAACATCTGGTGGATATGCAAAAATTTTGATATCCGCTTCAGATTACAAGAAACACCTTCGTATTTGTCGACAAATTATTATCGTTCATCTATTTTCAGTTCAGTCTGTAATTGCAGTTGGTAACTTTGCTTACTAACAATTACAATTATGCTAAAATGAAGATGCGATTTATTACTTTATTCGCCCTTGCAGTGCTCTGCTGCACTGCCATGTGGGGCAAGCGCGGCATAATAGTGCATTATGGCGACGCTTCGACATCGGAAACAGCATTTTCAGATGTTCGCGATGTCACTTTCTCTAATGGATGCATGCTCAGGAATTTCACCGATGGCAACTCAATATCCGATGAACTGAGCAAAATCAGCCGTATCACTTTCGGCGATGTTTCATCAATTACAACAGGAATCGATGCCATCGACTCTGCCAGCCAAAGCGTCAGCCTCTCGGGCAACGTTCTCCATATCAGCGGAGCAGCAAACGG
>JAEDFO010000013.1 GCA_016292745.1 Muribaculaceae bacterium | reverse complement strand
TTAATGTGAAATCGACCAATATTTATGTGCAATAAGTAATCGAGGTGGCCCCAAAAGTAAATATGAGGCCACCTCGCTATGTTGATTTGTAATATGTAACTATAGTTGCGGAGTCTTGACCCGTAGGCGTTCGCCGGCATCGTTTACAATCGAGCGGTAGTAACGTTCGTCGTATCCAGGAAATTTCGGAGAAGCAGGGTATCCATCCTCGGTGCGGTTGAATTTGCCGTTTTCTTCGCGCTTCATGTTGCCGTCAAGATATTTGACTATCAGGAACTGCGCCAGCTGCTGATATTTTGCTGTGGCATCGGCTGCGCGGCTGCACGAATAGTCGTTAAGGAATTCGGCAGCCTTCTCTGGCGATTCGTTGAAAAGGCGCAGTGCCTCGGCTTCCACTGAGGTTTGGTTGGATTCGAGCGAGGTCTCTATCTGTTGCTGAACCTTACGGATGTCGCCAATCATCATTGAATAGCGGGTGTAGGCATAGTTTGCCACCACGTTGTTCACCCAGAAAGCGGCATCCCATGAGAAAGTCAGCAGGTCACCATTGCCAACGGCATAGCTGTAAGGTACAATGTCCATCGAGCAATACATTGGCAGATACACCGATGTGTTTGCGTCGTCAACACCAAACCAAAGCACACCTCCAATAGCGTCGGGAAGCGAGCCTCGCATCTGTGCCACCAGGCTGAAGCCGGTTTGCTGGGTAGCTGTAGCACGTTCGTTGGTGTATTCCACATCGTCAACCTTGAAAGTCATTGGACGATAGCGGTATGGAACTTTCCATGGGCCAGCTCCTATGTCGTTGGTCATATCGAAAGGTGTACCTTCAAAGTGGTCGCGCATGGCAGCCTTGAAGTCGGCTACTGTGAGCTTGCGGTTTGGCTTTACATATAGAGGCATTACCTCGGCACCTTTCTCGCCGTTAATCCATGGGAGATAACGGTCGATGTCGTCGGCAAAATGGCGATAGAATGCCCACACTCGGGCATCGCAACCGCGAAGGGCTCCAAAATCGTATTCGGCATATGCGCGCGAGAAGCTAAAGTCGGCATCGCTGCCAGTGTAGTATCCCTGTTTTCGAGCAAACGACACTACGTCGGGGCTATACATGCAGTTCTTCTTGTCGGCAAATGGAATTTTGTGAATACGTGAGTGGTTGGCATGGCCGGCAATGCAATCGTCGGGAATGCGGATAGCCACCCACACAGCGCCTTTCTCCTTGCAGCCTTTGCCAATCATTTCCATTATCCACACTTCGTTCGGGTCGGCAATCGAGAACGATTCGCCGCTGCTGTAGTAGCCGTATTTCTCTACCAAAGTGGTCATGATTTTAATGGCTTGGCGAGCTGATGATGCGCGTTGCAGTGCTACATATATCAGCGAGCCGTAATCCATTATTCCTGTGGTATCGACCAATTCTTCTCGTCCGCCCCATGTCGATTCGGTGATGGTTACCTGTTTCTCGTTCATGTTGCCTATTACCGAGTAGGTGTGGCTGACTTCGGGGATGTACCCAAGGTGCTTGTTGGTGTCCCATTCGCGAATTTCACGCATCGAGCCTTTCGGGTGGTCGGCAGCCGGCTGGCGGTAGAGTTCGCCGTAAAGCACGTGTGAGTCGGCGGCATAGGTAATCATGGTTGCACCGTCGGCTGTGGCGTTCTTGCCCGCCAGGAAACTGGTGCAGGCAAAGAGTGGCGCTATTGCTATGAGTAATAGCAATAGTGTGAGCAATAGTCTGACTTTCAATTCGTTTCTCATATTGTTTTATTGTTGTTTTATTTCTTTTGTCGCTGTGATGGCATATCGCCGTGAGATGTGCAGCATAGTTCGTACATCGAACTGCCGTCCGTCGGCTTTGCCAATGTATTTGTTCCAGATGCCGGGCTTTGCGACGTTGCCGGCAATGTTCAGCGCAATGTCGTCGGCAAGGCTCAACAGTTCCACTCCGGCGGCTTTGTATATGGCTTCCTTGGCTGTCCATGCCATCAGGCAGGTGGCAGAGTCGCCTTCGGCAATGATGGCATTTTCGCTTTGATTCAAAAACCGGCTTCTCACCCTATGGGCACGCTCTGCCTGGGTTTCGATGTCAATGCCAATGTTGTCGTTGCCTGGACTAATTATTATCGCCACGAACGGCCACGAGTGGCTTATCGATATGCTAAGGTCGCTTCCGTCGAGCATCGGTTTTCCCGATGGCTCGTGCGTGAGCCTTGCTTGTTTGCAGCCTACCATTTCGGTGAGGAGCATTCGCGTGAGGTATCGTTCTTTACGCACCTTTTCGCTTCGTGCTGATGTTATGTCATCGGTGTCGATGCCGTGGCATACGCAGTACTGGTGCAGGTATTCCACATCTGTGAGTTCCTGGGCTTCAGCCTCAGCCACCAAGAATGTTTCAAAGCCTTCTATGTCGTATGCCTCGATTTTCATCTTTGCTTAGCCTTAGGCTTGAGGTTCTGTAGCATATACATCACATCGTCGCTAATGTTGTCGACTATCGGTGCCACTGAGTCGGCATTTGCCGCTGTTGGAATAAACACGGCACCCGAAAACACAAAGGTTGCGCTGTCGGTGCTGATAAACTGTAACGGCACCACATTGCCTTCGGCTGCAAAAAACACGTCGCTCGAAATGCCGGTAATTGAGTCGGCAAACAGCACGTTTCGCATGGTTCCTCTTACATTCTTCTCAATCCGTTCGTATCGGTTGCGCAGATGTCGGTCCAATGAAGCCGGTGTTACATCAACGTATGTGCAATACACCGTCGAGCCGAATCGTGGATAGCTGATGTTTATCCAATGCGAGCCTTCCGGAGTTGAGGCGTCATCTGCTTCCAGTACTTTTGCCGAGGAGTTTACCTGCAATTGCAGCGGAAGCGAATCGTAAGCTGAATATTCAGCTGCATAAGGTTCGATGCGCATAAAAGCTCTTCGTCGTGGTATGCATTCGTTGTCGACATTCCCTACAACATACCATATTGCGACAGCCGCCACTATAGCCGAAACGGCTGCAATGGCAGCGATTATATTATGCCGTCTGCTCATCGCTCTGGTTCACTTTAACCCTTACCGACACTATTCGGTGCTTTTCGACTGAGAGCACCAGAAAACGGATGTTTTTATAGACTATTGATTCCTTTACCTTCGGGAAGTCGCCTTTGATGTTAAGAAGCATTCCGGCCACGGTTTCCACATCGTCGGTAAACTCTTCAAATTCTTTCTCGTCGAGGTCGAGCACGCGGAAGAAGTCGTTAAGCAGAGTTTTTCCGTCGAACACATACGAGCCGTCGGGCAGTTTCTGGTACGAAACCTCTTCGGTGTCGTATTCATCGTTGATGTCGCCCACAATCTCCTCGAGCACATCCTCCAGTGTGGCAATGCCCTGAGTCCCGCCGAACTCATCGACCACGATGGCCATGTGGATGTTCTTCTTTCGGAAATCTTCCAGCAGGTCGTCAATCATTCTGGTCTCGGGCACAAAATATGCCTCGCGCAGTAGCGATTGCCAGTTGAAGTGGTCAGCAGCCTTTCCAATGTATGGCAGCAGGTCCTTGGCATAGAGAATTCCCACAATGTTGTCGAGATTGTCCTTGTAGACTGGCAGACGAGAGTAACCGGTAGTGATGACAGTGTCGACGATGGCATTGAAGTTTGCCGAATAGTCCACCGCCTCGATGTCGACACGAGGCCGCATCACTTCGGTGACGGTGGTGCCACCGAATCGTAGGATGCCTTCAAGCAGTTCCTTTTCGTCGCCGGTGTGCACGTGGGTTATCTCAAGAGCCTGCGAGAGGTCTTCCTTCGATATCTCATCGGCATGGGTTGTTACTATCTTGTCGACTATGTAGGTGCTTTTCATCAGCACCCGGCTTGCCGGAGAGAACAGGCGGCACAGTGCGGTCAGGGCACCAGAGGCCATTACGGCAAAGTCGAGGTTGTGCTTGGTGGCATATAGCTTTGGCAATATCTCGCCAAAGAGCAATATAAGGAATGTTAGCACTACCGATTGAAGGATGAAACTCACCACAGCATCGTTAAACACGAATATCTGGTTAATGGCATAGCTCAACAGAATTACTATAGTAACGTTCACCAGATTGTTGGTTATGAGAATTGTGGCAAGCAGTTTCTCAGGTTGTTCAAGCAATGCCAGCAACTGAGCGTAACGCGATGAATCCTCGTCGATGTCTTCACGCTGGGTTTGGGTAATCGAGAAAAAGGCAGTTTCAGAGGCCGAAGCAAAGGCCGAGGACAACAGTGCCAGGCTGGCACACACTATAGCGATTATGCTACCCACGGTAGGAGCGTGCACCACTATGGCATCGCTCATGGCCGAAGAGCAAAGCTGTACTAATAAGCAAGCAGAAAGAGGGTCAGGGTCCAAATCTTTACCGTTAAATTACACAATAGGCAATGCTTATGGGCATGCCACGATATGCCAGGCTGGCAAATCCACTGCAAAGGTAGTGAAAATATTCCCCCACAGCAAATATTTAGCCCAATATCAACGTTTATTCTTCGGCTGCCGATTCAGATGACGCCCATACATTTCAATATAAGCGGAGCAAGGAGCGCTGTGAGCACTCCATTAAGTATCAGCCCAAGTGAGGCATATGCCCCATAGATGTGCCCAAATTCGCTTGCTCGCGATGTGCCAATGGCGTGGGCTGCAGTGCCCAAACTAATTCCCCGGGCTATCGGGCTCTTCACCCGGCCCACTTGCAGAATCCGCACACCGAATATTGCCCCGAAAAGTCCCACGCATATAACAATGGCTGCCGTGAGCGATGGTATGCCGCCCAGCTGTCCTGTAACCTCCATTGCTATTGGCGTGGTTACCGATTTCGGTGCCAAAGATATTATTACTGAGTCGGAAGCCCCCATCCATTTTGCCACCAACACTACCGACACCACTCCAACCACACAGCCTGCAAGTTGTGATATGATTATTGGCATCAACTGCTTGCGTATCGTTGTCAGCTGAAGATACAGCGGCACAGCAAGTGCTACTATGGCCGGTTTAAGCCAGAAATCGATGGCGTTTGCACCCTCGGCATATTTTTCGTACGGCATCCCGCTTGCTTTCAGAAGTGCGATTATTGCTATCATGCTCACAAGTATCGGGTTGAGGAAGAGCCAACCGGTGCGAGCCTGAAGCCTCTTGGCGCTCCAATACACCAGGAAGGTGATAGCTATTACCACAACCTTATTTTCTATGAATTCCATGTCGTCGGATTATTTGATGAACTTGTCCCGTTACTATCAACACCAATGCGGTGCTCACCACCACCGATACCACTATCGGGATGAATTCCTCGACGATAGTGTCGATGTAGAGCATCAGTGCTACACCCGGCGGCACAAAAAAGAAACCGAAGTTCGAAACCAGAAAGTCTGAAATACCCTTTACCGAATCCACTTGCACCACCTTCGCCTGTAACAATATGGCGAGGATTATCATCCCTATGATGCTGCTCGGCAATTTGGCTCCCGTGAGCCATACCACAAGCTCGCCGAGAGCAAGGCATCCGAAAAGGATGCTGCATTGCTTTACCATAATTCCTAAAACATTTTTTACCGCCGCAAAGTTACTGAATATTCCCGAATTCACCAACCCCAGTTTTCCAATATACGACCCTAATGATTGTTTTCAGTTACCCGATATGCCCGACTTGTCATACACGGCTATGGACCCTGTGATTGCGATGCCCTTGAATGCATTTATGCCGAAAAATTCATAAAACTCGACACCTTCCTATTTTCCCACAACTTCTGGAGCATAAAATGGGGCGTTAATTTTGTTTGGTTTGCTTTTTGGAGTAAATTTGCTTATTAAACCGAATAACGGCTTCTTATATTATGAGCAAAAAACGTGTAATGAAAAAGATTGGCAAATGGGCGGGTATCGTGATTGGTTCACTGGTACTGCTGTTGGCCGTAATCTTTGCTGCTATAGTGTGGATTCTATCGCCGTCGCGCCTCACGCCTATTGTGCAAGACTATGCCAATGAATATCTCATCAACTCCGACACAAAAATTGGCAGTGTGGAACTCACAATCTGGAAGACATTTCCATGTGTGGCACTCGATGTTGACAATCTCACCATAGTGTCGCATTCGCTCGATGCCGTTCCCGATTCGTGCCGTGCTGCTTTGCCTGCCAACTGCGATTCGCTGCTGCAGTTCGACAAGTTTCATCTTGAACTCAATTTGCTTCGCCTTGCTACTGCTACAATCGACATTCGTGATGTGATGCTCTCCGGCTTGCGTGCCAATGTTGTGATGGCCTCTGCCGAACTGTCGAATTTCGACATTGTCCCTCCGAGCGATAGCTCCGACGACACATCTACGTCGTTGCCCGACATTACCATCAACTCGGTGGAGATTTCCAATTGCCGTGGCATCAGCTATCTCTCGCTTGCCGATTCAATTTCGGCTGACGTCGATATCATTGCGGCTCAGTTGAGCGCGCAGAAGGATAATCGCCTTCAGCTGATTTTCGACTCGTTCGTCTCGGCCACGTATGCAGCCGACACCCTTGCCAGCCGGCTGCCAGTGATGGTTAACACTATGCTCGACTGGAACGCCGACGATGCTTTCCGTGTAGGAATTGCCGACACAAAGGCCAAGATTGGCAACATTCCTATCTCGCTTGATATGGATGTCAACTTTGCCGAGCCGCTGAAAGTCGACAAACTCAACAGCACTCTTGGCGAATTCGATTTTCTCGGACTGTTGCCATATATCCCGAAGGAATATGCCGATATGTTCAACGGGTTCGATACCAACCTGCGCAGCACCATAGGCATTACACTCACCGAACCGTACGTTATGGCTTCGGCCGACGATATCCCATCGCTCCGTATCGATGTCAACATCCCCGACAGCTATCTTACAGGCCCTAAACGTCACCGCATTAACCGTATAGCAGCATCGGCAAAGGCCGATATCAATGGCAAGGAGCTTGACAAGAGTACTCTGGCCGTGAGCAATGTGAGATTTGAAGGGGAAGCGGTAAAGCTGAAGGGTAGTGCCGATGTGAGTACACCGCTGAGCGACCCGCATCTGAAAGCTGCCATCAGCGGTAACGCCAATCTGCCGAATCTCATTAGAATGCTCGGCATCGATTTGCCGTATGCCATAACCGGTAGGATGAATGCCGACACCAACCTTGATATTCACATCAACGATATTGCTCATCAGCGATACAACAATCTGGGCATCAACGGTAAGGTGGAACTGAAGAATTTCACCGTAAATTCGCCAGCCGACACCATTGAACTGTTCACCGACTATGCAAGACTCACTCTCGGCTCGAATCAAAAGTTTGTGAGTCAAGAAACCGGCAAAAGCCACAATCTGATGTCGGCGAGGTTCACCATCGATACCGTTTTCATGAACTACAAGGGTATGAACGTCAGCCTTGGCGAACTGCAAGCCACTGCCGCAGCCGGCAAGAAGATGAAGAAACTGCAGAACGGCAAGCCTTTCGTGCCTTTTGGTGCCAGAATCACTGCCAAGAGCTTGCGCTATCTCGATATAGATTCCACCCGTGCCGCCTTGCGTGATGTGGAGGGTAGAGCCAGCATTACAGCCTCGGCAGAATCGAATGTGCCGGAAATAAGGATGCTTATCCACACAGCACGCGCTCGATATGGCGGAGGCGGAATGTATGCCGGAGCCACGAATGCCGAGATTGGGCTCGACTTGATGCCACGCCTGCGCCAGCAACGCCGTTTCACTCATGCCGACTCGCTCCATCGCGATTCGCTCCGGGCTATAATGCGGCAAACTGTTGACGATGGCCGTGAAAACATCGACATGTCGGTAGACAGCACCACCAAAGCACTGCTGCGCAACTGGCAGCTCTCCGGAATTGTACGCACCGACAGCGCCCGCTTGGTTACCCCATATTTCCCGTTGCGTAACAAGTTGTCGAACGTCGACATCGCTTTCAGTCTCGACAGCCTGATTGTTAACACTGCCCGTCTGACCACTGGCCGCAGCTCGTTCGACATCACCGGTGGCATCCGCAATATTCGCTCCACCATGATGGGCCGCAACCGCCGTCCGCTCGACATTGGCTTCAGTATAATTTCCGATACCCTCGACATCAACCAGCTCATATCGACTGCATATGCAGGTATGGCGTATGCCGACAGCCATGCGGATGTAGTTGACAGCGCCATGGACATCGATGAGATGGAAAACAACGTTGTCGACCAGGTAACCGATACCGTGCCGGCTGCGTTCGTAATACCTTCGAACATCGAGGCTGACATTGACATATATGCCAAGAACGGAATGTATGCCGACATGAAACTCCAGAATGTGTCGGGTTGCCTTCAGGTGCACGATGGCGCTCTCCGGCTAAACGACATCCAGGCAATGAGCGATATGGGTAGCATGACCCTCGAGGCTCTGTATGCAGCGCAGAGCAAGCAGAAGATTCGTTGCGCTTTCGAAATAGGTATGCAGAAGGTGCAGCTCGACCGGTTTATCGACCTTATCCCGGGCGTGGATTCCATAATGCCGCTGCTCAATTCGATGGACGGTATCATCGACGCCGAAATAGCAGCATCGTCCGACGTCGATTCGGCTATGAATGTTATTTTTCCGACTCTCACTGCAGCCGTGAAACTGCATGGCGACAGTTTGGTGCTTTTCGACTCTGAGACATTTGCCACCATCTCGAAATGGCTGATGTTCAAGAACAAGAAGCGTAACCTTATCGACAATATGGACGTGGAGCTGGTGGTTAAGGATAACACCCTTGAGCTGTTCCCGTTCATTTTCCAGATGGACCGCTATAAAGTGGGCGTGATGGGTAGTAACGACCTCGACCTGAACCTCAACTATCATGTGTCGGTGCTCAAGTCGCCCATCCCGTTCAAGTTTGGTCTGAACATCAGCGGAAATGCCGACAAGATGAAGTTCCGCTTAGGCCGGGCCCGCTTTAAGGAGGGTATGGCCGGCAGCAAGACATCGATTGCCAACAATGCCCGTCTGAACCTTCGCGACCAGATTTCGAAGGCGTTCAAGCGTGGCGCAAACGCTGCCATGCAGTCGAATGTGGCTGTCGATACGCTCAATTCAAGCATAATGCAAGGGCTCGAGGCCGATACGCTCAGCCATGAGGATAGCCTCAAGATGATAGAGCAAGGCCTTATCGAAGCTCCGGTGAAACTCACTCCCGAGCAGATTAAGCAACAGCAGAAGGAGGAGAAAAAACGCAAAAAACAAGAAGAGAAACAACGCAAAGAAGCTGCCAAACGCAAGAAAGAGGCAGCAACTAAAAATGAAGACTAAATGACAGATTACAATGAATTAGCAGCAAAAGCTGTAGAACGCTACAATACCCGCTCCGGTCATAGATTCGGTGCGGGTTGCGGCTTGAAGGCCGCTCTCGTTGATATGGATGGAGTGCTGTACGATTCGATGCGCAACCATTCAAAGGCTTGGTTCAGGCTGATGAGTGAGCAAGGAATTGCCTGTACCCCAGACGATTTTTACCGATTCGAGGGAATGACCGGAGTGGCTACCATCAACACCCTGCTGCGCCGAAATTCGCGCCCTGAGATTTCGCACGATGAGGCGATGGCACTCTATCAGCGCAAAGCCGGATATTTCCGTGCCATGGGCGCTCCTGATGTGATGCCTCACACTATCGACGTGCTTAGCCGCCTGTCGGACAATGGTGTGCGTTGTGTGTTGGTAACGGGTTCGGCTCAAGCTTCGGTGATTAGCCGTATCGATGCCGACTATGTAGGAATTTTCGCTGCCGACGACCGTGTGACCGCTCTCGATGTGGTGCACGGCAAGCCTGACCCCGAACCATATCTCAAAGGCCTTGAAAAGGCCGGTGCAAAGCCTTACAATGCCATTGTAATTGAGAATGCACCGCTTGG
Source organism: Muribaculaceae bacterium (assembly GCA_016292745.1). Lineage (GTDB taxonomy): Bacteria > Bacteroidota > Bacteroidia > Bacteroidales > Muribaculaceae > SFRY01. Next base: position 34,323 of record JAEDFO010000013.1, on the reverse strand, counting down.
TGCCAAAGCCGGCCATGCTGCCGGTGTGTTCACAGTGGCTGTTACCACCGGGCCTATAGGTGCCGATGAACTCTACGATGCCGGTGCCGACCTCGTATTGCCTGATATGGCTACATTTGCTTCCGTTGTTCCAAACATTCTTAAATTAGCTGACAGTATATGAGCCAGAAGATTGTATTTACCAATGATATAGCTGCCACTCTCGACACAATTGTCGATGAGGCTGCACCTAACCGCGTTTTCGTGATAACAGATGTTAATGTCGACTATTTTGTGCTGTCGAGGCTCTCTGATTGCAAGACAGTGGCTGGAGCCACGCGGATTGTGATTAAGTCGGGTGATATCAACAAGAATGTCGACTCGCTTTCGCAGGTGTGGAAACAACTGTGCGATGGAGGTGCAAGTCGGAAATCGCTGATAATTAATATCGGAGGCGGCGTTGTGACCGATCTGGGCGGATTTGCTGCTGCAACGTTCAAGCGTGGTGTGCGATTTGTGAATGTGCCCACTACATTGCTCTCGGCTGTCGATGCTGCTGTGGGAGGCAAGACCGGAATCAACTTCAATGGCTTTAAAAACGAAGTTGGTGCCTTCTGTGAGGCTGATGCCGTAATTATCTCCACTCGCTTTCTCGACTCGCTTCCAATTCAAGAGGTAAAGTCGGGCTATGCTGAGATGCTGAAGCATGGGCTTCTTTCGAGCCGCGATGAGGTGGCAAAACTATTGGCGTTCGACTTTTCTCACATCGACCACGAACTGCTGCTCTCGCTCTTGACCGAATCTGTTGAGGTAAAGCGTCGAATTGTGGCTGAAGACCCTCACGAACAGGGAATCCGCAGGGCATTAAACCTGGGCCATACCGTAGGACATGCCTTTGAGAGCCTTGCCTTGAAGCGTATGTCGGCCATCCCTCATGGCTATGCTGTGGCGTGGGGAACTGTAGTGGAACTGGTGTTGTCGCATATGCAGATGCAGTTTGATTCGGTGCTTCTAAATGCCGTTGCCGACTTCGTTAGAACTAACTACGGAGCATTTGCCATCACCTGCAATGATTACGATGCTATTATCGACTTGATGCATCACGACAAGAAGAGTCACAACGGCGAACTCAACTTCAGTCTGCTAAGTGCTCCCGGCGACATTCACATCGACAGTATCTGCGATGCCGAGACCGTGAAAGCTGCCCTCGACATATACCGCGACCTTATGCACATTTGACATTAAGATATTTATTTCTGGAAAAAGCGATTTTTGTTTGCAATAACCGAAAAATTGCATTATCTTTGCAACGCTTTTCTGAAAAAAGCACGGCGGGATGTAGCTCAGCCCGGTTAGAGTACGCGTCTGGGGGGCGTGTGGCCGCTGGTTCGAATCCAGTCATCCCGACATAAAAGGAGCGTCGAAACAATCTGTTTCGACGCTCCTTTTATGTGTTACGGTTTCTATAACTGAGCGATGAATGCATCGACGTCGGCCTCGTTTGTGCACCAGCTTGTTACGAGGCGTACCACGGTTTCCTCTTTGCCTCGCAATCCCCATATCTCGAATGATGCGATATCTGCCAGCCGGTCGAGCTGGGCATTTGGTAGAACAATGAATTGCTGGTTGGTGAACGAATCGATGTGCAGCCTATAACCTTTGCTGATGAATGCCTGCTTGAGTTTCAATGCCAGCTTAACAGCATGCTCGCCGATTCGTTGATACAGGTTGTTCGTGAAGAGGGCATCGAATTGCACTCCCAGCAGCCGCCCTTTTGCCAGCAGGGCTCCATGCTGTTTTATGAGTGTGAAGAAGCATGGCAGATATTTGCTTCCTTGAGGCACCACAACAGCCTCGCCGAAGAGAAGTCCGCACTTGGTGCCACCAATGTAGAACGCATCGCAGAGCGATGCGAGGGTAGGGAGGTCTACATCGTTTGCCGGCGAAGCCAGAGCCGAAGCCAGCCGTGCCCCATCGATATATACAGGGATATTGCGATCGGAGCACACTTGGTGCAGCTCTTCGAGTTCGCTACGCGAATATAGAGTGCCATATTCGGTAGGCTGGGAAATGTAGAGCAGCCCTGGTGCCACCATATGCTCGTAAGTTTCGTCGGCATAGAAATTGTCGACGTAAGCCTTGACCTCAGAAGCCCACACCTTTCCATCGTGCGACGGGAGCGTGAGCACCTTGTGACCCGATGCCTCGATAGCGCCCGACTCGTGAACGTTTATGTGTCCGGTTGATGCCGCCATTACCCCTTCGTGGTGCATCAGCAACCCGTCGATAACTGTGGCATTGGTCTGTGTGCCGCCAACCAGGAAAAATACTTTTGCATCGTCGCTAAGGCCGCATGCCTCGATAATCTTGCGCTTGGCGCTTGCTGTGTAGTCGTCGGCGCCATACCCTACAGAATGCTCATAGTTAGTCTCGATAAGGCGTTGCAGCACTTCGCTGTGAGCGCCCTCCATGTAATCAGTGTCGAAATGTATCATAATAGTATTGTCACAAAAACATAACGGGATGCAATATTCGTAATTTTTGATGAAATGGCAAAGGAATATCCAGAAAAAGCGCTGGAAATGGTGAAAATATGTATATTTAATGAATATAACTCTTATTGTGGAATAAAATTGCGATATTAATGAAAATAATTACAAAAATTTTTGGAACACTCAAAATCGCTCATTACATTTGCAACAGAATTGAATAGCAAAATACATTAGGTTAAACAATAAGTGTTGCATTACAGATATGCAGAGCTTCAACAGCAAATATTGGTGGTGGCGCAGCCTCGTAAGGACTAAGCCGTGAGCACAAGCACTCGCATTGTGGCGCTACTGATATTTTGCACAACAACGTATAGAGACTTGTCGTAGGTTACACGGCAAGCCTCTTTTTTTATTGAAAAGAATAACCATTAAACTTAGAAATGAAGTCATATAAAATCGACAATCAAGGTTACTACGGTGAATTTGGCGGGGCTTACGTCCCTGAAATCCTTTATGCCACCGTGGAGAATCTAAGAACCAGTTACGAAGCGATAATAGAAAGTGCGGAATTCAAGAAAGAGTTCCATGCACTGCTGCGCGACTATGCCGGGAGGCCATCGCCACTGTATTATGCCAGTCGCATGAGCGAGCGCTATGGTTGCAGGCTGTATCTGAAACGTGAAGACCTTAACCACACAGGTGCTCACAAAATCAACAATGCCATCGGCCAGATTCTGCTGGCTCGAAAAATGGGGAAGCGGCGCATAATTGCCGAAACCGGAGCCGGACAGCATGGAGTGGCAACAGCCACTGTGTGTGCGCTGATGAATATGCCCTGCCGTATATATATGGGCGCCACCGATGTGCAGCGTCAGCATGTGAACGTGGAGCGGATGAAGATGCTTGGAGCAGAGGTGTTTCCCGTTGAGAGCGGCAACAAGACGCTGAAGGACGCGACCAACGAAGCAATCCGCGACTGGTGCTGTCATCCGTCGGACACATTCTATATTATTGGTTCAACTGTGGGGCCACATCCTTATCCCGACCTGGTGGCGCGCCTGCAAAGTGTAATCAGCGAGGAGATAAAGTGGCAACTTGCTGAAAAGGAGGGACGCGACTATCCCGACTATCTGATGGCTTGCGTGGGTGGAGGCTCAAATGCTGCCGGAACCATTTTCCACTATATCGACGACGAGCGAGTGAAGATTGTTCTTGGTGAGGCCGGAGGCAAGGGCATCGACAGTAATCTCACTGCCGCCACTATAAAATGTGGTTCGCTTGGTATACTTCACGGAAGCCGGACATTGGTGATGCAGGACGAGGACGGACAGATTATCGAACCGTACTCAATATCTGCCGGTCTTGACTATCCCGGCATTGGACCAATGCACGCCAATCTGGCACGTCAGCACCGTGCAACGGTGATGGCCGTGAACGACGACGAGGCATTGCGTGCTGCATACGAGTTGACTCGGCTGGAAGGGATAATCCCGGCTCTCGAATCGGCACATGCATTGGGAATGTTACCACGAATGAAGTTCAGTCCTGATGATGTGGTGGTGTTAACGGTGAGTGGTCGAGGCGACAAAGACCTGGATACCTATCTGGCACATGCCAACGATTTCAACGAAAAACAATAACACTCAACAATATGCAAAAATTCAAATATACAACAGTAACGAAGGAGATACTCGGTGACTTGTATACCCCGGTGAGCACCTATCTGAAAGTGCGCGACCTCTATCCTCAGAGTGCGCTTATGGAGAGTTCCGACTATCACAGCCACGACACAGGCCGCTCGTTTATTGCCCTTTCGCCGATGGCAAGCATTGCGGTGGGGCACGGAACGGCTAATGCAAACTATCCCGATGGCAGCAACCTGAAACGGAATATTTCAGATGAATATAAGGTTGAAACCGCAATCGACGATTTCCTTGACCGATTCGAAGTTACTGGCGACAGGAGCGAGTACTGCGGTGTGTATGGCTACACATCGTTCAATGCTGTAACCTATTTCGAGCACATAGCCATAAAGGACGACACGCAGGAGCAGAACGATGCCCCCGACTTGCAGTATATACTATATAAATATCTGATAGTGTTCGACCATTTCAACAACAGTATGACTCTGATTGAACTTGTTGAGAATGGCGAGCCCAGCAGCATTGATTACCTTGAACGCATTATCCGCAACCATAACTTTGCAACCTACGATTTCCATTCGGTGGGCGACACCGTGAGCACCTTGACCGACGAGCAGCATAAAGCTAACATTCGCCGTGGCATTGCTCATTGTCGCCGTGGCGATGTGTTTCAGATAGTGCTCAGCCGCCGTTTCGTGCAGCGTTATGAAGGCGATGACTTTAAATTGTACCGGGCATTGCGGAGCATTAACCCAAGTCCGTATCTGTTCTATTTCGATTTTGGTGGCTTCCGTATTTTCGGCTCATCGCCCGAGACCCACTGCCGAATAGAGGACGGCAAGGCATATATCGACCCGATAGCCGGAACCACTCGACGAACCGGAAATCCCGAACAGGATGCGCGTAATGCACAATATCTGCGTAACGACCCAAAGGAGAATGCCGAGCATGTGATGCTTGTCGACCTTGCCCGAAACGATTTGAGCCGCAACTGCCACGATGTGAAGGTGGAGTTCTACAAGGATATGCAGTATTACAGCCATGTGATACATCTGGTGAGCCGTGTCAGCGGAGTGCTCGACGACAGAAAGTCGTCGATAAAGGCCTTTGTCGACACCTTCCCTGCCGGAACGCTGTCGGGGGCGCCAAAAGTGCGTGCAATGCAGCTGATAAGCGAGATGGAACCGCACAATAGAGGTGCTTATGGCGGTTGTATCGGATTTATTGGATTCAATGGCTCGCTTAACCAGGCAATCACAATCCGCACCTTCGTGAGCCGTAACGGAGAACTCTGGTTTCAAGCTGGAAGCGGCATTGTGTCGAAGAGCGACGACGAATATGAGTTGCAAGAGGTTAACAGCAAGCTTGGGGCCTTGCGTCGGGCTATTACAGTGGCAGAACAATTGTAATCATGGCAAAAACAACAACGACAATGAGAATAGTTATTATTGACAACTACGATTCCTTTACATATAACCTGTATCACATGATTCGTGCAGCAGGTGTAGATGTTGATGTGAAGCGCAACGACCGCTTTGTCCTCGATGAACTCAGTGCTTACGACAAGATAGTGCTTAGCCCGGGCCCCGGCATTCCGGATGAGGCAGGATTGCTTAAACCGGTTATCAGGAGGTATGCCGGAATAAAGCCAATGCTTGGCGTGTGTCTGGGACATCAAGCTATCGGTGAGGTGTTCGGTGCCAAGTTGGAGAACCTCGACGAAGTGTATCACGGAATACAGAGCAATTGCAATATCGTTGCCCCTGACTACCTGTTCAGTGGACTTTCCTCAGATATTGCAGTGGGGCGTTACCATTCGTGGGTGGTGTCGACCGCCGATTTTCCGTCCGACCTTGAAATAACCGCATTGAGCGACAAGCAGGAGATAATGGCGTTGCGTCATCGTCGTTTCGATATCCATGGCATACAGTTTCATCCCGAATCGGTGCTTACACCCGACGGACGGCAGTTAATTGATAATTTCATTAATCACAAAGCATAATGAAAGCAATACTTACAAAGATAATCAATGGCGAGGTGCTCAGCCGTAGCGAAACCTGCGCCATTATGCACGGAATAGTGGAACAGCGTTATAGCGAGGTGCAGATTAGTGCGACGCTTACAGGGCTGATGATGCGCGGCATTAAAGTTGACGAGCTTCTGGGTTTTCGCGACGGGATTATCGAAACCGGACATCCTATCGACCTGTCGCCATACGATGTAATCGACATTGTGGGCACTGGAGGCGATGGCAAGAACACATTCAACATATCAACATGCGCATGCTTTGTGGTGGCTGGTGCCGGTTACAAGGTGGCCAAGCATGGCAACTATGCTGCTACTTCGACATCGGGCGCCAGCAATGTGATTGAACAACATGGAGTGAAGTTTACGGCAGATGCCGATGTGCATCGGCGCAATCTTGAGCAGTGCGGATTCACTTATCTGCATGCACCGCTGTTTGCCTATGGAATGAAGTTTGTGGCGCCGGTGCGCCGTCAATTGCAGGTGCCCACCTGTTTCAACCTGCTCGGGCCGTTGGTGAATCCAGCTCGTCCGAAGTATCAGTTGCTTGGTGTGGCCAACCTTAACCAGATGCGGCTCTACAGCAGTGTGTACGAAAAACTCGGTACCCAATATGGGATAGTGACAAGTATCGACGGTTACGATGAAATTTCGCTCACCGGCGATTTCAAAGTAAAGACGTCAGTGATGGAGAAAATATTCAGTCCTCAAGACCTTGGTCTTGGTATTGTTAAACCCTCGGAACTTTATGGAGGCGAAACCAAGGAAGAGGCAGCAGATATATTCGATGATATCCTCAGTAATGCCACTACCGAAGCCCGACGCAATGTGGTCATTGCCAATGCAGCTATGGCCATCAAGGTTGTAGGCGGGGGTAAGCCGATGTCGGAGTGTCTTGCCTTGGCGCGTGAATCGCTGGAGAGTGGCCGCGCAAAGGAGGTGCTTAAGCGATATGTCGAACTTAACTCTTGACGGCTATGGCAGACATTCTTGACAGAATTATTGCTGACAAACGGGAGGAAGTGGCTAAGTGCAAGGCAATGAAGCCCATGTCGGAACTCTTGAATGAGCTGGAACGTAGTCCGCTGCATCGTATTGTATCAATGCGTCGGGCTCTACAAACATCGGAAAGCGGCATAATAGCCGAGTTCAAGCGTCGCTCACCTTCGAAAGGTTGGATAAACCGCGATGCCGATCCGGTACTGACTGCATCAGAATATGTCTCAGCCGGTGCGGCGGCAATTTCGGTGCTCACCGACGAGAAATATTTCGGGGGTTCGCTCGACTATCTTAGAGCCATCCGTAGTGCCGTTGATGTGCCACTGTTGCGCAAGGAGTTCGTGGTTGATGAGTACCAACTTGTTGAGGCACGGCTTGCAGGAGCCGATGCGGTGTTGCTTATCGCTTCGGCATTGAGTTTCGACGATTGCCTTGCACTTACTGCAACAGCCCATCAACTGGGGCTTGAGGTGCTTCTTGAGATTCATAGCGCCGACGAATTGCATTATATAGAAACAAGGCCCGATATGATTGGCGTTAACAACCGGCACTTGGGTACTTTCCACACCGACGTGGCGCAGTCGTTTGCCATGGCGGCAAAACTCCCTGCCGATGCCGTTCTGGTGTCGGAGAGCGGGATATCTGATGCTGGTACTGTCAGCCGATTGCGTCAGGCTGGCTTCCGAGGATTCCTTATCGGCGAGACGTTCATGCGTCAGGTGTCGCCCGGCGAAGCATTACAACAACTAATCATGAATATTCTATGCTGATAAAGGTGTGTGGCATGCGCGAGCCCGAAAATATCCGTGCAGTGGAGTCTTTAGGCATTGATATGATGGGATTCATATTCTGGCAGGGGTCGAAGCGGTATGTATCGGCATTGCCGGACTATATGCCACAAGCAACGGTAAGGCGGGTGGGAGTGTTTGTCGATGCTCCGGTTGCCGAGGTGGCGCAGATAGCTGCAGAGGCTCATCTGTGGGGCGTGCAATTGCATGGAAGTGAGTCGGCAGACTATTGTAGAGCACTTCGCGAGCTGGCGGCTATGAAAGATGTGTCGATAATCAAGGCCATCGGCATATCGGAAGACTCTTCGCTGCCCGATTTAAGCGGCTACGACGATGTGTGCACTATGCTTTTGTTTGATGCCAAAGGTCCGTCGGTCGGAGGTTCTGGACGGCACTTCAACTGGAAACGTCTCGAGGAATACCATGGCAAGTTGCCGTTTATTCTCAGTGGAGGAATCGGGCCCGACGATGCCCCTGCAATTCTGGCCCTTAGACATCCAATGATGATTGGCATCGACCTTAATTCCCGCTTTGAGATATCACCGGCAGTGAAGAATGTGGGCGCACTAAATGCTTTTATCAAAAAACTGAAACAAAACGAACGAAATCATGAATAGAATCAATCGACTTTTCGAAGAGAAGAAACACAACATCCTGTCGTTGTATTTTTGTGCCGGACACCCTACGCCCGACAGCACTTGCGATATAATCAGAACACTTGCCCGTGGCGGAATCGATATGATAGAGGTGGGCATTCCGTTCAGCGACCCTATGGCCGACGGCCCTGTGATACAGGATGCTGCAACCAAGGCACTGAAGGGCGGTATGTCGCTCAGCCGCCTTTTCGACCAGCTGAGCGACATTCGCCGCGAAGTGGATATTCCGCTCATTCTTATGGGCTACCTTAATCCTGTAGTGCACTACGGATTCGAACGGTTCTGTAGCGATTGCGCACGCTGTGGCATCGACGGGATGATATTGCCCGACCTTCCATTTGCCGATTATCTGAAGCACTTCAAGCCGGTGGCCGACCGCTACGGCTTACGCATCATTATGCTAATAACCCCCGAGACATCGGAAGAGCGTATCCGATTTATCGACGACAACACCGACGGCTTTATATATATGGTGTCGTCGGCGGCTACAACCGGTGCACAGAAAGAATTCGATGCGAAGAAGCAAGCCTACTTCAGCCGAGTGAATCATATGCAGCTGCGCAATCCGCGTATGATAGGCTTTGGCATCAGCAACCGCCAGACACTTGAGTCGGCACAGGCTAATTCAGCCGGTGCCATCATAGGCAGTCGGTTTGTAACGTTGCTCGACAAGTTTGGCAATGCCGCCGAAGCCCTCGACCGTTTGCTCGATGACCTCAAGCATTAGCATTTGCCGATATATAAAACGAGAGCGGGTGGGCTGACATGTCAGCTCACCCGCTTATCTTAATAGTTTATGGCTAATGATTAGCGTTTGGCAAATTTCTTGGTAGTGCGGTTGCCCTGAGCGTCGGTAGCAACGGCAATGTAGATACCGCTCTGGATGCCGGCAATGTCGAGCTTGCTATCGAGAGTGTAGGCAATGCGCATACCGTTGGCGCTGTAGAGTTCGATGCGGCTTGCACCTTCGGCAATCACTACATTGTCGGCCACGTGGATAGCAATGTTGTCGGCCACGATGGCATCAACGCCAGATTCTTCGATTACAGTCACCTTAATTTCTTTTCTGAGACCTTGTGGAGTGGTTACTGTGATAGTAGTTTCGCCAGCAGCAACACCGGTAACGGTCAACGTAATAAACTCCGAATCAGTTAAATTGTTGACGGTTGCGATAGCTTCATTGGCAATTGCAACTGAGGCGGTAGGATTCTTACCACCTAACAGAATCACAGATATTTCGGCCTCTTCTCCAACTTTAAGTGTTATTGCATCGGCATTTGAGGTAATAACCTTTGCATAATCCTCAAAATAGAGGTATGGACCTGTCTCAGAATCAACCCAAGGATTCTCGTCGTTGGAACCGTAAGCAAATCCGATACCTTCGAAGAACGATTTGTCGGCAGTTTCAACTGTAGCACCTTCCGAAGATGTAGCGTCGTCGCTTGTAATTTCGTTACCTTCGATGGTTACGCCTTTCAAAGCGTAGCAGCCCTCGATACCGGCTTCAGTGTAGCCATCCATACCAAGGTCGTTGACGGTGGTACCGGCAACACGGTGAACACCCTTGTAAACCTTGTCGGGATTTTGTTCGTTCTCGGCAATTGATAGCGAAGTGCTCAAAGCCACGCAGTTAACGAGAATCTTCTCTTCTGAGCCGTTCCAGTCGGTAGCGATAGAGCCGACAACACCTCCGAGGCTGTAGATTGGGTCGTTGAAATCTTCGTATTCGGGAATCGAAGCAGTGAGAATTCCTGATGCGTGGCAGTTCTTGATAAGGATACGGTTAGAAGAACCGGCAATGCCACCGATATTGTTTTCGCCTTTGATAGTCATATCGGCATGACAATCTTCGATAGAACCGATTTTATTCATGCCACCGGCAATACCAGCGATACCGCCAAGATTGTTCCTACCGATAATAGTTCCGTCAACTGTACAACGTTTGATGTAACTTGAGTTGCCGAGCTGGCCAACGATGCCGCCTACACCGCTTGCGTTAGTAGCATTGTAAGAAATATTGGAAACAGAGCAGTTAGTGATAGTGGTCTGGTATGCCGAGCCGATTATACCGCCTGATGTAGAAGCGTAGTTTGAGTCCCAAACCATAATAGGATGATCAACATAAATGTTGGTGATTTCGGCGTTAGAAGTGCTTCCGGCGAGAGCTCCCATGCAATAGTTGGCGTCGGAGCCAGTGAGAGATGGTGCGAGAAGGGAAAGGTCTTTAACGTATGCCGGAGTGTCTTCGCCTGAAATTTCGCCGAAGAGTCCGAGATTCTCGGCTGCATCATCGGCAATGTTGGCGCAGATAGTGTGGTTGTTTCCGTCGAATCCACCATGGATGTCAACTGGGCTCCAAGTGCAGACAGAACCCATATCGATATCGTTGACGAGTTTGAAATGAGCATTGGGATTGTTGGCAATCTGCATCATGTCGCCTACAGTGGCAATGAGGTAAGGCGATTCCTGGGTGCCTTCGCCACCTGCAAATGAAGTGAAAGGCAGACCATAGAATTCAACCTGGAAATCGTTGGTCTTTGAGTTGCGGAAAGCGATGAAGAGCGATGGATAGGTGGTGCCGAGGTTGAGTACAGCGCCAGAGTTGTAGTCGCCGATAGTGTTGCTGTCGCCACGGAACGAGCGGAGGATAGAGCCGTCTTCGTTACCGATTGAAAGCACATTGTCGATAACGTCGCTGTCGTCGCGTTTGATTTTGGCGATGAAGATGTATTCATATTCGTCGTCGGTGTCGAAGAGGTATGGCGAGAGGTATTCGGTCTTAATCACTGGAGTGAACATTTCGCCTTTTGGCCCGAGGTTGAAGCGGACTTCGTGGTCGAGGGTGAGGTCGGTGTTGTACCAGCCGATAACAGAGATTACGTTGCCTGCGTCGTCGCTTTCGCCCTTAGCCATGCCGATAACATATTTGTAAGAGTCGGAACTTGTCTTTACGCGGTCGATATTGCTTGAAATCTGCTTGCCATTGATTTCGATAGGAATAACCACTTCTTCGTTGCACGATGGAAGGTTGATCATATGGAGCTCCTGTACAACATCAACACCCTCTTTGCAGAATGCAATCTGGTCGTCGAAGCCATCGAGGCTACCCATTTTGGTCCAGTCGATTACTTCGTCGCAGATGTTCTTTATTAGGTTACCCTCGGCATCGTAGACGTCGAACGAGTAGAGATAAGAGTCGGTGGACACGATGTAATCGTAGTGAGTAATTACCACATTAATCTTACCATCGCCGCTGTAGTATCCAAGGCTGAGGTCGTTGTTGGCCATGATACCGAAGCCGTGCATGTCGGGCATAGCGCCGGAGTAGTCGAGTGGAACATCAACGTTGGCCACCTTGTTATAGTTCTGGTCATAAACTTCGGTGAGGTAGCTGTTGCCCTCGGTGTAAGTCATGTTGCCGGTAGCGTAGTCAACCGAAGCAACGTAAGGCTTGGTGTAGCGAGCGATAACGTAGTAGAACTGGCCGTCGAGATATTTTATGTTGAAAGCTGCACCGTCGCTGTAGTTGATGCCTTCGTATTCGATGTTGAAACTGTGGTCGACAACCGGGTTCGGGCCTTCAGAGTAGTTGCCTTTACGGAGAATGTCGAAACGGAGCATGTCCTCGTTAGTGTCTTCGTCGGTGTATTCGTAGGCCAGAGCCAGACGCTCCTTCATAGAGTAAGCGCTTGTGCCTTCGCTGATGAGGCTTGCGGCATAGGCTCCATCGTATTGAATAATCTGTGCGCCAGTGCTGTCGTATACGTCAATCGAGGATTTTGCCACACCTGGGCTGAGGATATAGTGCATATACACCATCACCTCGTAGGTGGAAGTGTTACGTTCGAAGAACGAGCGTGAGATTTTGCCAAAAGGAGCAATCTGGTTACACTTCATGTCGTCGGGGACGGTGACGGTGATTTCACCCATTTTGTTGTTGTGGTTGTCGTAGAGTGTAATTACCGAAGACCCGTAGTAGTACTTGTTGGTAGAGCTTTCGGTGAAAGTCTGGCTGTAGAACCAGTCGGAACCGTCGGGGCCTTCAATGATTCCCCACCCACCGATGCCGCTCATGGTGACATCGGGAAGTTTGTCGGAAGCAGCAGGGCTTGAGGCTTGTGAAGCAGCGATTGGTTCGCTTTCGAAGAATGCCTGGGTGCTGCGTACGGCGCTCATCAGATGGGTGCCATTTCCTTTCAATTTCTTGATACTTGCAGTAGGCAACGTGGCGGCATTAATGCACATAGCAGTTGCTGCAACAAGTAGTACAATTGTTGTTAGGTGCTTGATTTTGTTCATGTTAATGTAAATATAATAATTGAGAAACTTGTATGTTCCGTTTATTTCCTGTGCAAAGGTAGTATAAATTGGTCAGATATACCTATTGTAGGGTATAATAGATGTTAAGATAAGGCTAAATGGGAACGGTTTCATCGGCAATTGGCTTAATTCTTAGCGATTTTTCCCGCTGTTTGCCAATGTTTTGTCTCAGTATTTGTATATTTGCCATGAAATCCATCCATGTAGATACGAATCGATAGCATTCAGTAGTGACCAATCTTAATTATTCGTCGTAATGATGAAAAGAACTGTATTCACTATTGGGCGTTTGTGCCGCTATGATTTCGGCACAAACGCCCAAAGACGTGAAATTCCGGTTTACCGAGGCCAATGACCTTACTATGACTGGTCGATTGTTTTCCGACAATCCTAATCCATACCATCGGGTTGATACAGTAAGGTTCAAAGGGTTTGTAGGGAAGGAGAATCTACAGGTGCGCGAAACCAGCGGTATGGCATGTATGTTCACCACTAATTCGTCGGTGATATGGGTGAAAAACTGAGTACGGAGATTTGGAGCAAGGGATATATAATGCCTATCCTATATTCGACTGGACCATCAACGATGTGTGGACTGCCAACGGAAAAATGGGCTGGGCTTACAATTCGCTTTACGACCTCTATTATCAGGCCGGTGTCCCGCTGACACGGCAGAGGGTGGCGAGCCCGTTTATTTCTGAAGCCATCCCGATGCTCCACATATACCGTGCCATCGACCCCGACACGTGGGGCAAGATGATAAGCCGGGTTAACGGCATGAACTTCGCAGGCATGTACGGCACCTCTACGGCAATGGGGTGGCGGTCGATAAAGTGCCCCAAAGGATTCTCATGGGAGCGATATATGGAGTTCCTGTTGTCGACGCTACCCACCCACATACGTCATAATTACGAGGAGAAACTGCGCGTGAGCAAGAAATTATGGCGCGAATGCGGTGGTTGCCTTGCGCCGGTGACCAAGGAACGAGAACTGAAAAAGGCTATTCAAGAAAAGTATAAGAGCCCCGTATACAATGTGATAGCAGTGCCCATTTAAAAGGTTAAAGCCAACGACTATAACCCTAACATAGTGGCTCCGCCTGAAATGAAACTGTTGGAACTCTCGATTTGGGAGGATGGCTATACTATGCCGTGTGTGTGCTATTACGACAGCGCTACCGACACTTACGAACTTGTAGACGGATATCACCGATATATGGTGATGAGGACCTCGAAGCGTGTGCGGGAGCGTGAACAGGGCTTGTTGCCGGTGACGGTAATCGACAAGGATATATCTAACCGGATTGCCTCGACGATACGCCACAACCGTGCCCGCGGCACTCATTCTGTGGAGCTGATGAGCAACATAGTGGCAGAGTTGTGCCGTTCGGATATGTCGGATGCCTGGATAATGAAAAACATTGGAATGGACCGTGACGAACTGCTCCGTCTGAAGCAGATAACAGGGCTCGCCGACTTGTTTGCCAATGCCGAATTCTCAATGTCGGACGAGTGGGAAGACGAGTGATTACGCAATAAGATAGGCTGCATTTCGGCAGAAACAAAACAGAAACTTGTCGTTTCTCTTTTGTTTCTGCTCATAATTTGCACTATCTTTGCACGCAATAATCTAAAAAAAAAGTGTTATGAAATACCTAAAATTTACAGTATTAAGCATGCTCACGGCTGTTGCAATGATGGCCATGAGTTCTTGCTCGTCGAACGATGACGACTACGTTGACTATGAAGTAAACCTCAACGAAACGGCCATAGAATATGGCGACGACGATGTGTGGACTGGCTATATGGTTGCCGATGAGGTGATAACCTCGCATGGTCTGGTGTTCTCGCATGCTGCCAATCCTGATTGGTTAACTTGGTCGGGATTTGTGCCCAGCCGTTGCCAGGACAATGCCGACTATTCGGCTGGCAACTGGCTCGACCATCAGTTTGCTGCTATGCCTAAGGGTGGTCTCTCGGGCGTTGGGACTCCATATTTCGTGGCTTACTGGGACTCGTATAGCGATAGCGAGACCGACCACACACTCGCTGTGAAGTCGGTTGATGATCTGACTTTCGTCCCGCAGCATATGTATGTAACCAACACCAGCTATGTTTACTATGCTATCAAGAACGGTACATCATGGAGCAAGAAGTTTGAGCCAGGCGATAAGTTTACGCTCATAGTACATGGCGTGCTCAACGGCGAAGAGGTATCGAGCGTGGCTGTTGACCTTGCCAACTATACCGAATCGTCGACAACACTCCTCGATACATGGACCATGGTCGACCTCAAGCCTCTTGGCGAGGTGTCGTCGATTTACTTCACTTTCGAATCGACCGATTCAGGCCAATGGGGTATCAACACCCCCACCTATGTGGCCATCGACCGACTTAAGGTTCGCTATCAGTTCTGATACACCATTACGATACAGTAAAGGCGGGTGCCGGCAATGGCATCCGCCTTTTTTCGACTCTATTAAGAAAAATAATCGTCGAAAATGCATAATGTGAAAATAAAGCAGTATCTTTGAGGCGAAATTGGTGTCGGAAGGTGGCGTTCGGCCATCTCCGGTGAAAAGGGAACCGGGTGAGACTCCCGGACAGGATGCGCTGCTGTGTGTCGAGAAAAACAAGGCCTCCACAATCAACGTTTCCACTGCACCAAAGGTGTGGGAAGGAAGTGGAAGAGCCCGACGAGTCAGAAGACCTGCCAGTTTCGTGGTTTTTAAGCGCTCGCGAAATCAGGGCTTGAGACTGTGTTGATTCGTTCCGATATTCTACGAACAAAGTCCCATAAATCAGTAAAACGGCTGATGTGATTCGCGGCAAACCGAAACCTGAAAGGATGTTGCGAATGACACGGTTTATCGCCATATTGTTATCAATGCTACTTGTTGTGCTGCCCACGGTGGCCGACGAGGTGGAGGCTCTCGACTCGATACTGCAGCTCGAGACGGTGGCTGTTGTGGCCAAGCATAAGCCGTATCAGGCGGTGATTCCGTCGCAGACATTGTCGGGAAAGGAGTTGCAACAGCTTAATGCACATTCTGTGGCCGATGCCATACGCTATTTTGCTGGAGTGCAGCTCAAGGACTATGGTGGAGTGGGGGGTATCAAGACCCTCGATATCCGCAGTATGGGCACCAACCACATGGGAGTGTTCTACGATGGCATTCAGCTGGGTAATGCGCAAAACGGCCAGATTGACCTTGGAAAATATTCGCTCGACAACATAGAGAGTATCCAGCTTTATAATGGCCAGAAAAGTGAAATATTCCAGAGTGCGAAGGATTTCGGGTCGGCAGGCACTGTGTATATCACTACTCGCCGTCCTCGGTTCGAGGAAGGGAAACGCTATAACCTTAGGGTGATGATGAAGACCGGCTCGTTCGGGCTTGCCAATCCGTCGGCACTGTGGGAATACAAACTGAGCCAGCGGGTGTCGCTCTCGGCCAACGTGGAGTATACCTATGCCACCGGGCGCTACAAGTTCCGCTATCGCAAGATATTCTCCGACGGCACTCTTGCGTGGGACACCACGGCAGTGCGCCAGAATGGCGATGTATATGCGCTGCGTGCCGAGGCCGGGCTGTTCGGCAGCATCAATGGCGGGCAGTGGAACGTGAAAGCTTATTTCTACGATTCGGAGCGCGGCATACCGGGTGCCATTGTTAACAATGTGTGGAAGAATGCCCAGCGGCAATGGGACCGAAATCTGTTTGCCCAGGGTTCGTTGCGCAAGCGTTTCTCGTCGCGATATGTGATGATGCTCAACGCCAAGTATGCGCGCGACTATATGCATTACAACAATCCTGACACCACGCTGATGTATATCGACAACGAATTCTGGCAGCAGGAGGTGTATGTGTCGGCCGCAAACAAATTCTCTATCTTCCAGAACTGGGACGTGAATCTGTCGGTCGACTACCAATGGAACACACTTGATGCCAATCTCACGCAGTTTGTCTATCCAACGCGTCACACTGCGCTGGCTGCACTTGCCACAGCTTTCACCTATGGCGGTTTCAAGGCACAGGCAAGTGTGTTGGGAACCTTTGTGAGCGACCGCTCGAAGATAATGAACGGTGGCAACATGCTGGGCTATCGCACCAAGCACTTCGATAAGTTCACTCCGGCAGTGTTTGTGGCCTATCAGCCGTTTGAACATCACGATTTCGATGTGCGTGCGTTCTATAAGCGCATTTTCCGTATGCCGACGTTCAACGACCTGTACTACACCGACATCGGCAATGCCGACCTGCGGCCGGAGTATGCAAGCCAGTATGATGTGGGAGCACGCTACACCTGCCATATGGCTGATGGAGTGTTGCGAAGCATCAATGTGAGTGCCGACGCCTACTACAACTATGTTACCGATAAGATTATAGCGGTTCCGAAAGGTACAGGACAATACCGGTGGATGATGATGAACATAGGCAAGGTTAAGATTCGTGGCGTCGATGCCACTGCGCGTGCCGAGTTTGCATTGCCTTATGGCATCGGGCTCAACACTCAACTTAATTACACCTATCAGCGTGCCCAGGACTATACCGACCCTACCGACAACGCCGACGAGGCTGGCACATACAAGGGACAGATAGCCTACATACCGCGCCACAGCGGTTCGGTGATAGTGGGAGGCGAATGGCAGAGGCTGAAACTCAACTACAGCTTCATATATGTGGGCGAGCGATATCATAACTCGTCGAACATAGCAGCCAACTACGAGCAGCCGTGGTATACCCACGACATTTCGGGCAGCTACGAGATGAAGCTTGGGACGACATTGGTGAAGGCCACCCTCGAGGTGAACAATCTGCTTAACCAACAGTATGAGGTGATATGTAACTACCCGATGCCCGGGCGGAACTTTAAGGTGATTCTTTCGTTTGAAATCTGATGAGAAGAACGCGATACATACATATTATGATAGCCGTATTGGCATTGGCGACGATGGTGTCGTGCCGCGAGGACGATGTGATATTCATCCCCGAGGAAGTGCCGGTGTCGATTCCCGAATATACCTCGATAGACGGGTTCTATTTGTTGAACGAAGGAAACATGGGAAGCAACAAGTGCACGCTCGACTATTACGACTACTCAACCGGGGTGTACACCCGCAATATCTACGGTAATGCCAATCCGTCGGTTCCGAAGGAGCTTGGCGATGTGGGCAACGACATCGACATCTATGGCTCGCGGCTGTATGCTGTGGTGAACTGCTCCAACAAGGTTGAGGTGATGGATGTGGCCACTACACGACGCATTGGGCAGATTGATATCCCGAACTGTCGTTACATAAAGTTCCACGACGGCTATGCCTATGTTACCTCCTATGCCGGTCCTGTGGAGATAAACCCCGACTACGAGCAGCTGGGCTATGTTGCAAAGGTCGACACTGCCACGCTCGAGGTGGTCGACCGCTGCATTGTCGGTTTTCAGCCCGATGAGCTCGACATTGCCGACGGCAAGATATTTGTGGCCAATTCCGGAGGTTATATGGTGCCGAACTACGAGAATACGGTGTCGGTAATCGACATAGCCACGTTCCGCGAGGTGGAGCGCATCGAGGTGGCAATCAATCTGCATCGGGTAATCTGCGACAGCCGCGGACAGTTGTGGATATCGTCGCGCGGCGATTACTACGAAGAGGAGTCGAAGCTTTATTGCTACGACATACGCAAACGACGAATGGTGGCCGAACTTGATGTGCCGGTGTCGAGCATGCATCTCGACGGCGATTCGCTTTACATCGTGAGTGTCGGATGGAGTTATATAACGATGCAGAACGAGGTGACATATGCCATAGTTGACACGCGCAGCCGCGAAAAGGTGTGCGACAATTTTATTACTGATGGCACCGACAAGGAAATAAAGATACCTTACGGTATTGCCGTGAATCCGATAACTAAGGACATATATGTAACCGATGCACGCAACTATGTGAACCCTGGCTATCTGTACTGCTTCGGTAGCGATGGGGTGCAGAAGTGGAAGGTGCGCACCGGCGATATCCCTGCCCACTTCATTTTTGTAGGCAACAACATAAACGAACAATAAACATCAACAGATATGAAACAACTTACTTCAAGACAAACAGTGATAATGACGGTGGCTGTGGCCTCTATGCTGCTTAAGGCTGGTGCTGTGTCGCCATATATCAGCAAAGTCTACGACTTTTGTCCGGCTCCAGGGCAGTTTGTCAATGTGCTGCCCGAATTCGAGGATGGCGACAGCCACGAGCAAGTCATCACTAAGGTGGAAGAGCAGATTTGCGGCGACAAGAATCCCGGGATGATATCGCTGGGCGCCTTTGGCGGCTATGTGGTGTTTGGCTTTGACCATCCGGTGGTGAATGTTGCCTCAACAGCCGATTTCAAGATTTACGGCAATGCTTTTGTGTCCGACCAGAATTCGGGTGGAGGTAGTAGTGAGCCTGGCATTGTGATGGTGTCGGTCGATGCCAACGGTAACGGTGTGCCCGACGATGAGTGGTATGAACTAGCCGGCAGCGAATATGGAAAGGAAACAACTCAGAAGAATTACACTGTGACCTATTACCGTCCGGCAGCCGACAAGACGGCCGACCCTGACCCAGATTACAGCTATGTGAACGACCGCACATATATAAAATGGAGTGCCAGCGACGGCAGCGATGGGTATGTGAAGCGAAACATCTTCCATTCACAGTCATATTGGCCCCAGTGGCTTGCCGATGAGGCTACTTTGCAGTTTACCGGCACCAAACTGGCCGACAACTACCATGATGAAAGCGGCAATGGAACATACTATGTGCAGATGTTCTACGATTGGGGCTACGCCGACAACCTTCCCAACGAGGATAGCCGTTACGATGGCTTCGACATTGGCAATGCTGTTGATGCCGAGGGGAAGACGGTGCATCTGCCGAAAATCGACTTCGTGAAGGTATATACCGGTGTTAATCAGTATTGTGGATGGCTTGGCGAAACATCAACAGAGATTTGCGGAGCTGTTGACCTGCATCCTGATGCCGAGGTGTCGGGAGTGGCATCGATCGATGCTGCCAATGCCTCGTTGCGCATAGTAGGACGCACCGGAACCGCGATAATGGTGGCGAAAGATGGCAATGGTTGCCAGGCATGCATATATTCGATGTCGGGTGCTGTTGTGGCGCAGCCGATGCTTGGTGAGGGCATAAACGAGGTTGATGTGTGCGCTCTGCCATCGGGAGTCTACATTCTTGTAGCCGATGATGCTGCTATAAAATTTGTGAAGTAAAAACATAAAGGCCAGCCGAAGAGTCGGCTAAGGCTAAGATTAGATATTTATTGATAAGGTATAAGGTTTGGTTGCCATTGCGGCAATCGTGAAAAGGGAACCGGGTGAGAATCCCGGGCAGTCGCGCTGCTGTAATTCTCCTGAATCCTGACGACAATGCCACTGAAATGCTTTGTGAACTTTCGGGAAGGCCGTCATGATGGGGATAAGCCAGAAGACCTGCCTGTACCGTATCTCAATGATGGGCTTACGCGGACTTAAGCTCGGGAGATATTGGTGATTGCCGTGTGCGGTGCGCCATGATGGCTACCGACGGCAAGCGATGAGGGCATAAAGCAGCCCTTGTCGTATGGCATTATATTCTCTTCAGCATGTCAGCATAAGCTTTTAAAAGAATAACTACTTTTTTTAAAAATAAAAGCTTATGAACAAAAATCTATTAACCACGTTGTTGATTTTGGTGCTTGCTTTGAGCATGAGTGCACAGCGCACAGTGCAAGGAGTGCCATACAACAATCCCAATGCACGAAGTGCCACGATGGCTTCCGATCCGTCGGCTCCTGAGGGAGAGGATGGCAGCTTCACATTCGACATGATTCAGAACTGGACCGGCGAGGGCAGTAACCGTGCTGCGCTGGTAATCCAGTGGAACGATTCAAGAGAAACCCATGCGATGGTGTTCGGCTATCGATGGGATGGAACGGCGAAGGCTGCCGACATGATAGGCGCCATTGCCAAGAACGACCCCCGTTTTTATTGGCTTACGCAGTCGGGTACGGCTTATGGCAGCACTGTGGCCGGAATAGGCTGGGATAACGATGAGGATGGCGCTGTAAAGCTCTATCACGGAACCTCTGTGGTTGAGCCCGATGTACCAGGTGAATTCTATGCCACCACTACTGATTACGATGACTGGACTGCCTACGATGCCGATGACTTCTGGCAGTCTGGCTGGTATCAAGGTTATTGGAGCTACTGGACCAAGTCGTCGGCTTCAGAGTCGTTTATATACAGCAGTGTGGGCATCTCCGGGCGTACGCTAACCGATGGCTGTTGGGATGGCTGGAACTATGCTGTCAACATGACGGCAGCTGACTGGAAGACGTTCAAGGCCGCTCCGTCGCAGGTCCCTGCTGGTGCTCATACCGAATTTTTCTCCGATGGTCTTTACTACACGCTTGTGAGCTATGCTCAGCGCACTGTGGCCGTTAGCAGTCCGTTTGAGATTGCCGGACAGCCGTTGGTGGAATATGAAGGTGAGATAAACATACCATCAACCATCACCTGCAACGACACCACATATACGGTGGTTGCAGTGGCCGATGCTGCGTTCACCGGTGCTGCTGTAACCAAAGTTCAGCTTCCGACATCGGTTTCCAAGATTGGCAAGGAAGCCTTCATGGGCAGCACATTGAGCAGTATAAACATCACGGATGCTATTACTTCGATGGGCGATTATGCTTTCTATGGTTGTGTTGATCTCGTTTCGCCTGCATTCCCATCGGCGATAACCGAAATTGCACCATATGTGTATGGCAGCACGGGAATCAGTACACTGGCTTTGCCATCGCACATCACCAAGGTGGGCGAGGGGGCATTCTCCGACTGCGCTGCCTTGACATCGTTGGCTATTCCGAGCACAGTCAAAGCCATTGGCGACCTGGCATTCTCGGGATGCGATGCTCTTACATCGGTTGTTTGCTCCTCGATTACTCCAATCGACATTGCCGAGACCACTTTCAGCGAAACTGCTTACGCAAATGCAACACTGTCGGTACCAGTGGGTTATGAAACGGCTTATGCTGCCGCTACTGGTTGGAAGAACTTTGCCAACACCTCTGCCATTGAGATTCCGGTGGCTTTGGGCGACCGATTCTATATTGGCAACGTGTCGTATCGTATCGACAAACTTGCCGATGAAGGAAATGAGGTAGTGGTTACATGGTTTCCGTTTGATGGCGAGGTTAACAGCACCAACCTCACAGCAGCCAACAAGGCCGGTTATGTGGGTGATGTGATTATCCCGGCTGAAGTTACCTATCAGAACCATATGTTTAAGGTGGTTGCCATAACCGATAGCGCTTTCTTTGGTGCCGACGCGCTCACTTCGGTTTCCATTGCCGATGGCGTGGCTGTAGGAGCCAACTACACTTTTTATAATTGTAAGACTCTTGCCTGTGTGACTCTACCTTCGACAGTTAGCCTTATTGGCGATTATATGTTCTATTATTGCCAGAAACTGGCTGAATTGAATATGCCGGCTGCGCAGATTGCCTCTGTTGGCAACCGTGCATTCTACTATTGTCAGCAGTTGCCGTGGCCTGCTTTCTCCGACAGTCTGACTTCGGTGGGCAGCTACGCGTTCTATTCGTGCGCAGCGTTCACACAGATTGCCATTCCCGATTCGGTTACCGAACTTAAGGATTATGCCTTTGCGAATTGTTCGAATGTGACTTCGCTGACCCTTGGCGCTAATACCAAAACCTTGGGCAGTAGTGTGTTTGCGAGTATGAAAGCCCTGACATCGGTAACTTTTGCCGATGGCACTGAGGCTCTTCCAGGACATGTGCTTCAGAATTGCTCGGCATTGCAGAGTGTAAGCATTCCGGCATCGGTTACATCGATTGGCTCGTATGCCTTCTCGGGATGTACAGTTCTCAACGGCGTTACATTGCCCGAGAATCTGGAAACGGTGGGCACATATGCATTTCAGAACTGCAAGGCGCTGAACAAGGTGGTGCTCCCCGAAAAGGTGACCGCAATACCCAATGCCATGTTCAATGGCTGTGCCGCACTCGATTCCATTGACATAAAGGGTGCAGTGACATCGATAGGCAACCAGGCATTTGCAGGGTGTGCATTCAAGCGCTTTGAGTTGCCGTCAACTCTCAACACTCTTGGACAAAAGGTGTTTCAGAACTGTGCCGAACTCGATTCTGTTGCCATTCCGGCGAGTGTAACCTCGATGGGCACTTATGTGTTCAGCGGATGTAAGGCTCTTACCTATGTTGAACTTGGCACTGGCATCAGCAAGCTGCCGCAGTACACTTTCCAGAACTGTACAGCACTGTCCGACCTCGTAATCCCCGACAACTATACTGCTGTCGACAATTATGCAGTGAGTGGTTGCAGCAACAGCCTACGGGTGTGGATTTGCTCGACAGTGCCTCTAACTTTGTCGAGTGCGAATGCATTCCGTGCCGCTTCATCAAGCACCTATGCACAGCTTATGGTTCCTTATGGCACATCAGATACGTATAAGGCTAAGACTTACTATACCAATTACACTATCGATGAAACAGTACCGGCTTTGTCGGCAATTGCCGAGGCCGAGCCTAAAGTGAGCGACAATTCGGCCAATCTGGCTGCATTGCCCGCTGTAGCTTATGCCGACGATGCCGTTGATGTGCCGGCCGTGTTTGCTGTTGCCGACCGCAAGGCATTCCTTAGCACAAAGGCCAGTGAAATTACAGCATCGCTGAGCTATCGCCGCTATGGCAAGGGTGCAGAATTTGTAACTGTCCCAGCCACTGTTTTGGCCGATTCAATCGAGGCCTCGATTGACGGCCTCACTGCGGGCACTCGCTACGAATATCAATGGACAGCCACGTTGGCCGATGTGTCTGTGAACTCTGAATCGCTTGAATTCACCACCACAGGCCTATATCCGGTTGATTATACTAAGGGAGTGTTCTTCCTTAACGAGGACTGGTTCGGACACGATAACGGTACAGTCAACTTCTATTCGTCGGTCGACGACGAGATGTTCTATCGTGTATATCGTCGTGAGAACGAAGGAGCTATGCTTGGCACAACCACCCAGTTTGGCACTATCTATGGCGGAAAACTTTTCTTAATGTCGAAGCAAGCTGGTTCGGGCAACGATACCGGTGGCCGCATTGTAGTGGCCGACGCCAAGACTCTGAAAAAGATTGCTTCCATTGACAATATTGGCGGTGCTGATGCCCGTGGATTCATCGGTGTGAACGACTCAATCGGTTATGTCGGAACCACTGCCGGTGTATACATCTACGACATCAAGAACAATCAGGTGGGCGAGCTTATTGCCGGCACAGGCACGGTAGGAGGCAATGCTTACTCTAACCAGATTGGCGACATGGCCCGAGTTCACGAATATATCTTCGTGGCCAAGCAAGGAGAGGGCGTGCTGGTAATCGATTCACGCACCAATGCAGTTGTTGCCACTGTTGCGCTGGCCGATATCTCGTCGGTGTTTGCCACTAATAACGGCAATGTGTATGCAGCCTACAATGCTTACAGCGGTTGGGGCTCGACCGATGGCTCGGCTGCCGGTTTCGTGAAGATTGACCCCTACAGCTTTGAAACCACAACCATAGCTATGCCCGAGGGTATGTCGGTGCTCAATTCGTGGGGCGCATGGCATCCGGGTAGCGTTGCTGTCGATTCGCACAACGACGACGTAGTGTACTTTGCCAACAAAGAGTATTCCCGCGGTATTCACCGCTATAATTTTGCTACTGGAGAGTTCACCGAGAACTACGTTGAGCTTCCTGTAGCTGCAGGAGGTAATGAGGTTACCTATGGTGCAGTGTCAATCAATCCTGCCGATGGACGTCTGGTGGTCACTGCAACTGAGGACGGTTGGGGCTCACACTTTGCCAACAACTGGGCTCACTTTATCGATACCGCCACCGGCGATATCCGGCAGACCATTGCCTTCGACTCATATTATTGGTTCCCATCGATGGAAATCTATCCAGATGTGGAGGCTCCGGTGATTAATCTCGACGACATCAACTTTGTGCTGCCCGAGAAGACCATACGCTACAAGCTCACCGATATCGTTACCGATGCCGACAACCTCAATTCGGCTATAGTAACTGAAATAACTGAAGGCTCCGATGAAGAGGTTGCCAAGGCCCGTATAGCAAATGGTTATCTTGAAGTTGAGCGTGTGTTCAGCGGTTCCACCCAGATAACACTCGTGGCCAATTCCAACGGTACCACAGTGAGCAAGAACATCAACATCGTTGTTCCTGTTCCCGACCCGGCCCCGATAATCAATCTCAGCGCCGATGTGGTTGATGCCGGCGATATCGTACTTGGCGACGAACGTCAGGTATCGCTGCACATCTCAGGTGCCAATCTGCTCTCCGATATCACAGTAAGTGCGCCTCAAAGCGGTGTGGTAAGCTGTTCAGCAACCTATGTCGACATGGCTACGGCTCTCGACGGCGGTGCCGACATTACATTCACCATCAACGGTGATGACATGTCGATTGAAGATGACTTTGTGGTGCTCACATCCGATTTCTATGTAAATCCGGCCGACGGAAGCCGTCAGCTTGTGGTACCTGTGAAGTGGAACATGCTGCCGTTTGTCGAGACCGACAAACAGAGCATTGACTTCGGCAATGTTGCCATTGGCGGAAAGGCCAGCGCAACGCTGCATCTGGTGGCTAAGGGTATCACCAACGATATTTATGTGGGAGGTCTTGCCGACGGTACTGTATCGGCCGACCGTACTGTAATCACTGCCGAAGAAGCAGCCGAAGGTGTCGACATCATATTCACCGTTCGTCCTTACGATGTAACGCCTACCCAATATTGCGCTGTAATCAGTTGTGACGACTTCAGCCGCATAGAAATACCGATGAATTGGAATGTTGTTGCTGCCGTTGATATTGTTCCTTCCACCGTCGACTTTGGCGGAGTTGTAATTGGCAATACCTACCAGCGCGATATCACCGTGAGGGCTACTGCCATCACTCACGACATTCTGCTGTCGCAGCCAACTACCTCCGAGGTGGCGCTTTCCACTTCGGTAATCACTCCTGATGAGGCTGCTAATGGTGCTACCGTTACCGTAACCCTCATTCCATCGGTTCTCGATGCCGAAAATGCCGAGTTTATCCTCTCGTGTGACGACTTCGACCAGCCGATAACCGTCAACGTGCTCTGGAAGGCATTTAGTGGCATCGATGCTGTTGAATTTGCCAGCCCAACCGACGTTGTGGTATGCGATATCCAAGGCCGTGTGCTCGTTAACCGCACAGTAATGTCGCTGCGCGAGGTTATCGATATCCTCGAGCCTGGTATCTATGTGTTGCGTGCCGATGGCAATGCCTACAAGCTCAAGAAATGAAAACTTAGGTATAATGAAATAACTTGTGTATATCTTTAAGGTAGGCAGGCTGTTCGAGGTGACTCGCGCAGCCTGCTGTTTTTTATGCGGCGAAGGGGATAGGGTGTGCAATTTCCGTGAAAAATGGTTATATGTGCATTAATTCGGGTAGTGGATGTATGCCTGATGTTGCGTAATTTTGCTTTTGAAAAAACGACAATTTATAAAACCTAAATATAACCGAAATGAACAAGAATGTATTGGTGATATCAACGAGTTTGCGGCCGCAGTCGAACTCCGAAGCTCTGGCTGATGAATTTGTGCGCGGAGCCGTCGCTGCTGGTCATAATGTAGAAAAGATTTCGCTCAGAGGTAAGGAGATACACTTCTGCCGTGGATGTCTGGCATGCCAGCACACTGGCCGATGTGTGATTTCTGACGATATGCAGGACATAATACCCAAGATGCACGATGCCGATGCAATAGTATTTGCCACACCGATTTACTACTATGAGATGTGCGGGCAGATGAAGACGCTGCTCGACCGTGCCAACGCTCTTTACGGTTCCGACTATCGATTCCGCGACATATATTTGCTCACAGCGGCTGCCGAGGACGAGCCGGAAGTACCCCAGCGCGCCATAAGTGGCCTTGGCGGATGGATTGACTGCTTTGAACGGGCACATCTTCATGGAACAGTGTTTGCCGGAGGTGTGTGCAATGGCGGCGACGTTGCCGGACATCATGCCCTCAGAGAAGCTTATGAGATGGGGAAATCAATCAAATAGCATAAGTTATGAATGTCAGCAGACTAATATTCTGCATTTTAGCTTTATCTTTATCGGCAAATATGACAGCACAGTCAGTCGACATAGCCCAGACAGCACCGCAAGTATGGGACAAGACCTTTACCAAGAGCGATGCCGTTATCCACAGCAAGGTTACATTCACCAACCGTTTTGGCATAACTCTTGTTGCTGACCTGTATATCCCAAATAATCAGGTGGGCAAAAAGGCTGCAATTGCCGTGAGCGGTCCATTTGGCGCCGTAAAGGAGCAAGCGAGTGGCTTGAAGCTGTTGACGACGAAGCGTACGATTCACTCACCGAATAAGTCGGGAAATCGCTATATTTGTAACCAGACAAAACTCCGTGCAAATGAAACATCTTATCATTGATTCCGTACAGAAATTCAACGAGAACTACGGTTTTGAAACCCTTCACCCGCTGGTTAGCGTAGTACGGTTCGACAGCGAGCGTGAACTCGAAGAGATGACCGTCGATTATGGCATATATGCATTGTTCCTGAAAGAAAACAAAGGATGTCAACTGTCCTACGGACGCACCAAATACGATTTCGACGAGATGACCATCACCAGTTTTGCACCTGGGCAGACAATCCACGTGATGCCAATGCCCGGAGTGAAAACGCCCAAGTGGACCGCCATAGTATTCCATCCCGACCTGCTGGCCCGCACTCAGCTGGGTCGAAACATCTCTCGTTACGAATTCTTCTCATATTCGAGCAACGAGGCTCTTCACCTCTCAACGGGTGAAATAGAGATTTTTCGTGGTGTGCTTGCTATGATAGAGCAAGAACTTCACCGCGCCATCGACAAACATACCCGCGAACTCATAGTTTCCAACATAGAGCTGCTGCTAAACTATTGCTTGCGCTTCTACGACCGCCAATTCATCACACGTGAGGAGATAAACCATTCGGTGGTGAAAAAATTCGAGAAACTGCTCAACGAATACATCGCCACAAAGGCCATCGACCATGGGCTGCCTACTGTGGCCTACTTTGCCGATAAATGCTGTCTGTCGAACGGATATTTCGGCGAGGTGGTTAGGGTGGAAACTGGACGGACCGCCAAGGATTTCATTGCCGACCGTATCCTTGCTGCTGCTAAGCAGCTACTGAGCGACGACGATCTCAGTGTGAGCCAAGTGAGTAGCCGACTCGGATTCGAATATCCGCAGCACTTCATCCGCTTCTTTAAGGCCAGAACCGGCAAAACCCCATCGCAATTCCGCGCAGTAGGATAACTACATCAAAAAAAATGTGTGGAATGTGTATGCTTTTCATTATTTTTGGGACATATAATTAGAGACATTAAATAATTATCCAATTATCTACTCCCAAAAGATGGAATTATTACGCATTGACAACGTGACGAAGCACTACACAGGCCACACTGCCCTCAATGATGTTTCGTTTTCGGTACCGCAAGGCTGCATCTATGGTTTACTTGGCCCAAATGGAGCCGGAAAGACCACTCTGATAAGAATAATCAATCACATTACCGCCCCTGACAGCGGTACGGTGACATTCGACGGCCACACTCTCACCGCAGCCGACATTTACAACATCGGCTATCTGCCCGAAGAGCGCGGTCTGTACAAAAAAATGAAAGTTGGCGAGCAAGCCATATTCTTTGCTCGTCTGAAAGGACTCTCGCGCAGCGAGGCACAACGCCGCCTGAAGTTCTGGTTTGCCAAGCTCGGAATTGAGGACTGGTGGAACAAGAAAGTGGAAGAACTCTCGAAAGGCATGGCGCAGAAAATACAGTTCATCATCACAGTGCTCCACGAGCCAAAGCTGCTGATATTCGATGAACCGTTTTCAGGCTTCGACCCAATCAACGCCGACCAGCTGAAGCGTGAAATACTTGAACTGCGCGATAAAGGCGCCACCATTATTTTCAGCACCCACAACATGTCGAGCGTCGAGGAAATATGCGACCACATAACCCTCATCAACCAATCGCAGAACATACTTACAGGTAACGTCGACGAGATAAAGCGCCGTTACGGCAAGGACCGCTTCATTTTCACCTACAACGGTGAGCCCCAAACGTTTGGCAGCGCCATTGTCGGCAAAGCCCACATCATCTCCGACCATACCCACGACAACGGGCTCATCGACACCACTCTGCAGATTAACCCCGGCACATCGCTACGTCAGATAATTGCCGATGTGAATGACGTGGTGGAGATTCGCACCATAAACGAGGCTATCCCCTCGATGAACGAGATTTTCATTCAGACAGTAAAAGAATTTAACAACGCACAGAAATGAACTCAAAGATAGGTATAATAATAGCACGCGAATTTCTGCAGCGTGTAACCAAGAAGAGCTTCATCATCACCACAATTCTCTTTCCCGTGCTGATGATTGGCCTGATGATTGCCCCGGCCCTGATAATGGCATTCTCCACTACAGAGACCAAGGAAATCTACGTTATCGACCACAGCGGCATTGTTGCCCAAAACCTCAAGAGCAGCGACGAAGTGAGCTTTGTGATTGCCGACGAAGGTGCCCCCGACACGCTGCGCACACACGGCAACAGTTATGGAGTGCTGTTCATTGGCAACAACATCGTTGAGAAACCTGGTAACGTGCAACTCTACACCGGCGAGGCTTCGTCGATGGCTGTGGAACGCACCATCACCAGCCAGATGGAGGAAATAATAAAAGACGAGAAACTCAAGCAATACAACATAGAGAACATTAACGAGATTCTGCGCAACGTAGAAACTACCGTAACGCTGCAAACATTCCGTACCGACAGCGATAACGAGGAATCCACATCATCGTCGTCGATGGTATCGTATGCCATAGGCACATTGTTGTCGCTCGTGCTTTACATGTTCCTGCTGATGTATGGCCAGATGGTGATGACCAGCATCATCGAGGAAAAGAACAACCGAGTGCTCGAAGTGATGGTATCGTCGGTTAAGCCCACTCAGCTGATGGTAGGTAAAATTCTGGGCATCGGTTCGGTAGCCGTCACTCAGATAGCTATCTGGGGTGTGCTTATATCGTCGGCAGTAGGCATTCTGCTTCCTATGCTTCTCCCGGCTGACATAATGGCACAGGCAACAGCCTTGAATGCCGGCACACTCGATTCATCGGCCAGCAACGTTGATGCCGACCTGCTCGGAGTGATTGCAGCTGCCGGCAATGTGGCCTACATCGTCAAGTTGTTTGCCCTCATGGCAGCATTTCTGCTGGGCGGATTCCTGTTCTATGCGTCGATGTTTGCCGCCATCGGTTCGGCTGTCGACAACATTCAGGACGCTTCGCAGCTGCAAACAGCTGCCATCATGCCCATAATCATTGCTTTGGTGATATCGATGTCGGTGGCCACTGATCCCAACTCACCATTGGCATTCTGGACATCCCTGGTGCCATTCACGTCGCCTATGATTATGATGATGCGCATCCCATTCGGAATAGCAACTTGGGAGATTGCACTTTCGCTCGGCATTCTCTACATTTCGATAATAGGAATGATATGGATAGCCGCCAAAATTTACCGTGTGGGCATATTCATGTATGGCAAGAAGCCTTCGCTGAAAGAACTTATCCGCTGGATTAACTACAAATAACCGCTATCCGCCAAATCTCAGCAATTTGTGCCGCATGCAGCAAGATGTTACACCTTCTTCTGCATGCGGTAGTTTTTTGGCGAACAACCCATCATTTTTGTAAAGACACGTGTAAAATAGAAAGGGTCGTCAATGCCAATCTTGTGGCACACCTGATTAATCTTCATGTCGGTGGTGTCGAGCAGCATACATGCACGCGGAACTCATCCAATACGGCTTCATTGCCTGTAATCTTTTACTGCTCATAGCGACAGCCACAATTGAATTTATCGATGGCAAGCGAGTCGGCAATCAAGGCAAGAGCGTCATCTATACGGCCTAACTTGCGGAGTATGGTAGCCTTGAGGGCACGAGCCTTGTGATTGTGCCAGTTGCGGATAAGAGAGCGGTCTACTTCATCGAGAGCATTTCCTCGGGTAGCAGGGCAGCTTCGGCAGCATCTGGAATAGGCTTTACCTCATCTGGCTCGGCATGCCACGACGATGTTTCAATCATCATAAAATAACGTGAGTTCGACGAAATTCGCTAGTTACGTTAATTGCCTCTAGGCGCATTATGTGGTTGGGTATTGTGCTTATGTGTCATTATATGAGGGCGGTTGCGAATTCGAGGAATGAAAAATGCCGAACAAATCGCCAAACATTTGGTAGTTTCATTTTTTTCTTTGTATTTTTAGCATTAAAAAACGTAAATAACAATGATAAATGTCAGTCAAGTATATACCAACGATACCTTAGCGACAAGCCGTAAGCCTGCCGCAATAATTGCCCTGCCATCGCCGCCATCGCATAGCCTCTCATTGCTGTAGGATCTTTACTTTATGTAAGCTCCACTTGATATTAACCACTGCCAACACCCGACCTCGTGGCTGATAAATGTGTCGGGAAAAAGATTATGAAAATAAGATTTACTGCATTAATGACAACGCTCATCCTCAGCATTTTCTTCTCAATCTCTGCATCCGCCTACGATGTTGAGGTGGATGGAATATATTATAATTTGATCCCAAAAGGCAATGTTGCAGAAGTAACAAAAGGAGATAATGAATATGGAGGAGACATTACTATACCATCATCCATAAAAGTAAACGATACGGAGTATAGTGTAACAAGTGTAGGATATTCAGCTTTCGAAGATTGCATCAGTTTGACATCAATCACAATCCCTAATTCTGTAACCACATCTGCTTCTTCCACCAGTTTTGTAGCAGCTTCCTTGTAATCTTCTGTACTAGGGAATCCAGAAGAAGGATAGTGTACAGATATTTCTTTTACTGGGATACGGTTTGTTTCAGACCATTCCCTAGCTTGCTCAGGTACTCTACCATAATGCCCATTAAGAATAATGGTAGATGGTTTGTGAAATTCAAATATAGCTTTTATAGGTAATGTACCAGAAATAGTACCTACCATAGCTACCTTTAAGTTATCTTTTATTATTCCCATATATTCTTAATTTAGAAGTTTTGCGTACCATTCTTTAAGATTACTAATAACCATATCCTTAGTAATACCATCTGGATAGAATCTGGCTAGTAAATTTCCATCCTTTATATAGCCCATCCAAAACATAGGATTATCTTTGTTTCTTCTGTTTTGGTAGTCTATAGTTAATTCATCTGGAGCATCATCCAGAAGTAAGGTATTACCAAAGCTATCATTACACCAGATGCTTACACCTTTGGGATTAGTCTGGCTTCCCTTTACATATCCACAGTAGATACCATTAGGCTTCTTCATTTCCAGATATACAGCACTAAATTCTGTATCACCTTCTACAAATCCACCACATACCTTTTCTATGTCGGCTACCTTTGCATAGAATTTAGGATTAGGTATAACATTTCTGCTAGATAAATCTATAACTTCTGGTAGATATACTGGGGCTTCTATCATTTCCACCACCTTAACCATTACTTCCAGAAGCAAATCATTTATAAGCCCCATAGTGTTATATACCCATTCCCTTTCCTCTCTATCTCGGAATATGGCATAACTACTAATCAGGGCTTCATCTTGGCTATCCCATAACCACTTTCTTGTATCTGCATCCAGTTCTACACCTAAGCAGTAGAAATTAGATGGATGGATGTACCTATTAGCATCATCATAGAATTTTTCTATAGGGTATCCATCCTTTTCCATATACTTTAGTATTACCCCATCAGATAACTTTCTACCATCATACTTACATTCACTTCTAGAAGCAAAATCTGTATTATGGCTATTTTTCAGATAATCATTAATGTATTTTTCTGGATTCTTAGCTAGTAGTAGCCCATAGGTTTTAATACTGGCATCCAGAAGCATCCTAAGAAGATGTACACCGCATTCCATTTGCCTTTTAAGTAGTAGCGTATCAAAGCCAGAATCTACAGTAAGGGCATAGTTACCTACTGCATTAAGAAACACTTTGTACTTAATGCTTTCTGGTTTTAATAGCCTATCTGGAATCTGGTGATAGGGTGTAAAGTACTTCTGGGTTAGTGGTGTATATGCCATTATCTTCTTCTATATCTGGTGGTGTAGTTCTTACATTTAGGGCAAGCAGTAAAGTCTAAACCATCTAGTATCTTTTCACCTATGGATAGTTCTGGTCGGAAGGGGGATTATAAGTTAATCTATATCTTCTGCATCTAGTACCTTATCCAGTTATGCTTCTACTTCTTCTGGTAAGGGTAGTAGTATGTTATCTTCCATAATTAAGGGAGCATCTTAGATAGTTCTGCTAACTGTGAAGATAGGTCGTGTACCTTCTTCTTTGCTTCATCCTTAACTTCTGTGCTAGGGCTTTCCAGAAGTGCTACAGCATCACTTAATTCCTACTGGATAGCTTGTATTTGGTTTTTAATTTCTGTAAGTTCCATAGTGTTATATTTTATTAGTTACTTTACTGTTATATCCTTAAAGAGGAATCCACCTAAGCAGATAGATCCAGTATCACCAGAAGCTATAGAAGATGTAGTATAGCAGTTAGTATTATAATCAAACACTCTACCACTAGGAAGGGATAACTTACCATTTACATTACCTACATAAGTTCCAGTAAGGGTATAAATTTTATTTGTTTCTAATTCGGATGCTTCTGCTTCTGTAGTTTCTACAAATATAGCAAAATCTATAGCATAATCATCTTTATTTAGTCCTTCATCATCGGTAGAGTACTTACCACATTCAAACTTTAGTATATACTTACCACCGCCTTTTTCTAACATCTGGCTAAACTTTAGCGGTATTTCAGATAGGTAGTTATTATCTGCTTTTAGCTTTGCATCAATAGCATTAAAAAGGGCTTCACAAAATTTCTTTTTCTGTATATCGTTAGTGTACTTCTTAGGATATACACTAGCTACAGAATCCACAAGTATTGGTGGCGATGCTTTCTATGGTTGCAGCAGCTTGACATCAATCACAATCCCTAATTCTGTAACAAGTATTGACTATTATGCTTTCCGTAACTGCAGCGGCTTGCAATCAATCACAATCCCTAATTCTGTAACAATTATACGTGATTTTGCTTTCTCTGGTTGCAGCAGCTTGACCTCAATCACAATCCCGAATTCTGTAGCAAGTATTGGTGAAGGTGCTTTCTATAAATGCATCAGCTTGACATCGGTCACAATTCCGAATTCTGTAACAAGTATTGGCCGTGAAGCTTTC
>JAEDFO010000065.1 GCA_016292745.1 Muribaculaceae bacterium | reverse complement strand
ATGATGCAAATGGCGACGAACTGAAATACGGCCGCATGGAGTGATGCCAAAGGCAGGCTATTTGCATCCGAGATAATGCCGAAGCATCGGGATAACGGCCATATCGGCTGGCAGCCACTTGACCTCGCCGAGTTGCCGGGGTGATAGCCACCGTGCTGCCTCATGCTCAAGCAAAGTGAGACGCCCTTTCAGAACATGGCAAATGAAACAATGCATTGTGAGGTGGAACGAAGGGTAGTCGTGCTCTGCGGTGGTAAGGTAACTGTCGATGGCGATTTCTGTAGCAAGTTCTTCGCGGATTTCGCGAATAAGAGCCTCTTCGGGCGACTCGCCGACATCGATTTTGCCACCGGGAAACTCCCACCAGTCCTTCCACTCGCCATAGCCACGCTGTGTGGCAAATATTCTCTCGCCATCCATTATGATAGCCGCCACCACCTCGATGCCCCTCATCGCAACTCCCATTATCAGATTGCTTTAGCAGATTCGAGTATAAAACCGGGTATGTTTTGACGCATATCCCACACTACATTCATCGGACATTCTCCATGACTGCTATGATAGTCCATAAAGCCTAAGCAATAGTAGGCATTGGTTATTCCATAGTTGTCCTTTTTTGAATCGCGAACAAAAAGAAGATATTTCCAGCCGTTTGTAGCTTGTTGGGTTATTCGAAGCCCTTCTTCACTGTTCTGACGCACTTTGTTCATTGACTGCCAATGGAATTGTTGAGGAGAAATGGCATAATCCTCATACAAAGTGCTTGGAGAATACTCTTTGTCTGATTTGTTGAGCGTTACAAACACCATGGCAAACTTATTTTTCATATTGTATTGTGTGCCGAAAACCTGCCAACGCCCAAGTTTGTTTTCAAGGAGCAAATGGATTTCATCAGCGCTGTAGCAACCATAAAGTTCGATCTCAGTGTCATCGGTAACTTTAATCCATTGGGTGGTTTGGCTTAGTTGTGATAGCCTATGAGAAATCAGGAAACAAAGCTCCTCCATAAACCATTTCATATTGGCAACTGATGAAACGGCTTCTTCTATGCTATTAAAAGATAAGTCATACTTATCACACACTTTTTGAATATCGTCCATCCAAATAGTATAATAGAATAATTGTAGGAACTTATTTTCACGCAAAGTTGCGATGGTCGGATGTTTCATGTTGTTTTTTGTAAGTGTATCCAAATAAGAAAGATACTGGTAGCTGTTGGTGTGATACAGTCTAGCCAATCCTCCTTCAAGCAGCTTTGTGTATTCGTCTTTTTCATAGAAGTCATCAACTTCTATTCCTGATTTCACTTTAAGCCTCGACCAAGAACCTGGTGTCTTGTATACAATTCTCCAATCGAGCCCGAAGTTGCTAATGAAATTCTCGTAAGTGAGTGCTTGTCCAGTGTTTTGTGTAAATGTCCTACATTCCTTAGTAAGTCGTGTAAGGTTGAATATAGCTTCGTGGATGTTTTTGAGAATGTATTCTTGTGCTTGCCGTTCCATGGTAATGGAGCATCCTCTTGGCAGGAATGTAAAGCCGTTCTTGATTTCTTTCTCGATGCTGTTTGATGAGCGGCCGACAAGAGCGCGGAAGCGGCTCTCATAGTTATACGACATATTTGGTTGAGCTACGAAGTCGAGTACTGTTAAGCATGTCTTGCCATCGGCCAGACGTAGACCTCGCCCGAGTTGTTGCAAGAATATTGTTAGGGATTCTGTGGGTCGTAAGAATAGAACAGTGTCGATTTCTGGAATATCGATACCTTCGTTTAGAATATCGGCAACGCAAAGATAATTAATTTCGCCTCTTGCAAGCATCATCGAAGCAGGATCAATCTCGGAAGAGTTAAGCGAAGTAACAGCCATCGACTTATATCCATATTTATTGAGCATTGAGTTCATATAGTTAGCATGGTCTATGCTACAGCAGAAGCATACAGCCTTACAGTCATGAGGGTCGGTAACATAGTTGTTGAGTGCTCTTTGGATTACTCCGAATCGTTGGACATTATTATTGTAGATTTTGTTTAACTCGCTCACATCGTACCTGTCGCCTTTGCAAACTAACCGACTGAGGTCAACACTGTCATCGGTAACACAGAAATAATCGAAGGGTGCAAGTAATTGCTGGTTTAGAGCTTCTTGTAAACGAATTTCAGCGGCAAACCGGTTATTAAAATCGGGACATATTTCTTTGCCATCCATACGTTCCGGTGTAGCTGTGAGTCCTATGAATATTTTAGGATTCAGTTTGGTGAATAATTCACGGTAGCTACCAGCTGCACTATGGTGAACTTCATCTATTACCACGTAGTCGTAATAGTCGGCTCCCATTTTTTCAAATGTGTCCCAATTATTCTTGAGTGTCTGGATGGTTATAAATAAATGGTCGAGATTCCCATTGACTCCAGGACTGATTCGTCCTGTCCATATCTCACCGAAATTGCCGTCGACCATTACCGAGCGATATGTGCTTCGTGCTTGTTTCAAAATCTTCTCTCGATGTACTACAAATAACAATCGAGCCATGCGTCTGTTTTCCTTCTGGAATTCTTTGTTGAAGTCTTTGAAATCGAATGCACTGATAGCAGTTTTTCCGGTACCTGTAGCTGCTATTATCAGGTTTTTATAGCTATTGATTACTTTGCGTTCGAATTGCAGCTTTTCGAGTACTTTGATTTGATGGGTCTTACGCTCGAACCGTGTTACGTATTCCGTCTCACCGTTGCTGTCGCATGCTCCTTTATGCCGTTCGTTCCAGATGGCCGCCTCAAAACGGTTGAGGGCCTCTTCGGAATTGATAAGTTCGAAGTCTTCGCTATTCCAATAATTGTCGAATGTGGCTTTAGTCTTGTTTATAATGTGATTGTTCTCTATGCTTGTAACTCGCATGTTCCATTCCAATCCTTTGGTGAGAGCTGAGCGGCTGATGTTGCTCGACCCTATATAGGCTGTGTCGAAACTGCTGTGCCGCGAGAAAATGTAAGCCTTTGCATGCAACCGTTCTTGCTTTGTATTGAATGATGCCCGAATCTCAACATTGCCAAGTTCTCGAAGATTATATAGTAGGCGTACAGCTTTTGGATCGGTAGCTCCCATATATGTTGTTGTCATTATGCGCAACCGAGTGTCGCCACGTTTGACGAAATTCTTTAATTCCTCGATGAGCAGTCGCAATCCTTCAAATTTTATGAACGACACCACAAGGTCAATCTCGTCGGCAGTTTGTATGTCTCGCCTTACTTCGTCATCGAGCGAGATGTCGTTGCCTCCAGTGAAAAGGCTGCTCACTCGGTAGCCACTGACAGGGTGGTTCTTGGATTTTGCTTCAACTTGCTCTTTGGTAAGCCCGACTTTACTATATATTCCTCGGAGAAAATGATGCTTTTCCTTTTCAGATAATTGGTCTGTAGATGTTACTACACCATTGGCATTCCATTCGGTTTCGATGAATTTCAGAATCTTATTCACAACATCCACTTGTGCTGAGATGGTGTCTTTGCCATCACTGCAATGAAAATAATTTTTCAAGATGTCCGACACAATTTCAGTTAGATATTCCGCAAGCATCTTATATGATTCTGCACTATCAATGTTTTCTTTCTGAATATGATAGTGAGATTCATATTCATTCAGTTTGTCTTCAATAGCTTGGGAAATCAATGTTTCGTATACTCCTGGATTAATTATAATCTTCGACATAATGTGTTTTAGGTTTCATTTTTTGCAAAAATACATTTTTATCCGGGAATTGCCAGGGGCACAGCGATAACTTGTTATCGCTGCGGTTCTCCATCATTTCCAGGACGGGATGGGTGAGGTGCTATCGTATCAGGAACACTGCGGTGTTGCCGCTTTCTCCGCTCTGAGTCCTTAACTGCGGATAGAATGTTGCCAATTGATACTTTATAAAAAGATATCGCTTATTCAACCGCCGCCGCTGCTTCAGCCCGAAAGGTCAGGAGTGGAGGAGGCGGTTCTTTTCGGTTTCGGGAAGTGAATCGAAGAATTCCTTGATTGCCACCATCTTCGGCATCAGCAGAATCGATTTATCTTTCTTCTTTTCGGAATCAGATAGTTCGTCGAACGGAATCAGACAATTATGCACGAAGAATTCGTTGTTGCGTTTCTCGCCGGGCTTCGCCTGACGGAACCCGAACACATATCGTTCGGCCATCCAGCGGCGATGCTCCATGCTGCAGTATTTTTCGTCGACAATAGGGTTTCCGTCGCTGTCGAGCGGAGTTTCCATATTCTTGATGAGGGGATAAATGTCGATGGCGTAGCGGTTGGCCCATCGCATGTTTTCTTTCTGTCGGTTCCAGTCGGTGAGCCAATGTTGCTGCTCGGCCTCGAGCGTGCTGATGAAGTTCTTTTGGCGTTGTTCTAGTGTCAAACTGTCGTCAGGCTCGGGTTTGACGGTGCTGTATAGTCGGTCAATCAAGCCATTGGCGCTGTAATCGGCGTGTAGCAGTCTGGGGAGGAAATCATCGAAGATGTCGCGGTTGAAGCATTCGGAAAGCATGCCGAATACCCTTACGTTTAGATAATGTCCCTCGTCCTTGTCGACAATCGATTGCAATCCCACTTCTACTTCCTGTCGGATGAGCACTCGCGGCAGCAGGTTCTTGTCGAGGTTCTCGGTTGTGCCGGGTTTAGGCTGATAGTAAACGCATTCCGGCATGTTGATGCCTATAGCGAGGCTAAGGTCGGCATCTTGCAGACAGATTGCGATGGTTAGAGCCACGGAGCGATCGGTTGCCAGTTGTGAGATGTATTGTCGCATCTGGGGTGAGCAGAAGTCATCGGTGCGGTATTCGACGTCGATGTCCTCAATGCTGTCGATATACGGGTATTGCGAGTGGTAGTAGTCGCTGAAATCGCCGAATTCCTTGTCGACGATAGTTATTTTGGTGCGCGACGCCGGGTTGTTTGGGTTGTAGGAAGGATAGTGGCAAATGCGGAGCGCCTCGAGCATAAGAGCGAGTCCGGTGCGGTTGAATCCAACGATAACCAGATGTACGTGCTTGTTTTCGTCGAGCGGAATGAAGTCGAGGCGGCTGTAGGTCTGTTCGTTTCGGCTTGTGAATCCCCACATCAGCCGAGCCCAGTTTTCCTGGAAGTTGAACGGATGGAAATAAATGCTTTTGCCGAAATAATTGTTTGGGAAGTTAAGGCGTTGAATTGTGGAGAACGATGGATATCGGTCGAACAGCACGTTGAGTTGGAGCATTCGGCGGCTGTCGCTGTCCTTGGTTTCTTCAAACACTTCCCCGGCCATTTTGGCGCTGTTAAGGTTCTTGGTATCGCGGCTGTAACCTTCGTCTTCGCCGACTATAAACACCTCGTAGGCTTTGTTTAGGTTAAGACGCTCAATCTGGCTTTTCGACTCGATGTTGCCTTGGTAGAAAATCACCTTTTGCTGGTGACGCTTCCCGTGTGAGTGGATTTGAGCCCTCAGCGGTGGCACATCCTTTTCGGTGAGAACCAGAATCTTGTGGCCCCCGGGCTCGTTAAGCAGTTTGTCGATGAGGCTCGAAGTGATTTCGCCTGCGCCGATAATCACATAGTGGTTGGTTAGGCTTTTGTATGTAACCGAGCCTTCGGTTATATGCTGCACACGGCGCTCTATGATGTTTGATATGGTGGATATCAGAAGCCCTCCGAGCAGCACCATTCCAATCGAAGATATTATAAGCGAAGTTAGCTGCGAACTTATTGCGCCGTTCACTTCGTTCGACAGGTTCCCTGGGTCGAAGAAGTAGTAGACAACCGATTGCAGCGGCGAGGCGTTGTCCTCAGTCCAGAGCGAGATGTCGCATTTGTCGACGATAATCCATCCAATACCGATAGTGAGCAGACAGAACACCACCAGCATTATAATCTGGCTCCACATGCCCATTGACAGAATTCGGTCGATGTGCTCGCCCACGCTGCGTCGGTTAGGAAAGTAGTGATTCCAGCAGAGTGGGGCATATATGGCTATAGCTGCGGCTGTGGCGAGAATCAGTATTGTCAGCATCCATGCCGAGGAGGCAAAGAAGCATGCCAGTGTAAGCGCTGAAATGATGATAGGCCATAAATGCAGGCTATGGTGCTTGAATTTGTTTGTTGACATGGTACGGACGTGGAGTGGTGTATTATTATTTTCTGCGGATTTCGAAGCCCACGCTCATAATAAGCTTCAGAGTCTCGAGGGCCGTGTTGCGGTCGTAGTCCTTTTCGATCTCGGGCAACTCTTCGTAAGGTACCAGGCAAGGATTGTTGCGCTTGGCGTCGTCGCGAACCGGCCCGTAGGTCCATCCCTGTTCGATGCGCGATTTTGCCCACACTTCGTGGACGTTCTTTGCCATTAGTTCAACGAGCTCGTTGAGTTCGTCGGGTAGTTGTACCTTGCTCAGGTCGAGCGGTTTTGGAGTGTATGTGGTTTGTCCCATGATTGGAGATTGGTTTGTTTAAAACTGTATCTTAGTGCAATATTACGAAAATCTCCCCGCCTTTGCAAGCAAGACAGGGAGAAACGCACAACACAATGAACATTAGCAATTATTTTTTTCTTTTTTAGGCCATGAATCGTAGATAAGTGTCTCTTCGAACTCTTTATCCTCCTCGTTTATGTCGCTACAGCCATACATGATGGCTTGATAACAGTTTCCGCAAATGCAGTGCACATTATGCAGGAAGTTGTCGCCGTCTTTTCCCCGGAGTTCCGGAGCCGGCAACGAGCAACGGTAAGGGTTTTCGAGTTGGCAATTTTCGCCCCATATTTTCTGATAGTTGTAGTTGCATTTTTCACAATTGTTGCCACGCGAGGCATTAAGATAACGGCGGAGTATCGGACTTATCAGATTTACGTTGCGAATGTTGGCGGCAGCAGACGTCCCGTTGTTGAGTCGAGGATTAAGGTATAGGTAATCGAACCACAGGGTTTCGAGACGGTTTGCAACGTCTTCGGAGAGCACTTGCCCGCTGTGTCCGCTGGTCCAAGTGAATTCAGCTTGATGTAGCCGTAGCGGAACTGCTCGGCATAGTATCCGATTGCTTCCTTGAATCGGGGCATCGTATTGCTTGATATAGCCGGATTCCACATTAGAATTGCTGTGTTCATATCGATAGGTTATTAGAATGTTAAATACAATTGTGATTTGATTACACCGACAAATATATGGTGTGCAGATGCCAAATTCGAGCACATCAAATATAAAGAATATGAAATTATGGCATAATTATTTGGCTATCCCTAAAAATAGTTGACAGATTTGCGAGTGATTAGCTGGTTGCATTTACATTAATTGCATTTATATGGCCTGTTGTGGGTGGATGAGCGGGGAATTTCATTAATTTTGTGGAGACACATTAACCGGGACGATGATTACCAGAGAACGACTGAAAGGGGCATACAGCGAGGGCGAGGCGTTGGCCATCTATTCCGAAGCGCGGGCCGGAGGCGACCTTGCCGGATTTTGCCGGCAATATATGCACGATGAAGATTACCAGGTGGCGCGCAATGCCTTGTGGGGACTCACCAAGGCACACAACGATGAGATTGTGCAGCTGCAGCCTATGCTGAACGAACTAATCGACCTTGCTATGGGTGCCGATAATTCGTCGGTGCGTCGTCTGGCGCTGAACCTCGTTGAGCGCCTTGAAATAGGCGAGGATGATGTGCGCACCGATTTCCTCGATTTCTGCCTTGAGCACATGGTTGATGTGGCCGAATATCCCGGCATCCAGTCGCTATGCATGAAGTTGGCGCTGCGTATGTGTGGATATTATCCTGAATTGCTCGACGAACTCAAGCGCACCATTCGAGATATGGATATGGCGCACTTCACTCCCGCGGTCAGAAGCGTCAGAAATAGGATTCTCGCCGGCAAACCGATACTTCGTCGGAAAATTTAATGTATTGACAATGAAAAAGATACTTTATTTACATGGGTTTTTCGCTTCGGGGCAGTGCCAGATGGCTCTCACCCTGGGCGATG
Source organism: Muribaculaceae bacterium (assembly GCA_016292745.1). Taxonomy (GTDB): domain Bacteria; phylum Bacteroidota; class Bacteroidia; order Bacteroidales; family Muribaculaceae; genus SFRY01. The sequence goes on along the minus strand of JAEDFO010000065.1, from coordinate 4,121 downwards.
CTCTTGCCGGACGTGTGCAGGTGATTTCGCCCGACCTTCCGTTGCATCCTGCCGAGGCTCTCAATTTCATACACGACATTTGCGACCGTGAGCACCCCGATTTGCTTGTGGGCAACAGTTGCGGCTCGTTTTACGGGCAGATAATGGCACCGGTGGTGGGTGTGCCGGCGTTGCTGAGCAATCCGCACCTTGATATGCCCGAGTTCCTCGTGCCGCGCATTGGCGAGCGCCAATACAAGTCGCCGCGAGCCGACGGCCGTCAGACGATGGTTATCGATGAAGCCCTCGTCGACGAGTTCCGCCGTGTGGTGGCTCACCAGTTCGACTATTGCAGCCCATATTACAGCAACCGTGTGTGGGGCATCTTCGGCGAGCACGACGACATTGCTCACTACGAATCGCTGTTTGCCCGGCACTATAGCCGTGTGTTCAGCTTTCCCGGCGGCCATGCGCCCACTGCCGATGAAATCGTTACGTGGCATGTGCCGTTAATAGAGAAGATGCTGCTTTGTTTCAATGCCGGAGCCGATGGCTGCCGTTATTTCCGGCATTTCAAGGGTGGGATGTACCGTTTTATAAGCACAGCTTTCGACAGCGAGACGTGCCGTCGCATGGTGGTGTATCAGGCGCTTTATGGCGAGCGTAGGTATTGGGTGCGCCCTGAGCAGATGTTCTTCGAACGAATCGAGCGCGATGACAAGTGTTTCAACCGATTCACGGAAATTGATTTCACCGACATAAATCCGTAATAATGTACCAGAAATTCGTAATCGACTCCGATGGTGTGCTGCGCTTCGGTACCGTGTTTCTGCACCGCGACCTGCTTGGCGGCGACGATTTTGCATTTGGCGGCGGACTGTGGCAAATCGACCCTGCCGACGGCTCGCTGATTCTTTTCGGCCGCTCGTTCGACTTTGGCCGGCCCGATTTCAGCCGCGTGGAGCGCATCGACTGGAGTGGGGTGGGAGGCACTCCGATGCCTATGACGTTCTATCCGCATTGGCCATCGCGCGAAGGTGCCATTCATCTTCAGATGTGAATTAATGTTATTATCTGTGTGATGACACTATTTTTTTGTAAATTTACCATAATTATGGTCTATCGACTATAATCGACATTTTCTACCCTTGAAATATCATTTTTTTTTGACTTTTATAAACTCATAATTAACACTAAACTAATAACTCAATGATGAATCGAACAATGTTAACGGTTGCGGCCTTTTGCCTTGCGGCAATGGCAACAACTTCCGATGCCGCCAATGCCGGTAAGCGTGCTGCTGCCCTCGACAATGCGGATTGGAACAATTCAGAATGGATTTCGGCGGCCAATGCCCCAGTGGTTACCGGAAAAATCGAAGGCAGAAACGAGCGTGCAGCTGATGGCTCGAGCTGGTTTGTAGCCAATGTGAAAAACGACAAGAAAGTGGTGTCGGCCCGTTGGATGACTGCCGGTCTGGGTGTTTATCAGCTTTACGTCAACGGCAAGCAGATTGGCGACGAGGTGCTGAAACCGGGTTTCACCCACTATGCTAAGACAAAGCGCTCATTTACCTACGATGTTACCGATGCTTTCGCCGTTAAGGCCGGTGCCGAAAACACTCTTGCAGTGCAGGTTACTCCTGGATGGTGGGCCGATAAGATTATCACCCCCGGCGGTAACGATGGTATGATTGGCAAGAAGGTGGCATTCCGTGGTGTGCTCGAACTCACATATGCCGATGGCTCGAAGCAGCTGTTCGGAACCAATACCCGCGACTGGAAAGCAGGTGTTGCAGGTCCGGTGAAGCATGCTGCCATTTTCGACGGCGAGGAGTACGATGCGCGTGTGGCTCCTGGCTACAAGACTCCTGAATTACTCTCAACTCCTGTAAAGAACACCGAATTCAATGGCGAGATTCTGCCGTCGAACGGTGCTGAGATATATATGCGCGACGACATTGCTCTGGCTCCGCAGAAAGCTTATCTGTGGCAGGGCGTAACCGGAGCTACAAGCGACGCCTATGGTAAGGTGGTAATAACCAAGGAATTCAAGACCGGTCAGGAGCTGGTTGTCCGTCCGGGCGAGACTCTCGTGGTTGACTTCGGTCAGAACTGCGCTGCAGTGCCTTCGTTCCTGTTCAAGGCTGCCGAGGGCACCAAGCTCACTTGCCTTCCTGGCGAGTTGCTTAACGATGGCAATGGCGCCCACAGCCGTGGCATGGATGGCCCGGAGGGTAGCGTTCACCGTTTGAATCTGCGCATCCCCGACTATGGCTTCCAGCTGTTCTACACCTTTGGCGCTTCGAAGGGCTATGTGGCTTATCGTCCGCAGTGCACGTTCTTCGGCTACCGCTTTGTGTCGATAACCGCTACTGCCGAGGTTCGCATTAAGAAACTTGCTTCGGTGCCTGTAACCTCGATTTCAAAGGATATGGAAATAGGTACAATCACCACCGGTAACGATTTGATTAACCGCCTGATTGCCAACACGGTTTGGGGTCAGCGCTCCAACTATCTGTCGGTTCCTACCGACTGCCCGCAGCGCAACGAGCGTCTTGGCTGGACTGCCGATACTCAGGTGTTTACCGAAACCGGTACTTTCTTTGCCAACACCAACAACTTCTTCCACAAGTGGCTGCGCGACATGCGCGACACCCAGAACAAGGTGGGAGGCTATCCGGGTGTTGCTCCTTTGGCTCAGTATGGTGCTGGCGATAACGATATGAGTCGTGTGGGATGGGCCGATGCCGGTATTATCGTGCCTTGGACCGTTTGGAAGCAGTTTGGCGACAAATCGATTATCGAGGAGAGCTGGGCTTCGATGGATAAGTTCATGAACCATATCAACAGCACTAAATATGACCATCACGCTATGGTGAGCGAAAATGGCAACTACCAGTGGGCCGACTGGCTGAGTTACGAACCTCTTGAGTCGTGCAGTGGCGCATTCCAGACTACCGACGAATTGGGTAAGAACATAATCCGCCCTGAGACTTACGATTACTGGAACTACCTCAATGCCAGCTACTGGGCTATCGATGCCGGTATGATGCGCGATATGGCTGCTGCTTCGGGCCGCGATGCTGCAAAGTATGCTGCCATGGAAGCTGAGGCTAAGAAGTATCTGCGCAACCGGTTCCTTAACGACGACGGCACTTTCCGCACCGATATCCTCAACACTATGCAGACTCCGGCTCTCTTCGCTCTGAAGAATGGCTTGGTTGAAGGCAAGGCTAAGGAGAACATGATTGCTCGCCTGCGCAAGAACTTTGCCGACCACGGCAATTGCCTGCAGACTGGCTTCCTCGGCACATCGATTCTTATGCCTACACTTACCGAAAACGGTATGGTCGACATCGCTTACGAACTGCTATTCCAACGCAAGAACCCGAGCTGGCTATATTCGGTCGATAATGGTGCTACAACAATCTGGGAACGCTGGAACAGCTATATGCTCGACAAGGGTATGGGCCCACGTGGCATGAACAGCTTTAACCACTACGCTTATGGAGCTGTGTGCGAGTGGATGTGGGAGACGATGGCAGGTATACAGGCCGACGTGGCTAATCCTGCTTTCAAGCATATTATTATGAAACCGGTTCCCGACAAGCGTTTGGGATTTGTGAAGGCTGAGTACAATTCGGCTGCCGGTGTCATAAAGAGCGAATGGAAGTATGTTGGCGATAAGTGGGTTTGGAATTTCACCATTCCTCAGGGCGCTACTGCTACAGTTACTCTCCCGGGCGAAACCACCTCGAAGGAGTACTCTGCCGGTAGCTACACCGTAGAGAAATAATTGCAATATTGCCGATAATGTCGGGGTTTGGAATGCTTTCCAAACCCCGATTTTTTATATATGGTGGACTTTTGTTGTTCATATGTTTTATTGGTTTGTGTTTGCAAAATTAGAGCAGCCATTTGCCGAAAAATTGCGAAAACCGCCACATCCGCGAAATGTTTTTTAGCGGCGTGGCGGTATCATTTGGGTGGTGTGCTTTGGTGGATGGCATTGATGGCGGTTTTCGCAAAATAGCGATGCTCGTAGGTTGTATTTTTGTGCTGTCGGTGCCTACGGGCAGCCGTTTGGATGGCGGCGCCATTGCCTCTTCGAGGCAAACAGCCCTACGGACTGGCTTCGCC
>JAEDFO010000012.1 GCA_016292745.1 Muribaculaceae bacterium | reverse complement strand
TCGACGCCGGTGCTAAGTACGTTGTTATGTCAGCTCCTTCTAAGGACGCTACTCCTATGTTCGTTTGCGGTGTTAACTTCGACAAATACGTTAAGGGTACTCAGTTCGTTTCTAACGCTTCTTGTACTACTAACTGTCTCGCTCCTATCGCTAAGGTGCTCAACGACAAGTTCGGTATCACTGACGGTTTGATGACTACTGTTCACTCTACTACTGCTACTCAGAAGACTGTTGACGGTCCTTCTATGAAAGACTGGCGCGGTGGCCGTGCTGCTTCTGGCAACATCATCCCTTCGTCTACTGGCGCTGCTAAGGCTGTAGGTAAAGTTATTCCTGAACTCAACGGCAAGCTCACTGGTATGTCGATGCGTGTTCCTACTCTCGACGTTTCTGTTGTTGACCTTACTGTAAACCTGGCTAAGCCTGCTACTTACGCTGAAATCTGCGCTGCTATGAAGGAAGCTTCTGAAGGCGAACTCAAGGGTGTTCTCGGTTACACTGAAGACGCTGTTGTTTCTTCTGACTTCCTCGGCGACACTCGCACTTCGATCTTCGATGCTAAGGCTGGTATCGCTCTTACCGACACTTTCGTTAAGGTTGTTTCTTGGTACGACAACGAAATCGGCTACTCTAACAAGGTGCTCGAACTTATCGCTCACATGAAGAAAGTTAACGGTTAATCCCCGTTGCTCAATCATATCATAAGAGGCTGTCCGGATGCGGACGGCCTCTTTTTTTGCCGCATTTCTTGTTTTTCTGCTTTTTTGCGTATCTTTACACCAATATGGGATTGTTTCACTTAAACCTATAGGCTATCATGAAGATACTCCTTCTGGGCGACGCCAGCAATTTTCACATTACTCTCGCTCGCGCTCTACGAAATCTCGGGCACAACGTTACTGTGGCTTCAGCCGGCTCGATGTGGATGAATACACAACGCGACATCGACCTGCAACGCCGCCCCGGACACATTGGAACCATCCGATATGCATATACACTTGCACGCGAAATCCCTAAAATGCGCGGGTACGACATCGTGCAGGTGCACAATCCATTTTTCCTGACACTCAAGCCGCAGAAACTGCGCCCGGTGCTCGCATATCTTAAACGCTTCAACGGCAAGCTGGTGTATGAGGCGCTCGGTACCGACCCTAACTATGTCAAGGCCTGCACCGAATGCCGCCTGTTCCGTTATTCCGACTTCCGCATCGGCTGGGACCAGTCGCCTTACGCAATGGCAAACAAAAAGGAGGAACTGGAATGGCTGAAACCTTCAATGGTGAGCTACACCAACCATTTCGTCGACACCGTCGACGGCATTATTGCTTGCCTCTGGGAATACTATGCCACATACCAGGCTCTCGGATACCCGAAACTGGCCTACGGCGGAATCCCTATCGAGACAGCCGACATTAACTACACACCGATGAGCGAAGCACCCGAAAAGGTGAAGATGTTCATCGGAATCCAACGCAAGCGCTCGATGCTGAAAGGCACCGACGTGCTGCTCGAGGCCGCACAGAAAATTGTGGCCGAAATGCCCGAACTATGCGAGCTGAAAATTGTTGAAAATATGCCTTACAGCGACTATGTGAAGGCACTCGAGGCCTCGCATGTGATGCTCGACCAGATTTACTCCTACACCCCGGCCACCAATGCCCTGCTGGCTATGGCGCGAGGTATGGTGGCTGTGAGCGGCGCCGAACCCGAATTCTACCGACTTATCGGTGAGACCGAAAACCACCCGATTATTAATATCGACCCCCGCTCGTTGTCGGACGTGGAAACAAAACTCCGGAAAATCATCGAGAACCGCGCCAATCTGCCAACGATGTCGCGAAACAGCCGCGAATTCGTAATCAAGCACAACGACAGCATTACAGTGGCAAAAAGGCATTTGGATTTCTGGGAAAAGTTATAACTTTGTGGTTGACTATGACGATTGAGATTTTAATATGTACCATCGACCGCGGCATCGATAACGCCGCAAAGGTGCTGATGCCACCACACAAAGGCATCAGTTATCTGGTGTCGTGGCAACAGACCCCGGCCCTCGAATCGGCCGAAGTGCCTGTCGAACTACGTCGCGACGACGTTAGGGTGGTTACCCTCAGCGGTAAAGGACTTGCGCGAAACCGCAACAATGCCATCAGCCACGCCAAAGCCGACATTTGCGTGCTTGCCGACGACGATGTTCGTTATGAGCCGGCAAAACTGATATCGGCGCTCGAAGTGTTCACAACCCACCCCTCGCTCGACATCGCAACTTTCAAATACGAATCACGCTACTCCCCGAAACATTATCCGGCTTATCCGTTCGATTTCAGGCATCGACCGCGCTTTTACTACGTCGCTTCCATTGAAATCGCATTCCGACGCACCTCGGTGCAAGGACGCCTATGCTTCAACGAGCTGTTCGGTCTTGGTGCCGAGGCTCTGACTGCCGGCGAGGAGGAAATTCTTATGCTCGACGCCATGCAACTGGGCCTCGACTGCCGATTCTTCCCAATGGCTATCGTGCATCACGACAGTCCGTCCACATGCACCCACAGTACTGCTTCGCCAGGTTTCATAATGGCAAAAGGTGCGCTCGTGAGAATCCTTAACCGATACGGATATATGCCTCGCTACTTTGTTGAGGCTTACCGACTGAACAGGCAATGCCACTGTGGCATGCTTTTTGCTTTTAAAATGCTACGACGTGGCGGAATCTATGCCAAGCAGCACAAACTGCTTCGCTACGACATAAAAAAGATTTTTCAATAATATCTCTATTTTATCAATAATTCAAAACTCAACTGATTATGATTAAGAAACTATTATCAGCAGTATTGTGTGCATCGCTCATCTTCGGAGCCGGTTGCAGCACTATCCAGAACATGAGCAATACGGGTAAAGGCACAGCCATAGGCACAGCCGGTGGCGCTGCTCTCGGCTCGGGCATCGGTGCTCTGGCCGGCGGAGGCAAAGGCGCATGGATTGGCGCTCTCGTTGGCGGTGCTGTTGGTGCCGGTACCGGTGCTCTCATCGGAAACAAGATGGACAAGCAACAGAAAGCCCTCGAAGAAGAACTGGCCAACGTGAACGGCCTTGGCGAAGACGGATACACAGTGGAAACTGTTAAGGACAGCAACGACCTGCAGGCTATCCGTTTGGTGCTCGGCAATGCTATCCTCTTCCAGACCGGCAAATCCGACCTTTCGGCCACTGCACAGGCTGCTCTGAGCCGTGTAGCTACCAACCTCGCTCAATATCCACAAACCGACATCACTGTGATGGGATATACCGACAACACTGGCGGCTACGACCTCAACATGCGTCTGTCGCAGGAGCGTGCCGACGCTGTCCGCAACTACCTCATCGGCCGTGGCATCCTGGCTGCTCGCCTCACTGCCAAGGGTAACGGTTGGAGCAATCCTGTTGCCTCTAACGACACTAAGGAAGGCCGCGCACAGAACCGCCGTGTGGAAATGTACATAACTGCCAACGAGCAGATGATTAACGAAGCTGCTGCTACTCAGCAGTAATCTGCTTCTTTCCTACTTCAACAAAGCCAGCCTTGCATCTGCAAGGCTGGCTTTGTCTTGCTTATGGCCGCACTTTCCGTCCCGGGTGGCGAGGATTCCAGATGGTGAGGGTATTATGGGCCGATACCACAGCAAACTTGAACACCGGAGCATCTGGATATCTGCTGACATCGACAGTGCAGCTACCATCACTTGCTGCCACAGTGGCAACTCTCTGCCAATCGTCGTGTCCACCCTCAGCATAGTGGTTGGTTGCACTCATATACACATCTACGTTGCCACGGGCCTCATCACACTTCCAGCTTAGCGTTATAGTGTCCTCATAGTTGCTCGATGTGAGCCCATATATGTCGCGTCGGCCTATGAAACTGGTGCCGTCGCGCTCAAACTCCAGCTCGCGCGGCACTTCGAAACCCATGAAACTGCAAATCGACGGATTAATGTCGACGTGCGACAATTCAGGGTAAGCAAACTGGCGGTTCACCTTCTTCACGTTGGTTGCCACCCAGGTGGTGCGTGCACGCAACGACTGTCCACCATGGTCGTAGCCATACTCATCGCGTCCGTGGTCAGTGAGCACTATCACCATCCATTGCTCATCATAGTGTTTCTGGCGATACTGCACTGCGTCCCATATCTGGCCAATGAGCGAGTCGGTTTTCATAACATATTCATCGGAGAACTTTGAGTCGCCAAACATATGATATGCATCGTCGGTATACCACAAGTACACCCAGCTGAGGTCGGGCGCATCGGCGCGCACACACTGCGCTGCCTGACGGCACACCTCGGCATCGATGTCGAATATGTGCAGGTCGTGCTCACGGTGCGGAAAACGGAGAGTATCGAGGTCGTAACCATCGCGCACATAGTCTATTTTCAGTTGTCCAGTCTCAGGTTTGCCCTCACCTAACAGCACAGTGCGGTTGTCGGTCCAGCTCGAGAACAAAGCGGTGGTGACGTTGCGCTTCTGCTCCTTAGCAATGCGGAATATAGTCCAATAGTTGTAGTTGGGCTTCAGATTGCTGTTGCCGTTCACATTGTGCTTGTTAAGCCATGTGCCGGTGAGGATATTGGTGTAGCCGATGGCCGAAATGGTAGGAGTCTCGGAGTATTGCCCCACCTTGCCGCCGCAATAGGCGCGAGAATAATGGCCGTGACGGGCAATGTCGAAAATCACAGGAGGACGCATACGCTCAATGTTGTCGGCAGTAACGCCGTCAACCACAATATATATGGCTTTTCGGGTGGTGGCAAACGATGCCAATGCAATACAAATCAGTGCTACAAATGTGATAATGCGGTTCATGATATCCAGAATTTAGTTCTATATTGCGAAGATAGCAAAAAAAAAGGAAAGAAATAAGGCCCAGAGGCATAAAACAGCGATGCCGGCCCTATGTTGCATTTAGGCCGGCATCGCCGATTTCGTCGCTATATTGTTTAGAGCAGTTTTGCCACTTCACTGTCGAGTTGGGTTTGGTCGATTACTCGCGACTGGATTTCGCCGCTGCGGTCAATTACGTACGACATCGGCACAGCTCCCACGTTGTATTTAATCACGTTGTTAGAGTTTGTTCCGGCTTCATCGTAAACGGTAATCCATGGCAGATTGTTTGCCGAGAGTTTCCACTGGGCAACATCGCTGTCAAGACCTACCTGATATATTTCGAATCCGCGTGAGCTATATTTTGAGTAGATATCGCTGAGAAGCTTGTTGTAGGCCGGCGAATTCTCAAGCGAGTAGGCGGTAAAGCTTAGCACCACCACATTACCTTTAGATGTAACGTCGGAAAGTTTCTGCATGTTGCCGTTGCGGTCGGGCAGTTCGATGTCGAGAATCTTGGCTTCAGTGGCAACAATAGTGTCAAGGCCGGCAGTGTTGGGAATTTCAATCTGGCGATTGCTCAAGAAAGTTGCCACTAGCAATTTTGTGCGTGGGTCGTTAGGCTTAAAGGCATTGTAGGCATTAGCCACAGCACCGATAATGCGTACGTCATTCTTGTCGGCCGGCGAGAACACCGGAACATCGCCAATGTGCTTGTTGATGATGTAATAAGCCAGGATGCTGCTCGGATTGGCAAGAATCTGCCCTACGAGTTCTTTCTTGAACTCGACATATTCAGCACCGGCAGCGGCAATGCCCTTGCGGGTTATCGCCTGCGCTTTCTTATCAATGTTCATCATATTCACGGCCTGCTCCGAACCTTCGAGAGTGTAGGCAGTGCCGAAGTTTTCCTTCGAGCTGTTGATGGTAAGATGTTCAAGGCTGTCGATAGGGAAATAGATAGCATTGTCGATATCGTCGAGCACCAACCGATAGATTTCAGGGAAACGCGGAGCCTGGCGCTGATAGTCGAAGCCTCCATTGTCATTGACCGATACTGTGTCGATAACAATCCATCGGCCATTAATCGACGATTGCAGATAAAGGGTGGTGTTGGCAGCATTGTCAATTGTTCCCGAAAGACGGAAATTGTCACCGTTGCCACACGAACTCAAAGCAAGAATCGCTACAGCGATTATCAAGATATATTTCTTCATATACGAGCTTAATTATTGTGAAATTACGCAAAGGTAGATATTTTTTTCGGAATTGCTATAATTGTAGATAAATTGTAAAGAAATAAGTAAATTTGCATTGTCAGCATATATCACTATTAACACTATACCATAACAACAATGAAACGACTGATTTTTACCCTATTGCTTATGGCCTGTTGCTCTGCAATAGCCATCAACGCCCAGCGCCAACTCACCGACTCGGTACGTATAGACGGCACAATGCGCGCCTACCACATGTATATTCCCGAAGGCACTCCCGACGGGGCGCCACTGGTATTTGTAGTCAACGGCTACGGCAACCCCTGCAAGCCTACCGCTTCGTGGATGAACGCTGCTGCCGATGCCCACAAGTTTGCAGTGTGCATACCGGTGGCTCTGCTCGACCCCACCGGACATCCTGGATGGAATGTCGGTTATCCCGCCCAGCAAGGTTGGGAAGTCGACGACATGGATGCATTGTGCAAGCTCGCCCGCACAGTGCAGAAGCGCTATCACCTTAGCCGTGAAAACACATTCCTCACCGGAATGTCGAACGGCGGCGACATGTGCTATCTGATGGCATACCGCGGTCAGGAAACATTCAAGGCCTTTGCATCGCTTGCAGGACTCACAATGGTGTGGATTTACAACTGGTACGACGCACCGGCACCTGTTCCGTTGCTCGAAATCCACGGCACTGAGGACCGTGTGTCGGAATGGGACGGCGACCTCGACAACAAGGGCGGCTGGGGCGAATATATGCCGGTTGACCTCGCCACCGGATATATGGTAGCCAAGAACCGTTGCCGCAAAATCGACATCGACACCGTGCCGAGCATGAAAGGTGGCAGTCCTATAATCCAATACCGATACTCCAACCCCGAAAGCCACAACGACGTGTGGCTCTACAAGGTTATCGGTGCGCCTCACTGCCATTTCACCGATTATATGAACACCGGCGAGGAGGTGTGGAAATTCTTCAGCCGCTACATTAAATAGCGCCTCCTATTACAAGAATTTGCGCAGATAAGCTACCGTTGGCATCGACTCATCCACCTGCATCTTCTTTCGCAGGCTATACTTTATGGTATCTACCGTACGTGCCGAGCGGTTGGTTATCAGCGCAATTTCTTTACTTGTCAGGTTCAGCGCCAGAGCCACTGAAACCACCAACGCCACGACAATTATCATTGCACGGCGATGCTCGGCCCGTTCAATTGCCATAAGATAATATAAGGGTGCATCAGAACTGATACACCCTCACATTTTTTCAGCTACAATTCATTAGAATTCTATGCCCACCTTCAGCGCAATAGCTGTAGAAAATTTGTGGTCATGTCCGAGGTCGAGACGATAATTGTCAATCGAGAGGCCTCCATTGAAAGCAAAGCGATCGGTTATTGGCACTCTCACACCGATTGTCTCGGCCAAATAGAATCCGTCGACAGCGTTAGCGGCATAACCCATGCGAGTTTCCAAATACGGAGTGATACGCATAGGAAGAGTAACGCGAGCGGCAGCATAGATAGGAATGGTAACATCCTCGGCATCGAGCAAGTAATCAATAGCGAGACCTCCACCGACGAAGATATAACTGTTGATTTGATAACCGTGGGTAGTTGATGCCGACAGATGATCGCCGATTGAGAAATCGCCCGATCCGAAGCCGTAGCTAATGTCGGCAAATCCTTTGTAACCCTTTGTCGGGCCACCGTTTCCCCAAGCACTCTGTGCATTCACTGAAAGGCAAGCAATCAACATTGCTGCAACTGCCATAATAAACTTGATTCTCTTCATACTGATTTTTTATTAGTGTGTTGGTAAATATATCACCCCAAAGATATTCAATATATCGGACAAAGCAAACAGAATGGGCGTTAATGATGCTGAAAGTGCAGCGAATTGCTTGCATTACACCACTAATTGCTGTAACTTCGCTGAAAAATACATTACCGATGGTAACAATACTATTCCACGAGACCGTTTTCGGTCCGATACACAGCCGCCGCCTGGGTTCGTCGCTGGGAGTGAACCTATCGCCTATCGACGGCAAGATTTGCTCGTTCGACTGTCTGTACTGTGAAGCCGGCTACAATGCCCAAGGCCAGGGTCATGCCGGAGTGCCTTCGCGAACAACAGTGAAGCACAAACTGGCAGAAAAGCTGAAATCGCTCAAGGAGAGTGGCGAGCCACTCGATGTAATCACCTTCTCGGGCAACGGTGAGCCTACAGTGCACCCACAGTTTGCCGAGATTATCGCCGATACCCTTAAGCTGCGCGACCGCTACTTTCCCGAAGTGAAGGTGAATGTGCTCACCAACTCCACCTTTGCGTTCAATGCCAAAGTAGCAGCGGCGCTGAAGAAGGTTGACGGCAACATCGTTAAGCTTGATTCGGCGGTTAACCACACCATGTTTGCCATCAACCGCCCCGTCAACCCGAACGTAACTGTCGAGGGGTTGATAGCCGACCTGCGCCAGTTTGCCGGGCAATGCATAGTGCAAACCATGATAGTGCGCGGCGAGCACGACGGGCAGCGAATCGACAACAGCACCGAGGCCGAGGTGGATGCCCTCATCGAAGCTTACAAGTCCATCGGTCCACGAGAGGTGATGATATACTCCATTGACCGCGCTACCCCCGAGGAACACCTCGAGAAAGTTCCGAAGGAGGAGCTGCAAGCCATTGCCGAACGAATTAAAGCCGCCGGAATTACGGCCACCGCATACTGATGATTACCACGCCACGACATCTTGCACCAGGCGACCGCATTGCCATACTGTCGCCGGCAAGCAGCATTCGCCACGAATATATCGACAATGCTCTGCCGGTGATTGAGCGCTACGGCTTCGAGCCGGTGGTGATGCCACATGCAAAAGGCGCTGAAGGGAGCTTCAGCGGTAGCATCGACAACCGTCTGGCCGACTTCAAGGCTGCACTTGCCGACCCAACGGTGCGCGCCATCATGTGCTCACGCGGCGGATACGGCGCTGTACACCTGCTCGACGAGCTGTCACCGCTCATCGAAGCCGACCCAAAGTGGATTATCGGCTTCAGCGACATATCGGCGCTGCATTCGCTGATGGTGAGCCATGGCATTGCCAGTCTGCATGCACCTATGTGCAAGCATCTGGCGCTGATGCCCGCCGACGACCCTTGCACTCGACATCTCTTTGCCATACTTCGTGGAGAAAAGCCCGAATTCACCACTGCAGCACACCCCTATAACCGTCCCGGGAAGGTACAGGGGCAGATTGTGGGCGGAAACATGGCTGTGATGTGTGGACTCATCGGCTCGCAGCACTGTTTTATCAAGCCCGGCTCCATTCTGTTCATTGAGGATATAGGCGAGGAAGTATACAAGATTGAGCGCATGCTCTATCAGCTCCGTTTGTCGGGTGTGCTGGCAAATCTGAAAGCACTCGTGGTGGGTCAATTCACCGAATACCACTACGACGAACGCAACAGCCGCAACATGTACGATATGATACAATCGATGGTGAGCGATTACAGCTATCCCGTGGCATACAACTTCCCCATCGGACATGTCGACATGAATGTTCCCATCATCGAAGGCGCCGAAGCAAAGCTTTGCGTCGACAGCAACGGAACCTCGCTAAAATTCACCTAACACATTCCGGCCTCATGAAACCGTTTCGCATTCTGCTCGCACTCATCGTTACACTTTTCGCCGGCATTGCCATAAATGCCCAGCACACCAGCTATTCCACTCTTGCAGTAAAGGCACAACGCTACTACAATTACCAGGAATGGCCCAACGCCGCGGCAATGTACGAGCTGATGCTGGCGCAACGCCCCGATGTACCGGCAACCTATTCGTATGCCATCGTCACAGCTGCCATGCGCAACGACACCACCACTCAGGTGCGGCTCATGGAACGTGCCGCCAAGAATGCAGTGCCGTTCGACTCGCTGTTCTCAACCATCCGCCACCAGGCCACTCTGTTGGGGCATCCTACCATCTACTCCAACTTCATGCACCGTGTGGCCCAGCAACAGCCGTGGATGAAACGAATTGTGGATATCCGATTGCTCGAATTCTACCGATTCCGCCGCGATGCCGACAGCACCATTGCCACCGTGCAGATGCTGCTCGAAACCACGCCCGACAACATTGAATTCATCACCGCCCTTGCCGAAGCCTACACCCTAAAGGCCGATATGGACGCTGCCGAATCGCAATATCGCCGTATTCTCGAGCTCGACCCCAACAACCTCAACACCCTGCTGATTCTCGGCAATTACTACCGCAGTCTTGCCGAATCGTCGAGTGTCGATAAAGCTGCCGATTATCGTGCCCAAGCGCTGGCAATGCTGAGCCGCGCACAGCAGATAAGTGCTACGCCTTACCTCAACACAATTATCAAAGAACTCCAACAATAACTGTTTCCGACAGCAAAGTTAAGCACGAAGCAACACCGGATTATTGCGAAAACAGCCACATACCCATATAATTCCCTCGTAAAGGACACCCAACAATATTTTCTCCTCTGTGCGCCCTTCATAATACGACATATAACATAAAAAAGCCTATCCACCGACGTGATGAACATGTCCACCAGCCACGACTCCCACGTGAGGCTGTTCCCGGTGATAGGGAACCACTACAACGATGGTGCCACACCGCAAAGCGGCAACGTCCATACCAAGCACACCGGGCGTCAACTGCCATTCATTTTCTCCACCATCGAATGCCAAGAATCAAATCTATATGAATAAGGTATAGGCTAACATTACCATCAGTGAGGAAATATAAATTGTAATTTTATCACAAAATATTTGCATTTTACCATTTGTGGTTGTATATTTGCAAAGAAAATCAATTACAACTTAATCTGAATTATGAGAAATAACCACGAACTGACCACCTTGCGCAACCGCGCACTTTGGAACGACTTCTACCGAACCCGAAACGAGTGGTTCGACAAGCACCTGATTTTTACCAAACGCCAACTGCTGACGCATGTGCTCAACAATTGCCGGCCACACTACTATGTGACCTTCGACTATGCTGCCCGACAGGCATCGAGGCTAATCCGCAGCAAACGGAGCGGCCGACGCCTATCCGTAAAGCAGCAAATGTGGTATGAGATTGCATCGAAAGTGGCCCGCCTGATGCTGATGGGCCGAGCGCGCTCCATCAGCGAGGCTCTCACCGAAGTGCTGGTGAGCAGCCGTGCTTCACGCTATTTTCTGTCGTACAGCCAAGCAAGGAGGATTATCAATGAAGAAAGCCGCCGCCACTCTGCTCGCCGTCGCTGTTAGCGCATTGGCGGCATGCCACACCACCCGCAACGCACAGTCGGCCGATAGTTTCACAGCATCGATGCGCTCCGATTCAGCCACCATTTCCACCTCCACCTCCGAATCGAGAGCCCTGATGCTGAAGGACGATTCCACCTTCATCACCATCGTTGATATCGAATACCTCTACCCCGCGGCCGACTCTGCTCCACAGCCGGCAAAAGCACGGGTGAGGCAAATTGCCAAGCACAGCCATGCAGCCACAGCATCGCACACCACCTCAACGGCATCCGATACCACCAGAACGCACACATCCGACACCGTCGCAGCAAATGCCACATCAACGAGTTCGCAGCAAAGCAGCCACACTCCACCACGGAATCCTGCCGCTGCAATTATCATTCTACTAACTTTTATCTTAATCTGTTATGACTACTACACACACCACAAAAACTGAAATGTACACACTTGCATTCAACATCAACGAGACACTGAAACTGGTATATGCCCAAAGCGCTTTGCGCGCATTGGCATCATCTGCCGAGCAGAAGCATCCGCACATCTTCGACGACGACAACGAAGCACTGCTCCACGTGATTTTCGTCAATGGATTCTTCACTCTTGCACAGGCAATGATGGGATACGTGATTGGCTATGAACTCGACATCGACCGCGATGAAGTGTTCAAACTGATGGTAGAACTGCCTCAACGCTCAGCGCAAAACATCGAGGCACTGCGAAAAGCCATTGAGCACGCCATTGCGCTGTACATCCTTGCCGAAGCCTACGACACCGAAAGCAACCGGGCTCTGGCTGAGTCGCATCGACGCAAATATCGCGAAGCAGTCAGCAGGATTATTGCCTCGCTGGCCCGATAATGGCATCTATACCACTTCGGGGATGGAATCGGGCAAATGGGTACTCTTGATGCGCCACTCTTTCGGATAGAGGTTATTTGCACGGTTGCCGAGGTTTTTCACAAAACCAATAACTGTGCCACGATAGGTGAGCGCCACTATGCCTCGAGGTGCATCGATGCAGATGCTTTCGCCACGCAGATAGGCTATGGCCGTCTCGTAAGGCACCTCGACGCGCTCAAACGCCGATGCCGACAACGCTGTACTCAGCGCCAACGACTGTGTGGGCACAAGGTCGCGACCCTTTGCAGTGGCAACGGCTATGCCGCGATGAATAACCCGCAACGTCGAACCGAGAGCTGCAATTTCGCCGGAATACATGCGCGGAATTGCAACCACAGTGTCGGAAACCATTGACAGCTGGAAATCGTCGGGTCTTACAAGCCATCGACCAACTGAACGGTCGACAGCAGGCTCGTTGCCACGGCGCGGCTTGGCAGCCTGAACACGCACGGCAGGCATCGACAGTTCGTCGGCCGATTTGCGCAGCACTGCAACGAACAGCCCCTCGCCATCCGTTATATGCGGCATAAAGCGATAGCAGTGGTACGCAGTACCGATGCCTCGACGGATGCCGAAATCGCTGTCGAGATGCAAGTCGACACTTTCAGCGTGATGCCCGGCAACTATATACTCAATCATTTCCTCGTTTTCCTCACGGTTGAAGGTGCAAGTGCTGTAAATCAGGAATCCACCAGGCTTCAGCGCCTTCCATGCGTTGTCTATAATCTCGCGTTGGCGTGCCGCACACTGTTCAACGAGCGCCGGAGTCCACTGCGACACCGCCTCGTCGTCCTTGCGGAACATACCCTCGCCGCTGCACGGTACATCGGCAGCAATAATATCGAAAAAAGCACCCAGACGGGCAATTGCAGCCGAATCGTTGTTGCTGACCACGCAATAGGGCGACCCCCACTTAATGATGTTCTCGCGGAGCACCTGAGCGCGGTTGTTCATGATTTCGTTGCACACCACAAGCGACTGCGACGGCAACGCATCGATGGCAGCTGTGCTCTTGCCCCCCGGGGCAGCACACAGGTCGAGGTAGCACACAGGGCCACTGTCCTGAGTGAGCCGTCGCACTATGGTAGCGATAATCATCGACGAGGCATCCTGCACATAGTATGCACCGCCATGCAACAGTGGGTCGAAGGTGAACGCTTCGCGGCACACAAGATATTTGCCATCCGGGCACCACGGCACCACAGCCGAGCCGGCACTGAAGGGTGCACATTTCGAGGTATTGCGGCGTACCGACACTTTCGGCTCTTCGCCCAAGGCTGCAAACAGGCGTGCAGCCTCATCGGCATCGAGAATCTGCTGCATCTGAGCAGTGAAATCGGCAGGAAGGGTCATAGCATCTCTTTTGTTGATGGGATTGTGAAACGGAACACATCGCGACGCACTGCCATTTTCAGCGCGCGGGCAAAGGCCTTGAAAATGCCTTCAATCTTATGGTGCTCATTGTCGCCTCTGGCAATTACCACCAGATTCATTCGTGCGGCATCGCTGAGGCTCTTGAAGAAGTGGAAAAACATCTCGGTAGGCATCTCCCCGATTTTCTCTCGGTGGAATTCGGCATCCCACTGAATCCACGGGCGTCCGCCGAAATCGAGAGCAAGAGTACAGCGGCAATCGTCCATCGGCAACATAAATCCGTAGCGTTCAATGCCACGCTTGTCGCCAAGGGCTTTCAGCAGAGCCTCGCCAAGTGCCAGACCGGTGTCCTCGATGGTGTGGTGCTCGTCAACATAGAGGTCGCCATCCACCTTTATGCGCATGTCGATGCCAGAATGGCGACAAATCTGGTCGAGCATATGGTCGAAGAACCCTATTCCGGTGCTTATCTCGCTATGTCCCGAGCCATCGAGGTCAATGTCGATGCTTATGCGGGTCTCGGCAGTGTTGCGCTCAATGTGGGCAGTGCGCCGGCCTCCACGCAGAAACTCGCTGATGCGGTCCCAGCTGTCGGTAATCAGCACACAGGTGTCGGCAAGTCCTTCGGCTGCCACTTTAGCGGCGGCATCAGGCTCCGACGACAGCAGTATGGCCTTGCAACCGAGATTCCGCGCAAGCATAACATCGGTCATGCGGTCGCCTATTACAAACGAAGAGTTCATATCATACCCCTCGCCAATGTATTTTGTCAGCAACGCAGTGCCCGGCTTACGCGTGGGAGCATTCTCCTCGGGAAAAGTACGGTCGATGATGATATCGTCGAAAGTCACACCTTCATTCTCGAAAGCACGCAGAATCTTGTTATGGGCTGGTTCGAAAGTCTCAGTAGGGAACGAAGGCGTCCCCAACCCATCCTGGTTCGACACCATCACAATCTCGAAATCGAGTGTGGTGGCAATGAAATGCATGTTGCGGAACACACCGGGAATGAACTCCAGCTTCTCAAGGCTGTCGAGCTGATAGTCGATGGGCGGCTCCACCACCAGCGTGCCGTCGCGGTCGACAAAAAGCACGCTGCGTTTGCTGTTATTGCTTGTCTTGGTTGTCATAACGATGTAGTGCGGCAATAAGTTCGGCGTTTTCATCGGCAGTGCCCACGGTGATTCGCAAGCATCCTTCGCAAAGCCTTACGCGGTTGCGGTTACGCACAATTATGCCGTCGGAACAAAGATAGCGATAAATATCGTCGGCATCAATAGTGGCAACAAGGATAAAGTTGGCATCGGTGGGATAAATGTGGGTTATGCAGCCCACCGAGGCAAGCTGATGCAACAGCGAGGCACGGTTGTCGAGGATTGTGGCCACCCACTGCTTCACGGTGTCGGCTTTTGCCAGCATATCGAGCATATGGCTCTGGGCAAGAGTGCTGATGTTGTAGGGATACTTCACCTTGTTGAACACTCCGATAATGTCGGGGTGAGCAAAGGCAATTCCCATGCGCGCACCGGCATTTCCCCACGCCTTCGAGAATGTCTGCAGCACCACTAGACGTGGCATATCGTCAATGTGAGCCTTTGCCGAGGGACGGCTGGAAAAATCAATATAAGCCTCGTCGACCACAATCATACCCGAGAAACCGTTGTATAGCCGCTCGATGTCGGAAAACGGAAAGGAGTTGCCGGTGGGATTGTTGGGCGAGCATATCCACATAAGTTTTGTGTTGGTATCGGCAGCAGCAAGCATGGCATCGGTGTCAAGGCTGAAGTCGGCATTCAGAGGCACCTTGCGGTAGTTCACGTCGTTGATGTCGGCACACACCTCATACATTCCATATGACGGGGCCATGGCCACTACGTTGTCGATGCGTGGCTCGCAAAACACCCGATAGCAAATGTCGATACATTCATCGGAGCCCACACCGAGGAATATATGGTCGGCACCGATGCCCTTCACCTTGGCAAGTTCGGTTTTCACCTGCCATTGCAATGGGTCGGGGTAACGGTTGATGGGAGCGTTGAAAGGATTCTCGTTAGCGTCGAGCATCACTCGTGCGGTACCCTTGAATTCGTCGCGGGCACAGCTGTACGGTTCCAGACGGCGTATGTTGTCGCGCAAAAGGCGTTCTATTTCCTGGTTCATGACTGTTTGGTTGGGTCGTTCAATGATTTTTCCATTCTCACTGTCACAGCCAGCCGGTGAGCCATCAGACTCTCGTTTTCAGCCATCACCTGCACGGTGCGGCCAAGGCTGCTGAGTCCGTCGGCGGTTAGGTGCTGGAAAGTGATTTTCTTGATGAAACTGTCGAGGTTCACACCACTGTAGCTGTGGGCAAATGCGCTGGTGGGTAGAGTGTGGTTGGTGCCGGAGGCATAATCGCCGGCACTTTCCGGCGAATAAGGCCCGATAAACACCGAGCCGGCATTACGGACACGCGATGTCATTGTCTCGGCATCGGCGCAGTTGATTATCAGATGTTCAGGGGCATATTCGTTGGCAAAATCCCACAGGGCCTCGATGTCGGCGAACACAATCACACGGCTGTGACTCAGCGAACGCTCCATCATCTCGCGACGAGGCAACTGCTGCAGGTAGCGCTCAATCGCATCGGGCAACTTGGCAGCCAATTGCGGCGAGGTGGTTAGCAGCATCGACTGGCTGTCGGGGCCATGCTCGGCCTGCGAGAGAAAATCGGTGGCAATGAAATCGATATCGGCGCTGTCGTCGGCCACAATCATCACCTCTGACGGCCCGGCGGGCATATCGATAGCGGTGTGGTCGCTGCTCACCAGTTTTTTCGCCTCCATAACGAAACGGTTGCCCGGACCGAAGATTTTGTCGACACGGGGCACCGTGTCGGTGCCGTAAGCCATGGCGGCAATGGCTTGTGCCCCACCCGACTTGTATATTTCGTTCACGCCGGCCACCTTCGCGGCATACAATATGGCTGGATTGATGCGACCCTGTCTGTCGGCCGGAGTGCAAAGCACTATGCGGCGGCATCCGGCAATGCGTGCCGGAATGGCGAGCATAAGCACAGTGGAGAAGAGAGGCGAGTTACCTCCGGGAATATACAGCCCCACGCGGTCAATTGCCACTGCACGCTGGCTACACACCACGCCGGGCATAACCTCTACTGTGAGCGGTTTCATTTGCTGGGCCGAGTGGAATCGGCAAATATTGTCGGCAGCCATGGCAATGGCATCGCGCAAATCGGCACTCACCAGTGCGGTAGCTTCGTCGATTTCGGCGGTGCTCACGCGCAAATCGTCGAGACGACAGCCGTCGAAACGTTCGGCATAGCGACGCAAAGCGGCATCGCCATCGCGACGCACCTCGGCCACAATGTCGGCCACAACGGTATCAACGGCCTTCATATCGGTGATGGCGCGCTGCATCAGCGTTGGCCATTCGCTGCGCGAAGGATTCGATACAATGCTTATCATAACACCATTTTTTCTATGTCGAGTACCAGAATGCCTTCGGCTCCCGCCGCCTTGATTTTCCCGATTATCTCCCAGAACCGACGCTCGTCGAGCACAGTGTGAACCGAGCACCACCCCTCATCGGCTAACGGCAGAACGGTTGGGCTCTTGATGCCTGGGAGCACCGACAGCACCTCATCGAGCTTTGCCTTAGGCACATTCATCAGTATGTACTTCTTGTCGCCGGCTGCCTTGACTGCTTCGATGCGGAACATAAGCTGCTCAAGGATGGCTTGTTTCTCTGTGCTCAGATCGGAATTGGCACTGATGAGCACTGCTTCGGAGTCGACTACCTTCTCCACCTCCTCCAGAGAGTTGCTCACCAGAGTGCTGCCCGACGACACAATATCGAAGATGGCATCGGCAAGGCCAATGCCCGGAGCAATCTCCACCGAGCCGGTAATCACGTGAGTGGCGGCGCTGATGCCTTTCTCCTTGAGAAAACTGTTGAGAATCACCGGATACGATGTGGCGATGGTCTTGCCATTGAGCCAACCGAGGCCGTCGTAACCCGACGACTTCGGCACAGCCACCGAAAGACGGCACTTGCTGAAGCCCAGGCGGCTTACAATTTTCACTGCAGACCGTTTCTCGAGCACTTCGTTCAGCCCTACAATGCCAATATCAGCGGTGCCGTTTGCCACCGATTCGGGGATGTCGTCGTCGCGCAGAAACAGAAGTTCCACCGGAAAATTCCGCGAAGGCACCAGCAGGGTACGTTTCACCGCGGTCAGTTTGATGCCTGCCTCACTGAGCAGGTCCATTGTCTCGTCGTACAATCGTCCTTTCGATTGGACGGCAATGCGTAATGCTGTCATAATAGTTATAGTAAAAAAATGCCGGCTTTCGTTTGGAAAGCCGGCGTCGTTAATAAATTCGGTTTATTAATTCTAAAACACATACACGATTACGCCCATCCGGCAATCCGAGAAATCGAATTGTGATGATGATGTAGATGAATATGTGCAAAATTCGTTGTCATTTCAGAAAAATACTAACTAATGATTGTGCAAAGCTAAACGATTGTAATCATAATTCCAAATTTTCTTACACTTTTTTATTTATCCCAGTGAATTCTTACGGTGTTAAGGTCGCGCGAGTTGGGTGCAATGGCTATAAGCGAAGCCGCTATTATGCTTCCAAGTTGTGTAAGGTGCTTCATATATTATGTGCTTGGGGTTACTTTATATGCAAAATTTGTGATTACCGCCAACATAGAGACCTCCGGCAGTGCATTTTCTTGCCGATTTGTTGCAATAAGGCAATTATGGAACAATCGGGCAAAAGATATGGCGCCGATGTTGGAATTCCCGACGCCGAGCAGTAACTTTGCACTCCAATAACAAACAATGGCTATGACAGAGAACGAAATACGCAATATTCGCATCGAAGATTACAACTATCCACTGCCCGACGAGCGCATTGCCAAGCATCCGCTGGCGCAGCGCGAGATGTGCAAACTGCTCACTTACCGCAACGGCACCATCGGCGAGGGGCTTTTCCGCGACCTTCCGTCGCTGCTGCCGGCCGATTCGATGCTGGTGTACAACAACACCCGCGTTATCAATGCGCGCCTGCGTTTCCGCAAACCCAATATGGGCGCCATTATCGAGATTTTCTGTCTCGAGCCTATCGCTCCGCGCGACTATGCCATAGCATTCCAGGCCACCGACAGTTGCCGTTGGCAATGCTTTGTAGGTAACGCAAAGCGTTGGAAGGAGGAAACTCTGGCACTGACTGTCGACGTTGAAGGAGTACCGCTGATGCTCACCGCACGCCGGATGGGCCGTCTGGGTAATGCCTTCGACATTGAGTTCTCATGGAACCGTCCCGACATCACCTTTGCCTCGATTCTCGACGCCATCGGCGAGATTCCTATCCCGCCATACCTGAACCGCAACACCGAGGAGAGCGACAGCACCGACTACCAGACGGTGTATTCGCACATCGAGGGGAGCGTAGCTGCTCCTACGGCCGGGCTGCACTTCACCGACAATGTGCTGGCCGACATCGATGCCCGCGGCATCCCACGCCGAGAGCTCACACTCCACGTGGGTGCAGGTACATTCCAGCCTGTGAAGAGCGAAACCATCGGCGACCATGCCATGCACACCGAATTCATTTCGGTAACCCGCAGCCTGCTCGTCGACCTCATTAACCTCGACCGACGCGTCATTGCGGTGGGCACCACTTCGGTACGCACCCTCGAGAGCCTTTATTATATAGGTGTGCTCCTTCACCAAAATCCCGATGCCTCGGCCGACGAACTCACCGTGGGCCAGTGGATGCCATATGAATACGACGGCACAATGCCGGTGAAGGACGCACTCGCCGAGATTGTTGACTACCTCGACAGACATGGCCTCGACAAATATATCGGCGACACTCAGATTATGATAGCACCAGGATTCAACTACCGCATTGTCAGCGGAATGATTACCAACTTCCACCAACCGCAGTCAACATTGCTGTTGCTGGTATCGGCATTCGTCGATGGCAAGTGGCGACCGATGTACGACTATGCCTTGGAGCACGATTTCCGCTTCCTAAGCTATGGCGATGCATCGCTGCTGCTGAAATAGGCATATATCAATATGAGCACTATTTGATTCATTTTTTGCGCAAAAAGTATTATATTTTTGATAAATATAAAATTTTTGCGTTATTTTGCGCACATATCATTACATAAACGAATTTATATGGCTCTTATAATCCCAAAAAAGTACACCCGAAAGCTGCTGCCAGAAACCACCGAGGTGGCCATCAAGAATATCAAAGACACTTTTCAGCAGAAGCTTGCGCGGGCGCTGAATCTGCGCCGCGTGACAGCACCGCTGTTTGTGCTCACCGGCACTGGCCTTAACGACGACCTCAATGGAGTGGAGCGTGCCGTGTCGTTCACCATCAAGGCGATGGACGACCGCTCGGCCGAGGTGGTGCACTCGCTGGCAAAGTGGAAACGTGCCAAGCTGGGTGCGTACGACATTGCCCCGGGATATGGCCTCTACACCGACATGAACGCCATCCGCACTTTCGAGGAACTCGACAACCTGCACTCGCTATACGTCGACCAATGGGACTGGGAGCAGAGCATCAACAAATCAGACCGCACGCTCGACTATTTGAAGGCTACGGTTGAGAAAATATATCGTGCCGTGCGCGAGACCGAATGGATGATTTACGAGAATTTCCCACACATCACCCCCACCCTGCCCGAAAAGGTGGAATTCATCCACTCGGAGCAGTTGCTGCAGATGTATCCCGGCCTCAGCCCCAAGGAGCGCGAGGCAGAGGCGTGCCGACGCTACGGGGCGGTGTTTGTAATCGGCATCGGCAATCCGTTGAGCGACGGCGAGCCGCATGACGGCCGTGCTCCCGACTACGACGACTGGATTACACCCAACAGCGATGGCTACATTGGCCTGAACGGCGACCTGCTGCTGTGGAACCGAATACTTGAAATACCGTTTGAGCTCTCGTCGATGGGTATCCGCGTAAGCGAGGAGTCGCTGCTTAAGCAGCTGAATGCACGCCATTGCGAGGAGCGCGCCAACCTGCGTTTCCATCAATCGCTGCTTGCCGGGGAGTATCCCTACTCGATAGGAGGCGGTATCGGACAGAGTCGTCTGTGTATGTTCCTGCTCCAGAAAGCCCACATCGGCGAGGTTCAGGCAAGTATATGGCCCGAAGAGCAGATTGAGGAATGCCACCGCCATGGCATCGAACTGATGTAATTCAGCTCAGTTTAATGGCAATCGAGGTCGGTTATCGCAATGGATAGCCGACCTCGATTGTTTTTTAGTGATGATGCGTGCCGTTAGATTGACAGACGGCGCAGAGTGTTGAGCAGTTCGCGGTTAATTGGCTTGTCGTTCTTGATAGCCTTTGAGAACGGGACATACACGATTTCATCGTTGCGTATACCAATCATCACATTGCGCTGGTCTTCGAGCAAAGCATCAACGGCAGCAGCACCCATGCGCGAAGCCAGGATGCGGTCGTGTGCAGTAGGCGAACCACCGCGCTGCAAGTGTCCGAGGATTGTAACACGCACGTCGTAGCCTGGATACTCCTTTTTCACACGTTCGGCCAAAGCCATGGCTCCTCCGGTAATAGGGCTTTCAGCCACGAGCACAATCGACGAGTTCTTGCTCTTTCGGAAACCGTTCTGGATGAGTTCAGCAAGCTGGTCGACCTCGGTTGATATTTCCGGGATAATTGCAGCCTCGGCACCGGTAGCAATGGCGCCGTTTAGCGCAAGGAATCCGGCGTCGCGGCCCATCACCTCGATGAAGAACAGGCGTTCGTGGGAGGTGGCAGTATCGCGAATTTTGTCGACGCACTCCATGATGGTGTTAAGAGCCGTGTCGTAACCAATGGTGGTATCGGTACCGAAGAGGTCGTTGTCGATGGTTCCGGGCAAGCCGACGATAGGGAAATTGAATTCGGTGGCAAAAATGCGGGCACCGGTGAGCGAACCGTCGCCGCCGATGACCACGAGAGCATCGATGCCCTCGTGCTTAATCACGTCGTAAGCCAGCTGTCTGCCTTCGGGAGTCTGGAACTCCTTGCAGCGCGCAGTCTTCAGAATGGTACCGCCCATCTGTATGATGTTCGACACGTTCTGAGTCTTGAATTCCACTATTTCGTCGGTTATCAGTCCGCGATAGCCGCGGTAGATGCCTTTAACGGTTATTCCGCTGTAGATAGCGGAGCGGGTTACGGCGCGGATTGCAGCGTTCATTCCCGGGGCGTCGCCTCCCGAGGTGAGTATGCCGATGCATTTGATTTGTGTCATATCAAGTAATTATTGTTGTTTTGAGTGGTTATGTTGATAATTCTGACAACTTATTGGAATGCGATGCTTATTTGTCGTACATGATAGGGATTTCGCGGTTCATGCTCTGGTCGAGCGAAATAAGAGTCTCGGTAGCAGTTACACCGTGAATGTTCTGAATCTTGTCGTTGAGCAGTTCCATCAGATGCTGGTTGTCGCGGGCATAAAGCTTGATTAGCATTGTGTAGGGGCCGGTTGTGAAGTGGCATTCCACCACTTCGGGAATCTTCTCGAGCTCAGGCACCACGGTGCGGTACATCGAGCCACGTTCGAGCTTCACCCCAATGTATGTGCAAGTTGCAAATCCAAGCACTTTCGGGTCTACATGATATCCCGAACCGGTGATGACATCGAGGTCAATCATTCGCTGGATGCGCTGATGGATTGCAGCACGCGACACATTACATTCCAAAGCCACATCCTTCGAAGGGATGCGGGCGTTTTTCATTATTATCTCCAAGATTTTTCTGTCAAGATTGTCGATTTTTTCCATTTCTTTTAAGGTGTTTTATGTATTGCAAATATAATAATCAAATTGAAAAATAGAGCAATCAAAGTGGCAATTTGTTAGAAAAATTTCGTAATTTCGTCCAAAATGTGGAAATAAACAGTAAAAACGTCCAAAAACTGAGCCTTATGACGTCATTTTTAAAGTATGGAAATGTACGGTTGCGTGCCGTTGAGCCCGCCGACATTGATTTCATAGAGAAATGCGAGAATGCCACCGAACTGTGGGAGGTGAGCGGAGCCACCGCACCCCTGTCGCGCCGGATAGTTGAGGAATATGTCGAGGGATACTCAGCCGACATTTTCCGCGACGGCCAGCTGCGCTTGATGATTGCCGATGTCGCATCGGGCCGCACCGTGGGTATCATCGACCTGTTCGACTTTGCCCCGTTTGAGGGGCGCGCCGCGGTGGGGATTATTATAGATGCCGATTGCCGCCGCAGCGGCTATGCCAGCCAGGCACTCAGTGCACTCATAGCCTATGCACGCGACTACATAGGCATGCATCAACTTTATGCGCATGTGCCCGAAGGCAACGAAGCCAGCCGGGCGCTGTTCGAAAAGGCTGGCTTTACCGAGACCGGACAGCTGAAAGACTGGCAGAAGGTGGGTAGAGAGTACCGCACCGTAACTGTATTCCAAAAGCTGCTCTAAAGCCGTTTCTGGAGTGTCATAATTAAGGCGGACAGCATCGGTGCGATGCTGTCCGCCTTGGTATTTACATCTTCGCAGGTGATTAGTCTTTACACTTAGCGCAGAGGAATTCGCGGTTCATGCGGGCGATGTTGCTGAGCGAAATGTTCTTTGGGCATTCGGCAGCGCAGGCACCGGTGTTGGTGCAGTTACCGAAACCGAGTTCGTCCATCTTGCTGACCATAGCCTTCACACGCTTTGCAGCTTCAACGCGGCCCTGAGGAAGGAGAGCAAACTGGCTCACCTTAGCCGATACGAAGAGCATAGCCGAACCGTTCTTGCAGGCAGCCACACAGGCACCGCAACCGATACACGAAGCCGAGTCCATTGCTTCGTCGGCGTTAACCTTCGAGATGGGAATTGCGTTAGCGTCCTGTGCACCACCGCAGTTGAACGATACGTAACCGCCGGCTTGCTGTATTTTGTCGAAAGCGTTACGGTCGACCATAAGGTCCTTGATAACAGGGAAAGCGGCCGAGCGCCAAGGCTCAACGGTGATGGTTTCGCCGTCTTTGAAGCGGCGCATATACAGCTGGCAAGTGGTGGCTCCGGTAGCTGGACCGTGAGGATGACCGTTGATATACAACGAGCACATACCGCAGATACCTTCGCGGCAGTCGTGGTCGAAAACAATAGGTTCTTCACCCTTTTCAACCAACGACTCGTTGAGGATGTCAAGAGTCTCAAGGAAAGAAGTATCGGTATCGGTCTCTACTGCATAAGTCTTGAATTCGCCCTTTGCCTTTGGGCCGGCTTGACGCCAGACTTTAAGATTTACAGTTATATTTGCCATTTTGAATATCCTTTCTTAAATGTTATGATTTATAATTACGGGTTTGAACCTTGATTGCTTCGTATTCAAGAGGTTCTTTGATGAGAGTAGGAGCTTTCTCGTCGGAGCCGGCATAATCCCAGCACGAAACGTAGAAGTAGTTAGCGTCGTCGCGCTTGGCTTCGCCTTCCTCGGTTTGATATTCTTCGCGGAAGTGGCCACCGCAGCTTTCATTGCGGCTGAGAGCATCGTAGGCAATGAGTTCGCCCATGGTGATGAAGTCTTTCAGACGGAAAGCCTTGTCGAGCTCGATGTTCATGCCTTCGGCAGTGCCAGGGACGAACAGGTTGCTTTCGAATTCCTTGCGGAGTTCTTTAAGCTTGGTAAGAGCAGTTTCGAGACCTTCCTTTGTGCGGCCCATACCAACATATTCCCACATGATGTGGCCGAGTTCCTTGTGGATAGAGTCAACCGAGCGTTTACCCTTGATAGCAAGGAGAGCGTCGATGTTGGCCTGGCACTTCTTTTCAGCCTCTTCGAATTCAGGGGCATCGGTAGAGAAGCGAGGAACTGTGATTTGGTCGGAGAGATAGTTCTGGATTGTGTAAGGGAGCACGAAATATCCGTCGGCCAGACCCTGCATGAGAGCCGAAGCACCGAGGCGGTTAGCACCGTGGTCGGAGAAGTTACATTCGCCAATGGCAAACAGACCCTTAACCGAAGTCTGGAGTTCGTAGTCAACCCAGATACCACCCATAGTGTAGTGGATGGCCGGGAATATCATCATCGGGTTGTAGTATTTCACGCCACCAACTTCCTTGGCGAGTTCGCCCGGGTTAACGTCGGTGATTTCCTCATACATATCGAAGAGGTTGCCATAGCGCTGGCGCACTACGTCGATGCCAAGGCGGTTGATAGCCTCGGAGAAGTCGAGGAATACGGCAAGACCGGTGTTGTTAACGCCGAATCCCTTGTCGCAACGCTCTTTAGCAGCACGCGAAGCAACGTCGCGCGGCACGAGGTTACCGAATGCCGGATAACGGCGCTCGAGATAGTAGTCGCGGTCCTCTTCGGGGATGTCGCTACCCTTGATTTCGCCTGACTGGAGTTTCTTGGCGTCTTCGAGTTTCTTAGGCACCCAGATACGGCCATCGTTACGGAGCGATTCGCTCATGAGGGTGAGTTTCGACTGCTTGTCGCCGTGAACCGGGATACAAGTCGGGTGAATCTGCACGTAAGCGGGGTTAGCAAAGTAAGCGCCCTTGCGATAGCAAGCCATTGCAGCCGAGCAGTTGCAACCCATAGCGTTTGTAGAGAGGAAGTAGGTGTTGCCATAGCCACCGGTAGCGATAACCACTGCATGAGCAGCGAAGCGTTCGAGCTTACCGGTAACAAGGTTCTTGGCGATGATACCGCGTGCGCGTCCGTCGATGAGCACTACATCGTGCATTTCGTAGCGGTTGAAGCTCTTCACCTTACCCATCTGGATTTGGCGGTTGAGCGAGGAATAAGCGCCGAGCAGCAGCTGCTGACCGGTCTGACCCTTGGCATAGAAAGTACGCGAAACCTGAGCACCACCGAACGAACGGTTGGCAAGCAGGCCGCCGTATTCACGGGCGAAAGGTACGCCCTGGGCAACACACTGGTCGATGATATTGTTCGACACTTCGGCCAGACGATATACGTTGGCTTCACGGGCGCGGTAGTCGCCACCCTTAACGGTGTCGTAGAACAAGCGATAAATAGAGTCGCCGTCGTTCTGATAGTTCTTGGCAGCGTTGATACCACCTTGAGCAGCGATAGAGTGAGCACGGCGAGGAGAATCCTGGATGCAGAAGTTGAGCACGTTGAATCCCATTTCAGCCAAAGTAGAAGCAGCCGAAGCACCGGCGAGACCGGTACCTACAACGATGATGTCGAGCTTACGCTTGTTGGCCGGATTCACCAGTTTCTGATGAGCCTTGTAGTTGGTCCATTTTTCTGCAACAGGACCTTCAGGTATCTTAGAATCGATTTTCTTTGTTTCTTCCATTTCTATAAGAATTTATTCGGTTATAACATCCGACGCAGGAATTAGAAGCAGAAAGTGCAAGTGCCGCCGGTCATGGCACGAACGGCAAATACAATAGCTTCAACAGCGAAGAGAACACACACAACGGTAGCCCAAGCGCTTGAGATGCACTGCAGACGAGGCAGCCAGGTCTTGTTGTTTGCACCCAGCGACTGGAAAGCGCTCCAGAAACCGTGAGTCATGTGGAACCAGAGTGCAGCAAATCCGATAAGGTAGATAACGAGAGTTACCGGGCAAGCGAAAGCGGCGTCGAGGTAATGAGTGCCTTCTTCAACGCTTTGTCCAAGCACTTCGGGGAGCTGCATCTTGGCCCAGAACTGAATCAGGTGAACGACCATGAAGCATACAACGATGATACCGAGAACGAGCATATTCTGAGAAGCCCATTCTACCGATTTTGGACGAGCGCTGACAGCGTAGGCATCGTTACCGCGGGCCTTCTTGTTCTGATACGAAAGCCAGAAAGCGTAGATGATGTGAACGATGAAACCGGCAGCAAGCACAGCTGTGCCAATCAACGCATACCAATTCGCGCCAAGGAATTCGCAGACGATATTATAGGCACATGGCCAGAATATTGCTACTGCGTTCATCAGCACGTGGAATGTTACGAATAGGATAAGGAAGAGTCCTGTTACTGACATTATTACCTTCCTACCCACCGACGAATCTTTTAACCACATAGCATTTGTGAATTTAGTGAGTAATATTAATTAATGAATTAAAATAGTATTCTAATTCACAAAAGTACCTTTTAATAACGGCATTTACAAAATTTCAGTAAAAATTGTTTACGATAAATGGCGAAAAAAGGCCGGGAAGTGTGGCAAAAGCCTTACCTCCCGGCATAATTTTACGGTTTATTTGACAATATTGCCCTGCTTACTTTGCGGGAACGATGCTGATGGCGTAACCGCCACCGGCAGCAGTCCATGTCTTGAGTTTTGTCTTTTCGGTAACCTTGATTTCCTTGATGGTGTAGGCTTGCGGATTGGTCTTGTAGTGTGCGTCCTTGCCATCCTGGTAAATCTTTGCCACATACTTACCTTTCGGGAGGAAGCTGAGCGAGATTTCCGATGTGCGTGGTTCAGCGCCGTTTGTACCGCCCACAAACCATTCGTCCTTGCCTTTTGCCTTTCGGGCGATGGTAACATACTGCATCGGCTCGGCCTCGAGATACCAGCTGTGGTCCCAATCGACAGCCACATCCTTTATGAATTGGAATGCGTCGAGGAAACGATCGTAGGTTTGCGGCAGGTCGGCAGCCATTTGCAGCGGGCTGTACATGGTAACGTAGAGCGAGAGCTGGTTGGCGAGGGTTGTGTTGACCCACGAGTTGTTCGAAGGGTTGTATTTCGAGATATTGTTCTCAAACACGCCCGGAGTGTAGTCCATAGGGCCACCAACGAGGCGAGTGAACTGCAGGATAGTGGTGTGGCTGGGCTTGCTTCCGCCGAAAGCCTGGTATTCGGTGCCGCGGGCGCTTTCGTTGCCTATCAGGTTAGGATAAGTGCGGCAAAGGCCAGTAGGGCGCACAGCCTCGTGGGCATTTACCATAATTTTGTAGTCGGCAGCCTTCTGGACAGCATACAGGTAGTGGTTAACCTGCCATTGGTTGTAGTGGTTCTGGCCTTTGGGGATAATGCTACCCACATATCCGCTCTTTACAGCGGGATAACCGTGATCGTTCATGAACTTGTAGGCGGCATCGAGGTGACGCTCGTAGTTGCGCACCGACGACGATGTTTCGTGATGCATAATCATGTAAACGCCTTTCTGCTTGGCATATTGGTGAATGGCTTCGACATCGAAATCGGGATAAGGGCTGACGAAGTCGAACACTTCGTCCTTGAAGTTGCCATACCAGTCTTCCCAACCTTGATTCCATCCTTCAACGAGTACACCGTCGAAACCATGCTTGGCGGCATAGTCAATGTATCGCTTCACGTTTTCGTTGTTGGCTCCGTGGCGACCGTGAGGTTTCAGCTTTGAGTAATCGGTTTGTCCGAGATGGATGTTAGGCAGATCGTTGGTGTAGCTCCAGTCGCTCATACCGGTAATCATTTCCCACCACACGCCCATGTATTTGCACGGCTTTATCCACGAAGTGTCGGCAATCTTGCAGGGCTCGTTCAGGTTTAGGGTAATGCGAGATGCGAGGATGTCGCGTGCATCGGGGCTGACGATAACCGTACGCCAAGGAGTGGTGCAAGGCGATTGCATATAGGCCTTGTCGCCATTGGGGTCGGGAGTGAGCCACGATGTGAACACAAAGTTGGAGTCGTCGAGGTTAAGGTGCATGCAAGGATAGTTAACCAATGCAGCCTCGTGGAGATTGATGTAAAGGCCGTTGTCGTCCTTGAGCATGAGAGCCGTCTGCACACCGGTGGTAGAGAAGGTTGTTTGCGAGAGGTTCTCTGTTACAGCGCCTGAGAGGAGTCCACGGATTTCGGAGAGTCGGCTACAGGTGTAGTCGTACTCCTGGGTGTCGTAGTCGCCGGGAATCCAATAAGCAGTAATGTCGCCATTCATGGCAAATTCGGTGCATTCGTCGGTGATGACGAAATAGTTGAGGGTTGCTTGCATCGGGAATTCGTAACGGAAGCCCACACCATCGTCGAACACACGGAAGCGAATGTCGAGCTTACGGTTTTGTTCTGGTTTCGAGAGATGCACCAGCATTTCGTTGTAATGGTTGCGGATGGCATTCTCCTCGCCCCAAACCGGGGTCCAGGTTTCGTCGAAAGTGGAGTGTTCAATGCCGTCGACTTTCATTCCGGAGATGAAATCGGTGTTATCGCCGAATTTCAGGCCCATTCCGCTGGGCTTGATGGCAGAAATACCGTTGCAAACAACAGAATAAGTGGGACGTCCGGCGTTGTTGAGCTCGAAATTGAGGGCTACATTGCCATTAGGCGACTTTAGCTCCTCGGCGTTGGCACCCATTGCCACTAAGGCAAGGCCAAGTGCCAAGGCAAGATGTTTTACTGATGTTTTCATTTATGATAGAGAATCGTTAATTATAGGCAGCGCCAGAGCGCTGCCGTATGGTTATAGGTTAGTGTTGCGAAATTACAAAAAATCTGTAACTTAATCACTTCGTAAGCCTTAAAACTTTGCAAGCATATGGTTTAAGGCTCACGGCAACGCTGTCGGCCACTCCTTCATCGGCATGACGCCATAGGTCGCGCAACTTGTAGCTGCCCTGAAGACCCAGTTCGGAGAAACGGAGCGAGCGATGCACAAAAGTGCTGTCGCGATTAAATAACGCCACGATGTAGTCGCCATCGGATAGTTGTCCGAACCATGTTTGGCTGCGCACATCGTTGGGGTCGACGCTGAGAGGTTTGCCGACGAAACGGTCGGCATTTAGAGCCAGCAGTTCGCGGTTTTGATAGAATCGGGCATTGTCGGCGATATTGTGGAACTGGTCGGCAATGGCAACTGGACCACCGGCAACGAGCTGCAGCGAAATCACTGATTGCTTCTGCTCGTCGGTGGTGAAAGTGTTGAGGCGGGTGAAATCGCCGTCGAGAATGGCCTTACCGCGACCGGAGAACTGCGACCAGTGGATGAAACCGTCGAACTGGTTCATCGAGGATGGCCAGTTAGAGAAAACTGTTCCACGGCAATTGTTGGAGTAGTGCCCTACTCCGCCAGTCCATGTATCGGCCACAATGCGGTACATATGCCCGAACTCACGCTCGATTGCAGCATCGTCGTAGAGATGCGGCATCACCAGCGACACGAAAGTGCCATACTTACGTGCGCTCTCTGCAATCATCTGCAGTGCGGCTCGATAGCATTCGCGGCCGTAACCGCGTCCCACATGGGCATTAAAACCGCGGTCGATGCCGTCCTCGTACCATCCGAGGAAATCGATACGGATAAAGTCGATTCCAAGGTCGTGATAGTGCTTGAAGAATCCGTCGATATATTCTTTCATTCCCGGATGAGTGGCAACCGCCCATTGGAACCACCAATCGTGGTCGACATCGGGGTTCATCACCGAATCGGAAGGGCTATATCTCAAGGAGCCCACAGTGATTCCGTCGGTTCCGGGAATCACGAGGCTGTCGGGACAGTGAATCCACATAGGATTGTCGTACACGCCAAGTTTCAAGCCGTGCTGACGGCACTTAGCCACCAAGTCGACAAGCGGCATACTTCCATATCGAGTCATATAAAGGCCATCGTCGGCAATCATCGGCATGAATCCGTCAGTACACACCATATCGTAGCCATAAGGTTTCATGTCGTGGTCGAGCCAGGAGAGAATCGAGTTCCACTCCTCGGCTGGTATATCCATCTCGCTACCGGGGATTCCTTGGCGTTCCATAAGCCAGCAACGCTCGTAGACGCTCCAGTAGAGCGGAGCCTTGAACGAGTGGTAATCGTCGGCCGTAGCATCGGGGGACATTGCCTTCTGTGGTGAGCAAGCATCGATGCCAATGATGGTCGCCACCGTCATGATAACAGTTATAATTGGTGCTATTGATTTCATAATTTGGGATAGTTATTTCGAGAGTCTGACAATTTTGCAGGCATACGGATTGAGCGTAACGTCGAGATGGTCGGCAGCACCCTCGTCGGCATGGCGCCACAAATCGCGTATTTTGAAGGTTCCCGAAAGCCCCAAAGATGAGAACTTCAAAGAAAACGACTTGTTAACGGCATCGCGGTTGAAGAAACCCACAACCCAATCGCCGTTACGCATTTGTCCGTACCAAATTTGATTGTTATTGTCGATAAGGCTTGCTGCCAATGGCCGTCCGGCAAAGCGGTCGGCATTAAGTGCAAGCAATTCGGAGTTCTGATAGAATCGGGCATTGTTGCCGATTGTCGATGGCTGGTCGGCAATGGCAATCGGGCCACCGGCCATGAGTTGCAACGATATTTCCGATTCCTTCTGGGCATCGTTTTCAAATGTGTTGAGGCGGGTGAAATCGCCGTCCATAATCACCGAGCCACGACCGGCAACCTTCGACCAGTATACGAACCCATCGAACTGGTTGTTGCAGTTAGGCCAGTTGCCGTAAGAGAGGCGACGGTCGGAGTTTGAGCAAAAATCCCACCCACCGGCAGCAGTGTCGCGCACGATTCGGAACATATGGCCATATTTGGCCTCGAGCTCGGCACTTTTGTAGCAATGCGGCATCACCAGCGACAGGAAAATCCCATACTTGGTGGCCGATTCGCACATATATTTCAAGGCAAGCTCGTAGCAGTCGCGGCCATAACCACGTCCGACGGTGCCCATGCCACGGTCGTTACCGTCCTCGTACCAGCTGAGGAAGTCGACGCGGATGAAATCCACGCCCAAATCGTGATAGTGCTTGAAGAATCCGTCGATATATTCCTTGGCTCCTTGGTGCGATGCCACAATCCAGTGGAACCAGGTGTCGGAAGCCGAAGAATGCACCACCTTGTCGGAGCCGGGCTGGTAACGGAGCGACCCCACTGACACATTGGTGCCGGGCACTATGCGTTCGTTGGGGCAATGAATCCACAGCGGATTGTCGTAGACGCCTAATTTCAGTCCTTTAGCCTTGCATCGCTTCACAAGGTCGGCAAGAGGCATGCTGCCATAGCGTTCGAGATAGATTCCGTCGGGAGAATCGACGTGCATCGAAATGAATCCGTCGGTGCACAGCATATTATAGCCGTAAGGGAGCATCTCCACTGCCATCCAGTTAATTATTTCGTCCCATTGGTCGGCGGTGATGTCCATTTTGTCGCCCGGGATGCCTTGGCGCTCCATAAGCCAGCAACGCTCGTAGACGCTCCAGTAGAGCGGGGCGCGGAGAGTGTGGATTCCACGGTCGGGAGCATTGGCCGACACGTCGGGACCTTCGGCCTCCGTCGAGCCACCCGAAGAGCCTCCATTGTCGTCAGGACCGTCGTCGCTGCAGGATACCACCGACAAAAGCAGGCACAACATCACCATGGCAGCTAATGCTTTAGCTGTTAATATCTTTAGAATGTTCATTAAAAATGCAATGTTATTTTCTGACAAAAATGGAAAAGGGACGGCATATGCCGTCAGACTTATGCCGTCCCCACCAAAAACTTATAAACCTAATCAACCCTTATGCGCCAAGGTATTTTGCAGTAAAAGTCCAATTGCGGAGGTTGAAAGTAAAGCTGTAGTTACCTGCATCGGTAACACGCCATTTATTGTCGGGGTCGCCGGCCCACATAACGAATGTCTCGGCATCGATACCGGCGCTCGAGATGGCACGGCCACCTTCCGAAGGACGGATAAACGGGGCGCTCCAGTTGCCAGGAGTGAGGCAGAGCTTGATTTCTCCGGTGTTCATATGGCCTTCGTAAACGAATACCAGAGGGTCGTCGGCGGTTGGAGTAAGAGCCGTGGGGTCGCCGATGTTCCAGCCGCAGGGAGCAGCATCGCCCACCATATAGAGAGTGGATGTCTTGATAGGCAGCAAATCCTCGATAATGATGAGGTCCTTTTCGCCATCGCAACTTGTCATCATCGTGGCAATGAGGATAAGAGCCAGACTAAATATACGATTAATAGTTTTCATAATGATAAATCAGTGATAAAAAGGATGATGATTATTTGTTGTAACCCGGATTCTGCACAAGATCGGAGTTAGCGTTGAGAGTGTTGCGCATGAGCGGGAAAATGTTCGAGTGCTGGTCGGGGTCGGCAGCCTTGTCCCACCATGCTTCGTTGAAACGGCCGAAGCGAATCAGGTCGACACGTCGACGGCCTTCGGCAAGGAATTCACGTCCCCATTCGTCGAGCATCTCATCGATGTCAAGTGTGGCTTTACCTTCCGGGGCATAGAGCACCTCGCTCCAGTCGCTCTGCGGATAGTAACGCTTGCGCACGCTGTTGAGCAGTTTAGCAGCTGCAGGTACATCACCGTTACGGAGTTTGCACTCGGCAAGCGAGTAGATTACTTCCGGCAGACGAATTTCAGCAAAGTCGGCCTGATCCTGACCTTCGTCGTCATCGCTATAATAAGGATATTTAGCAAAGTGGTATCCCGAGTTGTGGTCGCCATTCTCCATTTTGCTCTCGCCACCGGGCCATTGGTCGGCAGGCATGTCGCGGAACTGGCCTACGGCATCGCGGATGTTGAGGGCATAGGGCTGAGTAGGCGACATCACGAATTTCTGCTCACCGTTTTCGTCGATGTAAGGGAGCTTACCGAAGATGAACATGCCTTCGCGAGTGCTGTTGCCAAGGTTCTTGTAGAGCTTCAGGCGGCAGTCGGAGGGATATTTGCGGAATTTCTGCACAGTCATGCCCAACTTGTAGCTGAAGAGGTTGCCATCGTTGTCGTAGCTTGGCGAGCAAGCCCACTTAACATTGTGTCCACCTTCCTTGGCCTTAAGGTCGTTGGCATAATAACCGAACCTTGCAGGAACCGACCACCAGTACATATCGCCCGAATAGTGCCAGTGAGTGTTCTTGCTTCCCGGGAAACCAAATATAATTTCGTCGCAAGTTTCGTTGTTCCAGTCGAATGGTGCATCCCAACGGTCGGCCACTTCGTAAGGGCCATAGGTGCCGTCGAGAATGGCTTGGGCATATTTTGCGCAGTCGGCAGTACGGTCTTCACCCACATACACCTGAGCATTGAGATACAGGCGCACCAGCATGGCAGCAGCAGCGGCCTTTGAGAACTGGCCCTGAGTGTTGAGGTTACCGCCGAGGCTCGTCTTGACAGAGAGCAGCTCGATGCAGTCCTTGAGTTCTGATTCAATGAAGTCGAAGATAACCTTAGGCTCAACCTGCTTGGTGGTGTTGAGGCTCTGGTCGTTGAAACTTACCACGAAAACGCAGTTACGGAATTCGTCGAGCAGACGTATGTAGAACCAAGCACGGAGAGCGCGACACTGTGCAGCGAGGTTGTTGAACTCCTCCTGAGAGAATCCGAACTGCTCGGCCGACAGTTTAGCCATGTCCTCGATAACGTAGTTGCACTGGCCGATGCCTTGATAGCAACCCGACCATTCGCCTTCAATGTTCTGTCCGTTCTCAACATCGTAGAGATGGTCGTGCATGATACGCCATTTACCACTGTCGTCCCACCATCCGTCGCGAGTAACGGTAACGAGCTGGTCGCCGGCGTATTCATTGATTACAAAACGGTTCTGGATGCTCCAGTAACCATGTTCGAATGGACGGAACACGGCACGCACCACGTCCATCTTGGTGTTGTAATAGTTCTGTGTGCCCACCTGGTCGTAAAGTGTTTCGTCCAGGTCAGTACAGCCCGTGGTAGTGGCTAAAGCCAGAACTGCTACGGCAATATATTTGAATAGTTTCATGATGTTTAGTTAATTAAATTGACGGTAATTAGAAATCAACTTGCACACCGAGGATAAACTGGCGGCTCGAAGGATAGTAGGTACGCGAACCGTTAGCACCGGGATACAGACCATTGACATTGTAAGTGCTTGGGTCGACACCGCTGAACTTGGTGAATGTGGCGAGGTTTTTGGCAGTTCCGTAGATTCTCACCTTGTCGAGATACTTGAAACCTGGCTTCCATGTGTAACCGATTGTCACCACGTCGAGCTTCAGGTAGTCGCCGTTCTCGAGGAAGTAATCGCACACCACAGGATTTGCACCCAGTCCGACGGCATTGTTTTTCTCGTAAGCCTTGCGCAGCACATTGCCGGTGAAGTTACGGGTGCCATAGTAGAAGTCGTGGATGTTGAAAATCTGGTAACCGAATGCACCGCGGAAGAAGAGCGAGAGGTCGAAGTTCTTGTAGCGGAAATTGTGGGTCATTGATCCGGTGAACTTAGGCAGACCGTTGCCCACATACTGGCGGTCTTCATATGTGCCTTGCGAGGCCTTGATGATATCGCCGTCCTTGTCGTAGATGAGCCAGTTGCCCTCGAGGTCGTTGCCGGCATATTTCCACATGTAGAAGCTACCGATACGGCGACCTTCCTCAACGCGTTGCAGCTGATAGTATGGGAAAGGAGCCTCAGTGTCGACAGCATTGTAATACTTCTGTGCCACATATTCCGAGTTACTGAAGCTTTCGAACTGGTTCGACATTGTAGAGCCGAGCACACCGATTTCGTAGCTGAAATCCTTGGTGTCGACAGCGTTCCAGTGCAGGTCGAACTCGAAACCGGTGTTTCTCATCGTACCAACGTTAACAAAGGTTTCGTTGAACAGATACGGGGGCACTGCCACGTTGTAGTTTCCGAGCAGGTCGACCTGACGGCGGTTGAAGTAGTTGAACGAACCCCAGACCTTATTGCCGAGAACAGAGAAGTCGACACCGATGTTCCAGTTTTTGCCTTTTTCCCAACGGAGGTCGGGGTTAACATTCTTCGACGGGCCCCACACCTGGAAGCTGCGGCCATTGTAGGAATAATATCCGAAACCTTGCATTGTGTTAAGGCTCTGGTAGCTGCCGAAATCCTGGTTGCCGGTAACACCGTAGTCGCCACGGATTTTCAAGTCGTCGATCCATTTGATATCTTCCATGAACGGTTCGTCGGATATACGCCAACCGGCCGAGAATGCCGGGAAGTTACCCCACTTGTTGTTGGCACCGAATTTCGAGGAGCCTTCACGACGCAGAGAAGCAGTAAACAGATATCGGCCTTTCCAGTCGTAGCTTACACGACCGAAGAAAGCAATGAGCTTGCTGTCGTTGCGATAAGAACTGAATCCCACCTCGTCCTCTTCCTGGGCATATTCACCAGTACCAATGTTGTCGAAAGTGAGACCATCGTTGGGGAAGTCGGAGTTAGAAACCGAAACTCCGGAGTTTTTCCAATATTGATAAGAGTAGCCGAGCATCACCTTGATGTTGTGGTTGTTGATGCTTGTAGAGTAGTTGGTGAGCCATTCGAGGTTATAGAAAGTGCTCTTGTCGTAACCACGGCTTGCCTGCCCGTCGCGACCGCTCTGAGTGCAGAGAGTGCTTGTGGATGGTCGGAACCAACCGTTGAAGTGGTCGGAGATATGGTCGGCAAACGAAATCTGTGTTGTAAGGTTATGATTGCCCACACCATCTTTGAACAATAGCGGAAGGATGTTCATCTTTGCAGTGGCATCCCATTCGAGGATTTTGTCCTCGGCCTTGCTTTGTTCGAGTTTCAGGAGTTCCACTGGGTTAACCGATTCGGTCTGACCGATGAAGTCAGTGTAGCGAGAAGGGTCGCTTGGGTCCATGATAGGAGTAGTAGGGTTTGCCTCGATGGCAGCGCGGAAGACACTCCAGTCGGAATTGTCGCGATAAATTACGCGCGGAGCCACATTGGCGGTGAAAGTGAATAGGCCGCCGGCAGTGGTATGGTTAATCGAAGCACGTGCACCATACTCTTCACGTCCGGAGCGTATGTCGATACCGGTAGCCTTACGATAGTCGGCCGTGATACGGTAGTTAGTCTTGGCATTACCGCCGCTGAGAGTGAGCGAGTGAGTTTGCTTGAAACCGGTGCGGCTTACAGCGTCGAGCCAGTCGACAGAGTCGCCGAAATCGATACCACGGTTGTCGCCTGCAATACGTTTTTCGCGATATTCGTCGGGCGAGAGCATATCGAGCTCACGCATCATCACGTCGAACGAGAAAGTGCCGTTGTACTGGGTGTGAACCGAGCCGTCGGTAGTACCTTTCTTAGTGGTGATAAGGATAACGCCGTTCGAGCCGCGGGTACCATAGATAGCCGAAGCAGCACCATCCTTAAGGATATCGAAACTTGCGATATCGTTAGGGTTGAGGTTGCTCATGTCGGCACCAGGCACACCATCGACAACGATGAGCGGGCCAAGACCAGCCGAACGCGACGATACGCCACGAATCTGGATACTTGCACCGTTGTTAGGGTCGCCAGTACCGGTGTTTGTAATCGACACACCGGCAGCCTTGCCTTGAATCATCATGGCGGGGCTTTGTGCGCTCGATGGAAGGAAGTCCTTGTTGGAGATGTGCGAAATGGCCGATGTCACCTCTTTTTTGTCCATCGTACCGTAACCCACAACCACAACCTCGTCGAGCATTGCCTTGTCCTCCTCGAGCTTGATGTTGAGCACGGTCTGACCGCTCACCTTAACCTCGGCTGTGCGATAGCCAATGCTTGATACTAATAATGTAGCTTCGGGATTGATGTTCGAAAGCGAGAAGTTGCCTTCGAGGTCGGTAGCAACGCCCTGGGCTGTACCTTTTACTTGAATGGTAACGCCAACCAACGCCTCGTCGGTGGAAGCATCGGTAACGGTACCTTTCAAATTCTGATTTTGTGCCATGGCAGGCATTGAAGCCATAAATAAGCCAAACACAAAGAGCAAGAAATGAAATCCAGTGAATTTCCGTTTCATAGTTCCGTAATTAATGTTAGACATAAGTGTTAACTAAGTAAAATGTTTGTTGCAAAATTATCGGGGTAGCAACGGCACACAAAGCGATTAAGGGTAAATTAAATAAGAAATAATATGCATACCGCTGACAATCAGCGATATGCATTCACCGGATAATCTTAATAATTAAGGTGGATTATTGCTTTGGAATGGCCATTATACGGGCATCGAACTCCTCTTTAGGCACCAATGAAAGGGCCTTTGTCTTGGCCTTGTACACATAAATTGTGTTAAGCGAAATACCCAGATACTTTGCCACCAAAGCTGCATCGTCGATGCCGAGGCGCATCAAGGCAAATATGCGGATTTCGGTGGGCAATGTTCCAGAGTCGGACACCTTGAAGTGGTTCTCGGGCGGGAACAGACGGTTGAACTGGTCGATGAAGCCGGGAAAAAGTTTCAGGAAAGCGGTGTCGAATGCGCTCGACATCCGACGGCGCTCCTGCTTGATGCCCAGATTGCCCACGATGGCATCGAGGTCGGCATACTGCTTGGCTCGAATCTTCCGCTCGATGAGGCGGAACTTCTCCTCGACGTTGTTTACAAACGAAGAGTCGCTGTAAAGCGATTCAATGATGTAACGGTCCTTGATTTCGTTGGCTTCGCTGAGCTTGGCATTGGCTTGCGACAGCGCCATGTTAGCCTCATCGATTTCCGATGACTTCCGTGCCACTTCGTCGCGAGCATTGCTGAGCTTTACATTCTTGCGATGCAGCACAAAAGCCATGGCCACTGCAAACGCCACAAACATAGCGGCCACGAGGAAGAGCACCACGAACAATTGCTGGCGCGATTTCTCGCGTTGATATC
Source organism: Muribaculaceae bacterium (assembly GCA_016292745.1). GTDB lineage: Bacteria > Bacteroidota > Bacteroidia > Bacteroidales > Muribaculaceae > SFRY01. The sequence goes on along the minus strand of JAEDFO010000012.1, from coordinate 8,229 downwards.
GCTGCGCCTCGATACCGGGCAGTATATCGCCCACCCGCAGGCGGCGGAAGCGCGAATTGAAAAAAATGGCATCTCGCGCCGCTATCCTTATATACTTTGAAGCCCTGTCGAGCTGCCCGATGAAAGCCATAAGAGTGGCAAGGTCGGTAATGGCCGCCGTTTCGCGTGTGCAACTGCGAATGTCGTTGATAGCCGACAGCGCCAGGTAATAAATCTTCTCGTTGTCCATCTGCAGGAAAGCATAACGCTCATACATAGGAAAATATATCATTGCCAGCTGATGGCTGTCGTGCGGGCGGCTTTCGATGATGCTTTTATATCGGCCAATGCCTTCATGGTTGAAAGCAGGAATGATGCGTAAGTTATCGTTGCCACGTATTAAACTCTGATACACATCCTTGTCGGTGGAATAGTTGAATATTGAGTCGCGCAAGGCGTTGGCGCGTTGATTATAGAACTGGGCCAATTGGTCGATACCGGTGCTGAATTCGGAGAGTTTCTCATAATAGAACATCATCATACAGCAGTATTCGGCCATGAAATAGTCGGGAAGTCCCGAGGGATTGAAGTGTTCGACGGCACTCTGAGCCTCGCCGAAAATTCCGGAAATTGAGCAGCAGAAAATCTTGCACAAGGCCGCCCATGCAATCTTCTCAGGGTCGCCAATCTTTTCGGCAAGCTGCTCAAGGCGACAAGCATATGCATATGCCGAATCATTGCGATAGTAGCGGTATTCCATAAATAGGCTTTGGCAGAGCGAAAAACGGGAGTTGTCGGAAACGGCAATGTCGAACTGATGTCTCAACGAAGTGATGAGACGCTCCTTTGGCGCTGCATACTCATCGTAGCGCTCAATTTCGGCATCGAGCACGCCGAGAATTGAATCGACATCTACCTTTTCGGCTGCACGCACGCCAACAGGCAGCATCAGAGCCGCGGTGATCATGGTAAGTTGCAATAACAGATTTCGGCACCAATTATTCATATACCTGAAAATAGGGTTTCAATGCGAAATTATGCTTTTTATTCCATTTTTGCAAATTATTGGACAAAACAAAAAGTGCAGCGTCGTCAGGCATTTGGAAATAAAGGAATTTAGCAGTATCTTTACAATATCATTAACCAACCTATAACAACAATCAATGAAATCAACTGTTATTGCGCTAATAATGACGCTGTTGTGCACAACAGCACAAGCCTGTGGCAATTCAAGCGACACTCCCGGCACTCCGCAGCCGCCCGCAAAGCCCGGCACTCCATCGTATATGAATCCTGTAATCCATGCCGACGCTCCCGACCCGTCGGTGATTCGTGCCGACGACGGCCGATTCTACCTGTATACCACCGGCGGCGGATACGCCATATATTCATCGGCAAACCTTGTTGACTGGCAATATGAGGGGAAGATTTTCAGCGACGCCACCCGGCCGAAACTTGAACGCAACGGCCGCACCGCCGACTTCTGGGCTCCGGAAATCAGATACATCAAGGGGAAATATGTGGTGTTCTACACCATGTGGTTCGGCGATGTGTGGCTGAGCACCATAGGATATGCCACCTGCGACAAGCCCACCGGCCCATTCGTCGACCAGGGTCTGCTTATCGACAGCCGCCCGTTCAACGTCGAGCAGAGTATCGACCAATTCTACTACGAGGCCGAGGGCAAATCGTATCTGTTCTGGGGAAGTTTCCGCGGAATCTACGCCGTTGAACTCGATGTAGACGACAATTGCAAGATAACAGTGAAGAAGGAAACCATGCAACAGGTGGCCGGAAACGCATACGAAGGCACAAACATATGGAAACGCGGCGATTACTACTATCTATTTGCTTCGACCGGTGACTTCTCGGGCGGTGCAAACAGCACATATCGCACCGTGGTGGGCCGCTCGAAGAATATTCTCGGGCCTTACGTCGATGGCAAAGGGGTGAAGATGCTCGACAACGGTTTCAACCTCGTGCTCGACCGAAACAGCCGATTCTCGGGACCTGGACATAATGCCGGACTCGTTGAGGACGACAAGGGACAGACGTGGATGGTGTATCACGCCTACGAAATCAACAATCCCAGTAAGGGGAGGCAAGGCATGCTCGACCTGGTGAAGTGGACCGACGACGGCTGGCCTTACATTGTTAACGGCACCCCTTCGATTTCGGCCGAAGCACCGACGTTCGACAAATAGGATTCCTTCAACTGAAGTTTTTGGTCAAAAAGTTGGCATTTCGTTGTAGAAATGCCAACTTTTTACTATCTTGCACCCAAAATTAATGCAATATCCCATATAATCATCAACGAAACACTGAAAAGCTATGGATACACCCAACCCCGAACCCATCATCGTAAAGCCCGACAACAAGGAAATCGTCAGCCGTGTACGCTATCTGATTACGCAAAGCGGTGGCTCACAACTCGATTTTGCGCGGCGAATCGGCATCAATCCATCGAACCTGTCGAAACACCTCAACGGCAAGCTGCCTATAGGCGAATCGCTGCTCAACCGCATTGTGGTGAGCACAGGAGTATCGAAGCAATGGCTGCGCGACGGCACCGAAACGCCTTATGCCAAACCGGGAATCCCCACCCTTACCATCAACGAGCCTATCTCGGTGATTCCGACAAAACGTGGCACACCGGTATACGACATCGATGTCACGGCCGGGCCGATGTCGCGCTCGATGATGTTTGCAAACGATAATATAATCGGGACAGTCGACATTCCTTCCATCCCCGACGATTGCCGCATAGTGCGCGTGAGCGGCGACAGCATGTGCCCGGTTATCAACAACGGCGACTATCTGGCAATCCGCGAGCTGCAAAACCCGTCGCTACTGTTCTGGGGTCAGATTTATGTGCTTCTGCTCGACGATTACCGGCTGGTGAAGTATGTGCGCAAGCACGAAAACCCTGAAATGGTTACCTTGCGCAGCGCAAATCCCAACTACGACGACATGGAGGTGATGCGCCGCGACATACGCGAGATGATGTTTGTGCACAACATTCTGCACATCGATACCCGCATGTAACTTATCTGCCATTATGGCTGTGATGCAGCCTTGGCCAATAACTGATGGCCAATGCGGCAATAGATGCATTTGCGCGCCTCGCAATACTGGCGACGCAGCTGGATGAGTGCCTGCGACATCATAGCGTTGTCAGCACGGATGCCACTGCGTGCAAACATTTCAACGATTGAATTGTGCTCTGGACGCAGGTGCGACAGCAAGTCGATGGCTCGGTCGGTGGTTTCGTACGAGCCGATGCGTTCGCCGTAGGCATAGTATAGAGGCGCCACGGTGTTGATGAGCAGAATATCTACCGACTGATTGCTGAGGGCCCTTGCATTGCCGGTCGACGGCTTTCCGAAGGCATAGTGCGAAGCCCAATAGCCCGACAGCTCAATGTCGAACAGGTGTCGCAGGGCAGCCTCGTCGGGGGCTTCGATAATGTCGGTGAAAAAGCGGAACCCGCCGTGGAGCAGCTGCGCCAGCATAGCAATGCGGCGATACGGGAAACTCTGCGGACGTATGCGGAAGAATCGCCAGGTTGAGCCGCCCATGGGCGTAAGTGAGAACTTATTGGCCAGGAAGGCATACTCCTTGCACAGCTGCTGGTAGTATTCGTCCTGCGGATTGGTGTCGGCATTGAGCATTCCAGCCTGGCCGAACATCAACGCCTCAATCTGGAAAAGCGAATCGCTGTGCTTGCCTATCAGCCTCAACGGTGTGCGGCGCGCCAGCCGCTCGAAGGCATCACCGTTGATGCCGAAACCGAGGTTGCGGGCAAGCATCACATAGCACACATCTTCCCAACTTCCGGCAAATGAGCCGAGCAGCTCGTTGATATGGTCGACCTTGGCATGCATCCGCTCGAAGGTGAGCGCCTCAATCCATTCGGTGATATGTATTGACGGCACCTGCGCTATTGCCGAGGCACACGGCAACTCGTTGTCGGCATCGACTAACTGATGGTAGCGCTCGCTGAAATGCGGCGACACCTGCATAACGCACTGCGCTATGCGCTCACCGTTGCTGCGGTAGACCGGACAATCGTCCTTCGCCACCACATGGAGCACCACCGAGTCGTAGGCCTTGTCGGTGTCGTGATGATGCCGGCGCCAATCGGATGCGCGCAGATGAATCTCCACATTCCCCGCCCACATCTCGCCACCGATATTAATCTTGGCGTTGAAGAAGTCGGGGCCGGAATCGGTGTTGAGCAAACCGGTGTCGATGACCGAGATTTTGCGGCCATCGTTGGTAACAAGCCCTGCGGAGTCCCACAGACGGTGTTGCCACACATATTGCATCAGTTTCTCAACCATATACAATATAGGAAATTTATTCCAGGCAAGCGTCGAGCTCGCGTGCAAGCTGCTTACCGTCGAGATGCTGGCCGATAAACACAATCTTTATCATTCGGTCGCCATATTTCTCGTCCCAGTCGCGCATCAGGTCGGGCTCTTGCTGCATCATCTGTATAAGGTCCTCTTCGGGTGCAGTGGCATACCACTGTCCAGCCTCGGTGAGTTTTTTCTGCACGCCGGCCTGCTCGAACAGATACGACATGTCGCGGTTTTTCGAGAAATAGCACACACCCTTGGCCCGGATAACGTTTTTAGGCCACTTTGTGGCTACGAAATGGTCGAACTTGTTAAGGTCGAATCCCGGACGACGATAGTAAACGAAAGTTCCGATGCCATACTCCTCGACCTCGCCTCCTTCGTGGTCGTGATGGTGGTGATGGTGGTGATGATGTTCGTGGTGGCCTTCTTGCTCATCGTGGTCATCATCATCGTCATCATCGTGGTGGTGATGATGGTGGTCATCATCGTGGTCGTCGTGGTCATGGAATGCATAAGGGTTCTTTGCACGGGCTTCTTCTTCGGCGGTGGCACGACGCTCTATTTCGCGCACCCAACCCGCCGAAACAGCAGTGCGGCCAAAGTTGAAGGCATTGGTGTTGAGCAACGCCTCGAGCTCCACGTTGGCATAATCGGCCTCGATAACGGTGGCATCGGGCTGAATAACCTTCAGAATTGCCTTGATGCGCGCCAGTTCTTCGGCGCTCACTTCCGACACCTTGTTGAGCAGAATCACGTTGCAGAACTCGATTTGCTGGATGATGAGGTTCTCGATATCCTCCTCGCCGATGTTCTTCTTGGTGAGGCTATCACCGCAGGCAAACTCGCTCTGCAAGCGCAGAGCATCGACCACTGTCACGATGCTGTCGAGACGCGGCACCCCGAAACGGGTGATACGCGGGTCCATGCGACGGATGGAGCAGATGGTCTGTGCAATCGGCTCAGGCTCGCATATTCCACTGGCCTCGATTACTATATAGTCGAACTTTTGCATTCGGGTGATATCGTAGATTTGCTGCACGAGGTCCATCTTCAGAGTACAGCATATGCAGCCATTCTGCAAGGCCACGAGGCTGTCGTCCTTCTTTCCTACCACACCACCCTTCTGAATAAGGGTGGCATCGATGTTGACTTCGCCAATGTCGTTGACAATTACGGCAAACTTGATGCCTTTTTCGTTAGCGAGGATATGGTTGACGAGTGTAGTCTTTCCACTGCCGAGATAACCGGTCAGGAGCAGTATAGGAATCTCTTTGTTTTCCATTTCAAAAAAATCAATTTCTTAGAATTACAAAAATACGCATTTTTCTGTTTCAGCAAATACCGTGCCACCGAAAAGTTGCCGCTACGTGCGACAATAATGCGACGGCAATTACTGGTATCGAAGGAGAGCTGAGGCGTTTAACAGGCTTCTGGGAAGGATTTTTGACGAAAAATGCAGTTTTTTCGTACAAAACTCTTGCAGAATCAAAAAACTTGCATTAACTTTGCACTCGCAAACAAGCCAAATGGTGCCATAGCTCAGTTGGTAGAGCAAAGGACTGAAAATCCTTGTGTCCCCGGTTCGATTCCTGGTGGTACCACAAACAAGAGAGTTGCAGCAATGCAGCTCTCTTGTTGTTTACCCCCGATGCTCGGCATCGGATGACATGAACACGCTAATACATAAACAAAAACAGGCAAATACTCAATCTTTATAATCACAGACTTTTTGAGAAATACATAAGAGTAACGAATGGATAAAGCTATGAGAAAGAAAAAATACAGAATCATATTACTATGCTTGGCAACGATACTTCTGATAACTATTCTTAGTTGTTATCTGTTGATTTGCATCAACGCAAGGGGGAAGACATTTAATGATGTTCAAAACATACCCTTTAATGAAGTTGGCCTGTTATTAGGTACTTCTCCCATTACTTCCAATGGTGAACACAACTACTATTTTGATGAAAGAATCAAAGCCACTGCAGCGCTTTACCATAGCGGAAAAATCAAAAGGATTGTAGCAAGTGGAGGTGACTATTCAAGCAATGGAGGATGCAATGAATTGATTGCGATGAGAGATTCTTTGATAAAGCAGGAAATACCCGATAGCTTAATCACTTTGGACTATCAAGGGACGCGCACCCTGCATTCAATAACGAATGTAAAAAACCTGGGAAGCATCACTATCATTTCACAGAAGTACCATAATGAGAGAGCCATATTCCTTGCTGAATATTATGGCTTGCAAGCTGTGGCTTTCAATGCTACAACGCCAAACATTGCAAAGAAGAAGATACGGAACATTTCAAGAGAGTTTCTTGCAAGGGTAAAATTGTTTATCGACATAGTGAGTTTCAACTAAATATCCGATTTTTTCTTCCTGACACTTAAAAAAGGAATAGAACAGGTTGAAAATCAGGCAATAGAATATGAGGACTTTTTATTGGGTGATTCAGGGAAAAGTACCACCAATAAAAATACCGACTTTAACAACATTACGAGTCTGCTTTTTCAACATCAAATGATTGTTTCTCACAGAATCTCGCTATATTTGCATTTGTGGTGGAACGAATGAGCGATGATTATTTTGAAGACACTCCTTTACTGTGGAAACTGAAACGCAAGATAAGCAATCTTATAGAGCCTGTCCTACTTACAGAGGACACCAACAATCCCAATATGAATACATGAAGAAGTAACTACACAACACATAAACATATGACACCCAATCCAGATTCACCAATATTTATTAAACACGAAGTGCCGGACTATGCCTGTAAAAATTCAAAGAAACTCTCCAAGTATTTTTTTAAACTGAGAGAGGAAATATTGAAGCACCGATGGAATGGTATCTCAGAAAATGACATATCTCTAACCTATAATACTTATGATGGATGTACTGAGGTAGAGATTGTATTTCGAGATAAAAACAATCATGTTCATCATTTCAAAATGCAGCTTTTACCTGACAATGGTTTTGGTGCTACACATGAAGATTGCTTTCGACTCTTGTATCTCTTTGATGGCAAATTTGATGAAAATGCATTAAGCATTAGGTCTTTTGCATCCTACCTTGCTGTGTATCTTGAATATGAGGGATTTGAGCCCACATTGATGAAATGTGGCAATGGCCTTGACGTTCCAATTACTATAAAATATGCCTATGATGGAATCTGTACGCTGATTGACATTACGCAGTCCAAAATAAAGCCATTGGTATGGTTTTATACCAAAGAACCGCATATTACGACGTTTGATGAAATGTGTTATTACTTGGATGGAGTTAAGTCAAAGCTTCAGTTGGAGTGTTGTAATGGCAGATGGAACAAAGTTTACACGGAGCACTTCAATCTTAGAATATATAAGGAAGAGAAAGAAGCATATCTTCAGATAATATACATTGTTGAAGATGTTTGGGAACTATCTATTTCGGCCGATGTCGTACAATGCGAGGACTATTTTGACCTCTGCTGCTCATTCTACTCCTATCCTGAGACCAATCTTTCAGATGAAGTAAAGAGGAAGTTAGATGGATTGTTTGCAGACTTCTTGTCTACACTCAAGATTGCCAAAGGGAATACATATATAGGCTGTGGAGATAGGAGAGACCACTCTATAAACATACAATATTTTCACGTTGAAGATACATTTGACATATTTTGCCAGATGCTTGATGAGATAGTTCCTGCCATTCAGAAGTATGACTTTCAATTGGACTTACCATCTCACACTCTCACAGAAAAAACAAGAGCCATCAAGAAGCAGTTGGAAGCTAAACTCCATGTCATTTTTGATGTTAGTTTTGAGGAGCAAACCATTAATGAAAAGCTAAAGTATGGCCATTTCAAAAGCTACAATTAAAGCCATTGGTGTATCAGCT
>JAEDFO010000011.1 GCA_016292745.1 Muribaculaceae bacterium | reverse complement strand
AAACCGGTCCATCGCCCTACCACCGCATGTCGTTCCGCCTCATCGACCGCCAGCTCAAACTCTTCTAACCCCTCCCCAAAGACAAGAACACCCCACTAAAAAATGCTGTTTTAGCATTGTTTTTTGCCCTTTGTGCCTTAACTTTGCATTCCGTACAATCAATAATACCTTAAAACCAAAATATGTAATTATGAAACGTCTGCTCTATTTAATCGTGGCGCTCGTTGCCACTGCTTCATCTGTCATGGCCAAGAATCCGGTATCAATCAACGTGATGACCTTCAACATCCGCCTCGACACTCCTGTCGACAAGGAAAACCAATGGTGCCACCGCAGCACTTATGCCGCCGAGGTGGTCCGTTTCCATAATGTCGACATTTTCGGCGCGCAGGAGGTGCTCCACAATCAGCTTATCGACCTGCTCGACGGCCTCAACGGTTATGCCTATGTGGGCGTGGGCCGCACCGACGGTAAGGAAAAAGGCGAATATTCTCCTATTATATATAAGAAAGACCGTTTCTCGGTGGAAAGCTCCGGTAATTTCTGGCTTTCCGAGGATATGAACGCCCCAGGTGTGAAGGGATGGGACGCCGCTTGCGAACGAGTGGCCACTTGGGCTATCATGCGCGACAAGCGTTCGGGAAGCCGTTTCTTTATGCTCAACACTCACCTCGACCATATGGGCAAGGTCGCTCGTCACGAAGGGGCGAAGCTGGTTATCGAACAGGTGCACAAGCTCTCTAAAGGCCTCCCGGTGTTCGTTACAGGCGACTTCAACGCTACCCCCGACGACGACCCTATCAAGGTGATTACAAACCCCGACGACCCTTGGCACCTGACTCACTCGCGCGACATTGCCGAACTCCGTTACGGTATCGAGGGAACTTTCCAGAATTTCGGACGTATCCCTGTCGAAGAGATGCAGTGGATCGACTATATTTTCGTTTCCGATAAGGTGCGTGTGCTACGTAACGGCGCTATTACCGACCACAAAGGTTGGCAATATCCATCCGACCATCTCCCTGTAATCGCCGAGGTCGTAATCCCCTGATTTTTCCCCGTTTTTTAAAGTGCATCAATCAATTTTGCCTAACTTTTTGCCCCTATTTGTGCAAAAAACAGCCTATTCTTTTGAGCATAAATCAAAATTGACTATCTTTGCGTACTTTAAAAATATAGTGTACTCGTCTGGGCGGCTTGCCGCACGGCGCGTGACGCTTTTTTTGAGAAAAAATAAATAACATTAGAATAAATGGCAACATTAGAGAAAATCAGACAGAAATCAGTTTTACTGATTGTAGTCATCGGTGTGGCTCTTCTTGCTTTCATCATCGGTGACTTCATCTCGTCAAGCCGCTCAATCTTCGGCAACGATCGTACAGTGGCTTCTGTAGGCAGCGAGAAAATCGACATCGTAGAATTCCAGAATCGTTACAACGAGGCCACTCAGCAAATGCAGGGAAACTCGCAGAACATCGACCACGCCGTTCTCCAGGAACAGCTCCTCGAATCGATGGTGCAGGAAACCCTCATGAACAATGAAGTTGACGCTCTCGGAATCGAAGTAAGCGAAAACGAACTCACCGAATACATGGTGGGAAAGGGTGCTAACTACCAGATGATGCAATTCGCTCAGCAGGTGGGTGCTGAATCTCCTGCTCAGCTTTACGACATGGTGAACAACCCTTCGAACTACGGTGCTAACGAAGAACAGATTGCCCCGGTGCGCGAACAGCTCCTCAAGATTGAAAAGCAGATGGAACAGTCGCTGAAATTCTCTAAGGTTCAGTCGCTCGTTATCGGTTGTCTCCAGGCTAACGCTCTCGACAAAAAGGCAATCAACGCCGACAACAACATCTATGCAATCAACCTGGTTAAGAAATCTTTCGCCGAACTCAAGGAAAGCGACTTCGAAGTTTCCGACAAGGAAATCAATGCCGAATACGCTAAGCAAAAGGAACTTTATAAGCTCGACACCGAAGTGCGCGACATAAACTACATCGTTGTCGACATCAAGCCATCCGATGCCGATGAGGCCGAAGGTGCCAAAATCTTCGAAGAAGCTCTCGCCGACCTCCGTGAAAACAAGGGAGTTGCTAACGCTAACCAGAACGAGAACCTCGTTGTTAAGGAAAGCACTGTTACTACTGCCCGCGTTACAAACCCTAAAATCAAGGAATTCCTCGCTTCGGCTCAGCCCGAACAACTCAGCGAGGTTAGCCACGTGGGCGACCGTTACAGCGTTACTAAGCTAATCGGTTCGAAGGTTGAAACCGACTCTGTACGCATCAACATCGTTGTTGCCGAAGGCGACAGCGCTCGTCAGGACACTATCCTTGCAAAGCTCAACGCCGGTACCACCCTCGAGCAGATTGCTAAGGAAAAAGGCGTTACAGTGGCTCAGCAAGACCAATGGATGAACCTCATGGACCTCAACGCACAGGATGCCGAAGCTAAGGCTAAAATCCTCAACGCCGGTGCTGGTTACTTCGTTCTCAACAGCGGTGCTCAGGGTGCTGTGCTCTGCAACGTAGCCGAAAAGAAAGCTGCTAAGACTCAGTACGACATCGTTGAAGTGTCTTACACTGTTATCCCAAGCGAAAAGACAACTCAAGACCTTCGCGACAAGCTCCAGTCGTTTATCATCGCAAACAACAAGCAGGATAAATTCGTTGCCGAAGCCGTTAATGCCGGTTTCCAGGCTATGAACGCTCGCCTCACTAACGATATGCCACAGATTGGCAACATCAAGGACTCCCGCAAAGCTCTTCAATGGGTGTTCGGTGCCAAGGAAGGCGAAGTTTCGGTTATCTTCGATACCGACAATGGCAACAAGATTCTCTCCGTAGCCCTCGAACGCATCGTTCCCGAAGGTTATGTCCCTGCTTCCGACAAGGATGTAAAGGCTCAGCTCTCTGCTAAGGTTCGCACCGACAAGATGGCTGCCAAACTTATCGAAGACTACAGCGGAAAGGCTAACGACCTCGCTGGATATGCTGCTGTAATGTCGTCGAAAGTCGACACCACCACTGTTAACTTCAACGAACCATTCATTGCAATGGCTGGTTACGAGCCTGAGCTCGCCGGTGAAATCGTTGGCAGCAAGGTTGGAAAGCTCTATGGCCCGGTTAAGGGTGCCAGCGGCGTTTACGTTTACCAGGTTAACTCAGTTGACGAAAAAGGCCCGCAGCTCAGCGATGAAGAAGCTGCTAACCGCTTCATGCAGCGCTTCGGCGGTTATGCCGTTGCCGGTGCTCGCCGCAACCAGACTCCGCTCATGCTTCAGATTCTTCGTCAGAACACCAAGATTAAGAACAATCTGATTAAGTTCTTCTAATCGAAGCCATAACCAAATATCATTAATATATGTAGGCGAGCCATCAAAGGCCGTCTAAAGCTTACCAAAGGCGGTTCCCGTGCAGGAAACCGCCTTTTCTGCACCATTTAGGTGCGTCTCTTGGGCTGCGTCATTTGGCGTCATTGGCTCGCGGCTCTCAACGCATTCTCCGTTGCGCGCTCCACATTTTCCAAAACACATTTTGCGGTTTTCGCTTGTTATTCTCTTTTGCTTATCGTAAATTTGTGATAGATAGGCAAATCAGTGCCCACCGATAACGGCGATGTGCCAAGGCTGGGACGGTGTAGAAGCCCAATATCGTTATAATATATTGAAAATTAACATTCTACCGTTATGGCAAAGAAAAACGATAACTCATCTAAGCAGGCGCTGCAATCGGCGGTGCTTGAATTTTTCAACACACAAAACAATATCCCTTACAACTATAAGCAAGTGTCGGCCGCAGTTAATGCCTCCACTCCCGCAAAGCGTGCTGACGTGGTGGAAATCCTCGAGCAGATGGCACTCGACGGTACTCTCACCGAGGTTACGCCCGGCAAATTCAAAGCCAAGCAGCGTGGTGCCGTCTCGATAGGTACTTTCGTGCGCCGTAGCAACGGCAAGAACAGTGTGCTGATTAACGATGGCGAGGAGTCGATTTTCGTTGCCGAACGCAATTCGATGCATGCCCTAAACGGCGACAAGGTGAAGGTGCACATCAGCGCCCAGCGCCGTGGCCACGAGCCTGAGGCCGAGGTGATTGAGATTATCGAGAAGAAGGACCAGGTGTTTATCGGTACTCTGCAGGTCGACAAGTACTTTGCCACCCTGCTCACCGACAGCAAGTTCCTTGCCACAGATATCTTCATCCCAAAAAACAAGCTCAAAGGCGGAAAGAGCGGCGACAAGGCTATTGTGCGCATTATCGAATGGCACGAGGAGAGCAATTCGCCAATCGGTGAGGTGGTCGACATCCTCGGCGAAACCGGAAACAACGATGCCGAAATACATGCAATCCTTGCCGAATTTGGCCTGCCGTACCGATATCCTGAAAATGTGGTGAAAGCTGCCGATAAAATCGATGCCGGAATCACCCCCGAAGAGGTGGCCAAGCGAAAGGATATGCGCGATGCAATTACTTTCACCATCGACCCGCGCGATGCAAAGGACTTCGACGATGCTCTCTCGCTGACGCGACTGCCAAACGGAAACGTGCAGGTGGGTGTCCACATTGCCGACGTGACACACTACGTTACTCCCGGCTCGATTATCGACCGTGAAGCCGAGAGTCGCGCTACTTCAGTATATCTCGTCGACCGAACTGTCCCCATGCTCCCCGAGCATCTCAGCAACGGCATCTGCTCGCTACGTCCCGATGAGGAAAAACTTACATTCTCGTGTGTATTCGAGATGGACAACAATGCAAACGTGGTGAAATCGCAGATTTGCCGCACCGTAATCAAGAGCAACCGCCGATTCACCTACGAAGAGGCTCAGGATATCATTGAAACCGGACATGGCGACTATGCCGACGAAATCCTCGAGCTCGACCGCCTCGCAAAGATTCTTCGCAAACGTCGTTACGAGAATGGCTCGGTCGACTTTGCCCGTGTCGAGGTGCGATTCGACATCGATGACACCGGCCGACCTATCCGTGTCTATTTCAAGGAATCGAAGGATGCAAACAAGCTTGTGGAGGAGTTCATGCTCCTTGCCAACCGCACCGTCGCCGAATATGTCGGCAATCCGGGCCGCGGAAAAAAGCCGAAGGCGTTCGTTTATCGTGTCCACGACCTGCCCGACCAGGATAAAATGGAGAACATGGCTATGATTGCCCGCCAGTTTGGCCATAAGGTGAAGGTCGACGGTTCGGCTGCTGCCGTAAACAGCTCCATCAACAAGATGTTGCAGGAGGTGAAGGGGCTGGGCGAGGAAAATCTGCTTGCCACTCTCGCTGTCCGCTCTATGGCGAAAGCCATATACACCACTCAGAACATCGGCCACTACGGCCTTGCCTTCGACTACTACACCCACTTTACATCGCCTATCCGCCGATACCCCGACATGATGGTGCATCGTCTGCTCGATAAGTATCTCAACGGTGGCCGAAGCGCAAATCTTGAGCATCTTGAGGGCGAATGCAAGCACTCCAGCGAGATGGAGCAGCTGGCTGCCAGTGCCGAACGGGCTTCAATCAAATACAAGCAGGTGGAATTCCTGGGCGAACGCCTCGGAAATGTCTACGATGGCGTTATCTCGGGTGTTACCGAATGGGGACTATATGTTGAGCTCGACGAAAACAAGTGCGAGGGGCTCGTGCCGGTGCGCGACCTCGAGGACGACTACTATGAGTTCGACGAGAAGAACTATTGCCTCATTGGCCAGCGCAAACACCGCCGGTATCGCCTCGGCGACAAGGTCCAGATTCAGGTGGCGCGTGCCGACCTGCTCAAGAAGCAGCTCGACTTCGCTCTCGTCGACAAGGACCATCCTGCCGACCCGAACCTCAAAAACGGCGTGATGATTACCCATAAAACCCGAAACGAGAAGCGCCTGCAGAAGGAGCGCGACAATTACGAGGGGAAGAGCATCAGCCCGAGCCGTCGCCAGCAGCGCCGCAAATCGAAATCGTCAAAGGCTTCGAAGGCATCGAAATCGTCAAAGGCTTCGAAGGTATCGGCTAAAAAGTCGAAAAAATCAAAGAAATCATAATAATAAACCAACCAATTAACCATTTTATCCAATTTTCACCATGATTAAAACCCTTAAATTGCTCTTTGTTGCAGCTGTTTCATCAGCGGCAGTGCTTTTCGTTGCTTCGTGCTCGCAAAAGCCTGCTGTTCAGTCAGTTGCCGAAAACGATTGTGTAAACCTGATTTTCGACACCGACATGGCGCCCGACTACGACGATGTGGGTGCTTTGGCAATCCTCCATTGCCTTGCCGATTCGGGCGAAGTGCGCATTCTCGGAACAGCTTCGTCTAACCGATGCGCTACTGCTGTACCTTGTATTGAGGTGATAAACACCTATTTCGGCCGCCCGGAAATACCGGTGGCTTGCGTGCGTGGCGACGCCCCTGACCGCACCACTTGGCACAATGGCGACCGCTGGACCGAAATCCTGCCTCAACGTTTTCCGCACACCATCGCTTCGTCGGCCGATGCCGAAGACGCTACCGTGATGTATCGCCGTGTGCTTGCGCAGCAGCCCGATTCGTCGGTTACTATTGTCAGCGTCGGTTTCCTCTCAAATATGAGCAACCTCATCAACTCCCAGCCCGATAGCATTTCGTCCCTTGCCGGCATCGACCTCGTGCGTCAGAAAGTACGCCGCCTCGTTGTGATGGGTGGCGCCGAAACCTCAGGCCGCGAATTCAACCTTATAACCGACTCAATCGCCGCCCAGAATGCCTTGAACAACTGGCCGGGCGAGGTGGTTTACAGCCCGTTTGAACTTGGCAACGCAATCCTCACCGGTAAGCGCCTTGTCGAGTCGGGAATCACAGGCAGCCCTGTTATCGACACGTTCACCATGTGCCTTCCACAGGACAACTCTAATGGCCGCATGAGCTGGGATCAAACAGCTGCCCTCGCTGCCGTGCGCCCCGATTGCGGGCTGTTCGAGATGACTCGCGGCACTAATGTTATCGACGAGCATGGTGTGAACACCTGGACCCCGGACCCAAACGGTAAGGACTTGATGATGAAGCTTGTAGTGGCTCCTGAAGTGGCAGCTGAATATCTCGAGCGCCTCATGCTCCACCAGCCCGTTCAGAAGCAGTAATCGTAACAAGCTCAGGGAAAACCATAGCGATGCGGCATAGATGCCGCCCACAGCGCGCTGTAAGCGCAGGGACCACTTAGCCAAGGGCTAAGCCCACCGTAAACTCCCCTACGAAAGGCGATGACCTCGATGGCCATCGCCTTTCGCTGTCAACACCAGCCAAGGCTGCAACCAGCTCGGCATCTCCTTTTTTGGCGATTATCATCGTAATTTTGCCTATGTTTTGTTCTGTTTAATAATTGTATATTAAAATTCAATATATTTAACAGAAACTTCGAATTTTTATTGATATAAATCAAGATTTTTCTATTTAAATTTGTGAAAAGTAACATTCTGATATTTTACCGAAAGTAATATCAAGCGAAACATAATACGGCTTAACCTGAATCGAAACCATCATTGCAGCGGCAATGTTACAAAAATTTAATATTAAAGCCGTCCGACATTTGTTACTTTGCTATCGGTTTGTTGCGCACATGGGCGCATCCTCATATATAATGTATAGAATTGTTCTCAGACCAAATATAAATATGAAAAGAATTATATCCACTCTGACGCTCGTTGCAGCCTTAGTGCTTGCAATGGCATCGCATGCTCAGATTCGTCGGCAGATTCATGTCCCCGACATTGCCGGCTTCACCACTCTGAAATGCGATTTCCACCTTCACACATGTTTTTCCGACGCTGCAGTATGGCCCGATTTGCGGGTTGAGGAGGCGCTGCGCGAGGGTCTCGATGTTATCACCATCGCCGACCATTTAGAATATCGCCACGAGGAAATCAATGCCGACTATAACCGCAGCTACGACATTGCCAAGGCTGCCGGCGATGCCAACGGCATTCTGGTGATTCGCGGCGGCGAAATCACCCGCGATATGCCTCCAGGACACAACAACGCCATTTTCCTCTCCGATTGTAACCCCTGTGTGCAGAAGGAGTGGCGCGAAGCTTTCCGTCAGGCCAAGAAGCAGAACGCTTTCATGTTCTGGAACCATCCGGGATGGGCACGTCAGCAGCCCGACACTACCCTCTGGTGGCCCGAACACACCGAAATCCTTAACAACGGTTGGATGCAGGGAATCGAGGTGGCCAACGCTTCGACATATTTCCCCGAAGCTCACGCTTGGTGCCTCGAAAAGAACCTCACAATGCTCGGAAACAGCGATTCGCACAATCCTGTCTGCATGGAGAAGGACTTCACAAAGGGCGAGCATCGTGTGATGACTTTCGTCCTGGCTCGTGAACGCTCTATCGACGCTGTACGCGAAGCTCTCGAGCAGAAACGAACCATGGTGTGGGTGGGCGACCTGCTGGTGAGCTACGAGCCTTATCTGCGCGAATTCTTCGAAAAATCTATCGAGATTGTGAAAATTACACGCTCGCCGAAAAAGTGTGTAATCGTGGTGAAGAACAATTCCGACATCCCGTTCTACCTCAAGAAAACCGAACACGACAAGCGCATTGAATACTTCCGCACCCTCACAATTAAGCCACAAAGCCAGCAGACTATTGCCATTTATCATCCCGAGGACATCTCTGAACGGGTGATTAATTTCCAGGTGACTAATCTGCTTGCGGCACCTAACCGTGGCATCGACTATAGCTACAATTTCTGAGACATGCAACCAATCAAATTATAAATCACAAATCAACAATCCACAATGAAACAGCAATC
The DNA here is from genome assembly GCA_016292745.1 of Muribaculaceae bacterium. Taxonomy (GTDB): domain Bacteria; phylum Bacteroidota; class Bacteroidia; order Bacteroidales; family Muribaculaceae; genus SFRY01. The sequence continues at coordinate 39,070 of JAEDFO010000011.1, read as the reverse complement.
ATCCAATGGCTTCAAACGGATTCTATCCGCTGTGATATGCCTGTTCGTTGTCACTGCAGCCTGGGCTCAGCGCTCTACTGTTACGGGTACGGTGACCGATGCCAACGGTGACCCGATTATCGGTGCTACCGTTAAAGTTGCAAACAATCCTTCAGTTGGTACCGCTACCGACTTCAACGGAAACTTCACCTTCACCATCGATGGCGAGCAGATGCTCGAAGTGTCGTATATCGGTTTCAATCCGCTGAAGGTGAAATCGCAGAAAACTCCAATGAAAATTGTGCTCAAGGAGTCATCGCAAATGCTCAACGAAGTGGTTGTGGTGGGCTACGGCACTCAGAAGAAGGTTAACCTCACCGGAGCAGTGCAGAGCGTTGGCGAAGAAGCTTTCGAAAACCGCTCGCTGGCCAATGTGTCGCAGGCTCTCCAAGGTGCAATCCCTAACCTAAACCTCGAACTCGAGGACGGTAAGCCAACTCGCTCCGCTACTTTCAACGTGCGTGGTACCGGCTCAATTGGTCAGGGTGGCGATGCCCTCGTGCTCATCGACGGTGTGGAAAGCGATATCTCGATGCTCAACCCTAACGACATCGAAAGCGTCAGCGTCCTTAAGGATGCTTCTTCAAGCGCTATCTACGGTGCCCGCGGTACTTTCGGAGTTGTGCTCATAACCACCAAAAACGCAAAGAAAGAACGCACTTCGGTTAACTATACCGGTAACTTCAGTTTCCAGAGCCCTACCAAGACTCCTGACTACGTAACCGACGGTATCGAGTTTGCCGAACACTTCCGCAGCGCTTGGTATAACTACTACGGTACGGTGCCTACTGCTCTCAACGGTTTCCAAAGCTACTCCGACGCTTGGCTCGAGGAATTCAAGGCTCGCCGTGCTGCCGGTAACAACAACCCAGTGGAAATCAACGAGCAAGGAAAGTACATTTACTACGGTAACACCGACTGGTACGATGAACTCTACAAGGACAGCACTTTCGCTCAGGACCACAACGTTACTATCTCGGGCGGTAACGAAAAGGCTGATTTCTACATCTCTGGCCGTTACTACAAATATGATGGTCTCTACAACTTCAACCCCGACACTTATCGTTCTACAAACCTCCGTGCAAAGGGCTCGCTCAAACTCACTAACTGGTTGAAGGTGAGCAACAACATGGAATACTCCACCAATAAGAGCCACATGCCTACCGTTGTCAGCAGCGCTTGGATTGTTAACCGCTTCATCGAGCTTACTGCATTCCCAACTATGCCGCTGTTCAACCCCGACGGTACTTACACCAAGTCGATGGGTGCAACTATGGGTGCTTTTGCCGACGGTAACAACTTCAAAGACCGCGAGACAAGCCTGTTCCGAAACACCGCAAGCTTCTCGGCATCTTTCCTCAACGACCAGATTCATGTTAATGGCGACTACACTTATCGCCAGTCGAACACTAACACCCTTACCAAGAACTACGACGTATACTTCAGCGAAAGCGTCGGCGCTTCAAGCAAGCGTGCCGGAACCAACTCCGTGGCTAAGGGCGACATCGTACAAAAGTACAACGCTGTTAACATTTATGCCGACTACGAGAACACCTTCAACGATGTTCACTACTTCAAAGGCATGATTGGTTACAACTACGAGAACAGCAACTACGATTCCAGCTCAATGAGCCGTAACGGTCTGCTTATGGCCGAAGCCGGTTCTATCGCTCTCGCTATCGGCGACAACATCGGCGTGGGCGAATCCTACTGGAAGTGGGAAACTGCCGGCATGTTCTTCCGTATGAACTATGCCTACGACAACCGTTACCTCCTCGAGGTTAACGGCCGTTACGACGGCTCGTCGAAATTCCCGAAAAACGACAAATGGGCTTTCTTCCCTTCGGTTTCGGCTGGTTGGCGTATATCTGAAGAGCCTTTCTTCAAAAACAACGTCAGCACTAACGCTGTCAGCAACCTCAAGCTCCGCGGTTCTTACGGCTCGCTCGGCAACGGTAACGTTACTCCTTACAGCTACCTCGAACTCCTTAACTTCACCAAGCAAAGCCGTATTATCGGTGGCCAGCAGAACTATATCACCAGCGTGCCTTCGGTGAAGCCTGAAAGCCTCACTTGGGAAACTGCTACCAACTGGAACATCGGTTTCGATGCTGCATTCCTCCCCAAGGGTGCTCTCACTATCAGCGCCGACTACTATGTGCGCAAAACCAAGGACATGTACACCGTGGGTATGACTCTCCCCGATGTGTTCGGTGCAAGCTCGCCTAAAGGTAACTATGCCGACATGACCACCCGCGGTTGGGAAATCACCGTCGCTTACCGTAACAGCTTCAATCTGGCCGACAGCCCATTCCGCTACAGCGTTCGCGCTTCGGTTTACGACAACTTCAGCAAAATCGACAAGTACAACAACCCCAACAAGAACCTCAGCGACTACTACGAGGGCATGACTCTCGGCGAAATGTGGGGTTACACCACCGACGGCCTATTCCAGAGCGATGCTGAAACTCAAGGCTATGTGAACACTATCATGAGCTCTTCGGCCAACAAGACTTGGCACGCCGGCGACGTGAAGTTTGTCGACTCTAACGGCAACGGCCGTATCGACTATGGCGACAACACCGTCGGCAATCCTGGCGACCGCAAAATCATCGGCAACAGCCTCCCGCGCTATCAGTTCTCGTTCGGTTTCGACATCGACTGGAAAAACTTCTTCCTCGGTGCAACTTTCACCGGCGTTGGAAAGCAAAACTGGTATCCTACAATGGAATCGTCGGCATTCTGGGGGCAGTATAACCGCCCGTACAACAACGTTCCTTCTTGGCACATCGGAAACTACTGGACCGAGGACAATCCTGATGCTTACCTGCCGCGTTACAGCACCTACAACATGGCTTGTGGCCGCGGCGGCGCTAACTTCTACAACGACCGTTACATCCAGAACGTGGCTTACATCCGTCTCAAAAACCTCCAGTTCGGTTACAACCTGCCTAAGTCGCTCCTGCGTCACATTTTCGTACAGGACGCCAAGATTTACCTCACCGGCGAAAACCTCTGGAGCTGGTCGCCTCTCTACAAGCGCGTGAAGGGCTTCGACGTGATGAGCATCACCGGCGATACCGATACCGATATGAGTAACAACTCTCAAGGATCGGGTAACAGCTATCCTCTGCTCAAATCTCTCACCCTCGGACTTTCTGTAACTTTCTAATTTCGCTTCAATCATGAAAAAATTATCATATTTATTCCTTACCGCTCTCATTGCCTTGTGCTCTTGCGATTTGGAAGAGTCTCCTATTACCGAGACCGATAAAGACGCCGTTTTCGGCTCTGCCGACGGCTTGAAAGCTTACTCGCTTTCGCTATACGACAACCTACCTACAGCCGACGGCGTCCAGCAGTCCGACGTCTCGCTAACCGACTTCTTCTCGCGCACTTCTATCGATGTGTTCATCATGAAGGGTGCTTACAACGAGTCGAACGCTACCAGCTGGAGCTGGACCGCTCTGCGTAACATCAACTACTTCATCGTTAACTGCGAGAACTCTTCTCTCGATAAGAGCGTTATCGAGAACTATCTCGGCATCGGTCGTTTCTTCCGTGCTTACTTCTACTTCGACAAGGTGAAAACCTATGGCGATGTGCCCTGGATCGACCGTCCTCTCCAGCCCGAAGACGAAGAACTATATGCACCTCGCGACTCTCGCGAACTCGTGATGGAAAATGTGTGGAACGACCTGAAATATGCTCAGGAACACATCTCGCAGGCAAAGGAGAACACTTGCACTTACGTTACAAAGTGGGCTGCCTACGCTCTGGCTTCGCGCATCGCTCTCTTCGAAGGCACTTACCGAAAATATCACAACCTTAACCTTGCAACTTCGGCCGAAACTTGGTTGCAGCGCGCTGCCGAATCGGCTAAGTATCTTATGGACAACGGCGGTTATTCGCTTTATACTGCCGACGGCGAGAAGAGCTATCGTAACCTTTTCACCAGCGACGCTCCGAAAGCTGCCGAAATAATTATGTGCGTGGCTTCGTCTGCTGCCCTGAACATGTACCACCAGGCCAACTGGCAATGGAACGTGGCTTCATACGGCGTTTGTCCTAACTTCGTCCGCACTTTCGTCAACACTTACCTTATGAAGGACGGTACTCCTTACACCGACAAGGCCGGTTACGAAAACGACGACTTCTACACCGAATTCCAGGACCGCGACGCACGTATGAGCGCCTCTATGCGCTATCCAGGTTATGTTCGCGAAGGAGCAGTGGCTCTCCCTGACTTCCAGAGCTTCGCTCGTATCGGTTACCACCCAATGAAACTCAGCGTCGACTCAAAGGCTGGCGACCTCACTAAGCTCAACACCAACTCTATGCCGCTATTCCGATATGCCGAAGTACTCCTCAACTATGCCGAGGCTAAAGCCGAACTCGGTCAGCTCTCCGACGACGACTGGAACAAGACCATCGGCGCTCTCCGACAGCGCGCTGGCGTTGTAGGCTCGAAGCCTTCTAAGGTCGACTCATACTTCCAGCAGAACTACTTCCCATCTATCTCCGACATCAACATCCTCGAAGTTCGCCGCGAACGCGGTATCGAACTTTGCTTCGAAGGACGTCGTTGGGACGATATCCGCCGCTGGAAAGCCGGACATCTGCTGCTCAACCGCTGGACGGGTATGCACATCACCGAAATCAACAAGGCTCTCGACGTTGACCGCAACGGTACGCCCGACGTGATTTACTACACCAGCGACGAAGGTCTCGAACAAGCAAAGGCTGCAATCGATTGGGATAAATACAAAGCCACTTGCGCTGCCGTTCCCGTTACCACCGACCTCACTGCAACCGGCGGTGTTCAGCTCGTGCCTGTCGGAAACGGTTACGACCTTGCTTGGGACTGCTCGGAAGATGCTAAGCGCGTGTTTGCCGACAAGCAGTATCTCTACCCGATACCTGCTATGGTTATAACCCGTAACCCCAACATCTCACAGAACCCGGGTTGGGAAAACGGAGCTTCTAACTGACATCAATAGGGTGGGAGACACCTCCCACCTTTAAATACTCCGCAAAGCGCGGCATAACGCCCGCATGCGGAGCCGGAAAGAGTAAAAACAGGTTAATATTAGAGTTTTTTCCCTTTTGAGGAGAGTGTGTCATAGTGATTTTGGCGCACTCTCCGTGTATTATCCCCAAAAGAAACACCAACCCGACGACCCCGATACCCCACTGGCGCGCAGCCAGCCCAGTGTCCACAAAATTACCACCAACTCCACCCGCAGCATTGCGAAAACCGCCACCCACGGCGCGCTGAAGGCGCAACGCCCATATAGCATAGGGCAAGGCCCTTCCGCTCTCTCCCCAAAGGGGGCTCCACGCCACCCAAAAGGGTGGCGGTGCCGCGCAAGTCGGCATCGCTCCGGCGGAGCGAAATCTTCACCAACTCAAATCTTCCCTCCCTGAGGCTCTAATGCTAAAAAATAAAAAATGTGATGTTTTTTTTGCAGTTACGTCGATTTGCACTATCTTTGCACCGAAAAGCCCGGGTGGCGAAATTGGTAGACGCGCTAGTTTCAGGTTCTAGTGGTTAACAGCCATGTCGGTTCGAGTCCGGTCTCGGGCACATTAATGCACTGCAAATCGATTACTTGCAGTGCATTATTTTTTTGCTACATCAACAATGCATCAACATTCCAGGCGGCGCTGGTGGCGGTTTTAGCCATCGCTTCCGCTGTTTTCCTCTTATTTTTGCAGAAATCAATAATCAATTACTATGAACGACAAATTTGCTTATAATCAACGACTCACCACCATGTCGGAGGACGAGATGGTGGATTTATGGATGTTGCGAATGAATCTGCTGCCACGCCACAGCGGCTGCACCATCGAGCGCCATGACGGCTGCGATGTCGACCGCTATCTGCGCATTCTTATCCGCCAATGGTATGCCGATGCGCTTGCTAATGCCTATTCCGACTATCTCCCGCAAGCCGATATGGTGGGCGAACTCGATTATGAGGTGTCGCCGCAGCTGGTGGTTACAGCTTCGCTCCCCGATTCAGTGGTGCGCCCGCTGGCGTGGCGTCTCGATTCTTGGAATCTGCCGGTAACCGATTTTCTCGACCCCGGCGATTACATAGTCAAGCTGCAGGCCAACGAGTTTACGCGTCGTCGCCGTCGTCGGCCGGTGGCTGTCCGCCTGCCGGGGCGAATAATGCTCTACAGCGCCGCCTCTACCGACGACGCCATTGCCGAGGCGCGTTGCGTGGTGCGTCCGCCTCAGGGCACTTATATCTTCGACGATGCTCTTATTTCATCGATGCCTCAACGTATGTGAGAATCAGCCCCTCACGCTGAGGATTCCCAAAAGCTCGGCCACGCCTTCGGTGGCTTTCTTGGCTATGACAGTAAGGTTGGGCACCTCGACGTGTGCCGGATGTGGGTCAATGTAGTAAATCGGCGTGCCGGCCTTCACAAAGTGGAGCAGCGATGCTGCCGGGTACACATTCAGCGATGTGCCGATTACCACAAATATGTCGGCCTCGCCGGCAAGCTCTATGGCTCGGGTGATGTTAGGGACATCTTCATTGAAAAACACGATGTGGGGACGCACATGGTCGCCATATTTGTCGAGGGTCTCGGTCGAGGTTTCCAGATTGTCGGGGGTGAGGTCGTATATTCGGTCGTCGCGGCGCATCGAGCGTATTTTCATCAGCTCGCCGTGCAGGTGAAGCACCTTGCTGCTGCCGGCGCGTTCGTGCAGATTGTCGACGTTCTGGGTTATTATCTGCACATCGTAATCTTTCTCGAGCTCAACCAGCAGCTTGTGCCCTTGGTTGGGCTCTACTTTCATCAGCTCGCGACGGCGTTCGTTGTAGAATTGGTGTATCAATGCCGGATTTCGGGCAAAACCTTCGGCGCTGGCCACTTCCATCACGGGATATTTGTCCCACAGGCCGCCGGCATCGCGGAATGTCGACAGTCCGCTCTCGGCGCTCATCCCGGCGCCGGTCGATACTACGATTTTCTTCATAGCTGTTTGTGTATTATTTGTGTCGATACACAAATTTACGCTCTTTATGCCGGAATTGCAACTGGTTTTCACTCGAAATTCAGTCGCAATCCTACATTCAGGTTGAAGGTTACGGGATGCTCCTTGTAGATGGTTCGCACATTGGTATTGTCGTCGAAATAGTAACCTATGCCGGGCTCTACATAGATGCCTACCTTATGGCCGAGCTTCACTTGCGCTCCGATGGCGGCATTCAGCGATGCCTGGATGTTCTTTACATCGACATCTTCGCGCTCTTTCGACTGCACTTTGCCGTTTACCACATATTCCACATCGGCATTGCCGCTTACGCACTTCTGTATCATTGCGCCAGCCGTGCCATAAACCTGGAATCGTCGGTTCTCCCACACTGTCACCACTCCGTTAACCGGTAGCCCGAGATAGTGCAGATGCTGGTGCCGCTGAGTGTTGTACGCGTCGCTCCCCTCGCTGATATCCGACGATAAGTAGCTGTAGTTAAGGCCGGTCTCGACGGCAAAGCGTTGCGACAGGTTGTAGCGGACCATCACTCCGGTGGTTATCGGCTGATGGTGCTCCTCCTTGCTGTAGTGGTTTTGCTGCTGGGTCATAATCTGCTGCAATCCGGTGGTTGTGCTGTAATTCTGCAGGGGCGCGTTGGCCAGATAGACGCTGGGATGGCCGGTCGACGACGATGTGGCCGACAATCCGGAGGCATACACGCGGGCGCTGAACCGCCCCCCGTTGCCGCTCTTTATCTCGGGCAGGGCATAGTCGTCGTTAGCATTGGCTGTCTCTTCCACCGACTTGATGTTGCTACGGAAAGTTGATTCTGAGATTTCGGCAGCATTGGTTTGTTCGCCCGAGGTCGTGGCATTTTCGGACGTAGATTGGCCCGATACACTGTCGGGCATTGGTTGGTTTGAGGAGGTTTCGGCTATAGGTGCCGAGAATGTCTTGGCTGCCACCACGGGAGGTGTGGCGGGCTCTGATGCTGTGGCGCTATGGGCCTGGGCTATCACCGGTGCTGTATCGGTGGCGGGCGAAACTGTTGCTGGCGCTTCGGCCGATGTTTGGGCGGCTGTGGTGGCTTCGGCCACTGAGATGTCGGGTGAAAGGGCTTGTTCTATTGGCTGTTGGTCAAACAGCAGTGTGGCGCACACTGCGACAATCAAAGCCAATACGGCTGCGGCGGAATATCGCCATATCGGCGATATCACCCGGCGCTGTGGCTTGGCCGACGGCAGTCGCTTTTCAATGTCGCTCCACACATCGCGTGGCGGCGCGGCCTCAAAGTCGGTTAGCTTCTGTTTCAGATGTTCCTCCCATTTATCCATAACTTAAGCTGATTGGTTTAGGTGTTCAAGAATTAAAGCGCGGAGCCTCGCCTTGGCTCGCAGATACTGCGATGCCGAGGTCCCCTCGCTGATGTTGAGTATTTTAGCTATTTCCCTATGGCTTTTCCCTTCAAACACATACAGGTTAAGCACCGTGCGGCACCCTTCGGGCAGACGGTTTATCAGTGCAAGCAGGGTTTCGGGGTCTATGTTGTCGATGTCGTTGTCGTGGTGCTCGTCGGCGAGTGTTTCAGCCTGGGGATTGTCGTCGAGCTGCTCGAAACGGGTGTGCTGGCTCACTATCTTCAGCGATTCGTTGACGGCTATGCGCCGAAGCCACGATTTCAGCGAGGCCAGACCATTGAATTCGAAGCGCGATATCGACGACAACACAGCCACGAAGGTGTTCTGCACTGCGTCGCACACATCGTCGGGGTCGCTCAGGTATCGGTGGCATACTCCGCCCACAAGGCCGCCGAACAGGCCATACAGCTCTTGCATCGAGGCCCTGTTGCCCCGTGCTGCTCCTTCTGTAAGCTTTCTTGCCTCTTCGTCCGATATGTCGCGCATCGTTTTGAAAAATGGGGGCGGCAAGTGCGGGCTCGCTGCCCCCGGGTGACACTATCTGCCGGTTTTCTTTACCAATGCATCGTTGCGGGTCCGGCTGCCTGCATGATGCTTCCAAAGTCTAACAAAAATAAAAACAATTATGATGATTTTCAAGAGTATCCGTTACTTCAACCGGAGTATGTCCAGGCGTCCTCCTGTGCCGGGCTTGAACGGTACGGTGGTCTGGCGTGAGCAATATTTGAATTTGTGCTCCTTTTCGCCCGAGAACGAGTTCCACTTCACGGTTAGCTCCACTGTCTCGCCGTTGGTATCGGGAAGCAGGTCGTTAATCTTGAATGCAACCATGCCGTCGCCGTATTCTGTGCCTGCATCGCCGTGGGCGTCGTGGTAGAAGGTAACCACATACGGGTTGGTTTCGTCGCCGCTGAGCATCAGGTTAACCTCGTGGGCTATGTTGGAGTGGCGTCCCCACAGGGTGCGGAAGCGCAAGGTCAGGTAGCCGTCCTCGGCTATGGTGGTCCAGTCGTTTACTATTTCCACAGGGTCGTCGCCATAGCCTTCCATCTTGTATGGCACTGCATCCTTGGTGCGGATGCTGTCAATCCAGTTGAGCTGCACCAGATGGTCGTAGGTGTCGCTCTGCATGTCGGTAGCCGAGATGTTGGCCAGGGCGCGCACTTCCTTGTCCTTGTATGGCGATTCGGTTATGTTGATGGCTTGCACGGTGGTGTAGTCGTCGAGCTGCATGTAGAACTGCTTGCCGCCGTCAAGTGGCTTTACGGTCACCAGCGCGTTGTATATCACTCCGCCGGGATAGTAGATGTCGTCGTCATCATCGTCGCAGCTCTGCATCGGGGCCATCAGCGCCACGGCTGTCATGGCCACCAGCATTGTCTTTGCTTTTTTCAATAGTAAATCCTTCATTTCAGTCTAATTTTTTATTCTGGTTATTGTTCGCTTTTTTAAAATCTCTATTATAATAATCACGGCAATGCATTTGTCTTGCATTGCCGCCCCGTTAATTGTTGTTAATTATATATTCGTGTCTTTACATTCATACTACCACCGGCTCCGGTGGCATAGGATTATGCTTTCATAGTATTTTTCATTTTTTCATACCAGTTGTTCCTAATGCTCAGTGAAAGTAACTAACTTAAAATTCGAATCAGCTTTTTAAGGATTGCTGCTTTCGATTGTCCCGGCATCTGTCTGCCGTGAATCGATGTTCAAAATTACCGCTTCATTTTCGTCCGGATGGTCTAATTCTACAAATAAATAGTCTAATTCATAAATTAAAAGTGTCTAACTCGTATGAATTAGACACTTTTAACCGCTTTGTAAAGCCTTTATTCTGCGATTTGCTGCTTTTCTTTCCATTCCTTGGGCGACATCCCGGTCTTGTCGTGGAAAATGTTGTAGAGCTGTCCGCGCGACGAGAATCCGCACTCGGCCGACACCGTTTCGTTGCTGTATTCGGGGTGTGCTATCATTATCCGTTGTGCTTCGCTGAGACGGATGTTCGATAGCCACACCCGGAAGGTGCACTGCTCGTTAAGTTGGAAATAGATGGTGAGCTCGCGGCGGCTTATCCCTATTCGGCGCGACAGCGATGCCAGGGTGGTCGAACTGTCGCGGAATCCGCCTTGGCTGCACCATTGCTTCAGCAATTCGCTTATCTGAGCCATCTTGGCGGCGCTCAGCGGTGCGTCGGTAGTGGGATGCATGGCGTCGGCGGCTGTTTCTTCGCTTTCCTGGCTTGATTCGCTGTTGAACAGCTCGATTTCTTCGGGCTCTATCACGAAACCTATTGCCACAAAGCTCATTACAAACACAAACAGCCCTATCAGCACCAATGGTGCGGCGATATAGAGCATCTGCGTGGAGGCTATCGCTGCGGTGGCAAACAACGCGGTGAGTGCCAGCAGCAAGAAGCCGGCATATATGTAGGCTCGGTAGGGCATCATGTCGCCTCCGGTGTTGGCGGCTACTACGCGGTATTTCCGTCGTATCTGATTTATCGGCGAGACGATGAAGTAGCCGAGAATCACGTAGAACAGCGCCAGCATCACATACATCGTTATGGGCATGTGAAGGCTGCCGTAGTACACCCAGCCCGCAATGAACGCCCCGAGTATCAGCAGATATCCCACGGCTCCGATGGCCACGTAGTGCCTAACGGAGTATTCGCGGCATTCCATGTAGAGAAGCGACAGCGACACCAGAAACGATACCGGCGCGTAGAACAGTATGTTCACCACGGCCCCGGCATAGGCGCCCTCAGCGCGTATGCCGTAGTGCATCTGTAGCACGTAGTGCGCACACAGCAGAAGCATCGCGGCCACGAGCATCCATCGCGAACGTTCGTAGTTCCTGATGGTCCATTTGGTGAATAGTCGCGAGGTGACCAATATCAGTGCCAACACGGCGACCACGAGCATGCAGCTGTGCTGCAACATATGAAGCGATGTATACATGATGTTTCGAATCAATGTGTTACAGGCGGCGAATCTTGATGCCCGAGAGCATGCTGTTGCCGTTTATCCGGTTGAATTTTACCTCAATTTTGCCGTTGGTGTTCTCCACCACATAGCGGTTGCGGATGGCTTGTAGATAAGTGCCGTTTTCGGCCGGGGCAAAGGCGCTCTGTACGGTGCGCCCGCATATGCTGATGTCGAATCGGCTGAGTGTCACGGCATTGTCGGGTGTACGGGTGTCGAGCAGATATGCCTGCGGCTTATGCTGGTGCGAGGCGTCGCAGAACAGCAGCTCCACCTCGTAGGTGCCTCTTGGGGCATCGATGCAGTAGCCGTCGGGATTAACCACCGATGTCTGGTACACCGGGCCGTCGACGGTGCCTGTCACGGTCTGGGTGGTGCTGGCGATGTTGCCGCCTGTGTAGCCCCAGCTGCCGGGCTGGTACTCGTGGTCGGCGAGCCACGTTAGCCCCGATGTGGCTGAGGTGACCGAGCAGTTGCTCCCTACGTTGATGGCAAGTTCCTCGCCACGTTCGAGGCGGGGAAGCGCCCGATATTCCACCATGGTGGCATCGGCTATGCGTCGTCCGTCGTATATGCCTTCGGCGATCACCGCTGTGGTGCCTTCGGGAAGCACTACGTCGAACACGGCGTTGCAGTTCTCAACTGCCTTGCGTCCAACACTTTGCCCGTCGATTTTCAGCTCCACTTCTGCTGCGTTGCTGTATACTTTTATCTTTTGAGGCGCCCCGACGGCTCCAATGTAGTATTGGCGGTCGCGGGTGGCTATGTGGATTACTCCCGTATCGTGGCGCCACATCGATTTGAAGTAGTAGAACACGTCCTTTTGGTGGCGGTTGTTGTCAACCAGCCCTTTGTTGTTCACAAACTGCATCGATTCCTGGCGGCTGGCCACGTTGAAATCGATGAAGTTCCAGTAGTTGCCGCCGCTTATGAATGGCAGTTTGTTGATGATGGGCAGATAATGCTCCACAAACTGCTGCTGGTATTCGATGCTGAAGTCGGCGCTGCGCGGTGCATCGGAGTGGATGCGGCGGTCGCTGCCGGCTCCCCATTCGCTGATTATCATCGGCACATCGGGGTAGCGGTCGTGCTCTTCGCGGCAAAAGCGCTCAAAGTTGGCCATGTCGCCGCCATACCAGCCGATGTAGAGATTCCACCCCACCACATCGACTATCTTGTTGAATTCCAGCTCGTTGTATCGCTGGCTGTGGTGAAATGCCATCACCGTGGGGCGTGTGGGGTCGAGAGCCCTCACACGGCTGTCGAGCCGACAGGCCAGCTCTTGGGTGCGCTGCTTGGCGGCTTCCCATTCAGGGTCTTCGCTCTCGACGGCACGCAAGAGTATCTCGTTCATGAAGCCCCAGAGTATTATCGATGGGTGGTTGCGGTATTGGCACACCATTTCGCTGACTATCTTTTCGCAGTTGTCGTCGTGCTTCGGGTTGGCGGGCACATAGTCAACCGTCGGTATCTCCTGCCACACCAGCAGACCCATCTCGTCGCAGGCATCGAGCACGGCGCGGTCCTGCGGATAGTGGGCCAGGCGCAGGAAGTTGGCGCCCGATTCCTTTATCAAGGCTATGTCGCGGCGATGCACCTCATCGTCAACGGCCCAGCCTACGGGCAGTTGGTCCTGATGGCGGTTTACGCCGTTGAGCTTGTAGGGCTTGCCGTTGAGGCTGAAGCCGTTGTGGCCGTCGAAGCTGTACCACCGCAGACCCACTTTGTTCACCACCGAGTCAATCACCTCGCCGCTCTTGGCGTCGGAAATTTCGGTTACCAACCGGTAGAGGTAGGGGCGTTCGGGGCTCCACAGCTGCGGTGCAGCTATGTGAGGCAGGCGTATGGCGGCGGTGTCGGTGCTGCCGGGCTTCAGTTTCAGCTTTGCCGATGCTGTGGCACACAATTTGCCGTCGGCATCGGTTAATCGGTTGGTTATCTTTATGTTTCGACGCTCCGAGGCGTCGTTGGTTATCTGAGCCTTCACGCTCACAGTGGCTCTTTCGTTGCTCACCTCGGGGGTGGTCACCAGCACTCCGCCCGAGCCGTTGTCGGCCATGTCGAAGTGCACTTTGGGCACCGCTTCGAGCCATACATTGCGGTAGATGCCTCCCCAGAAGGTAAAGTCGGCCGACAGTGGTATCACGTCCATGGTGCCGTTGTCCACTTCAACCTCAATGATGTTAACCGGCCGAATCACCTCGGTGATGTCGACGTTGAATGCGGTGAAGCCGCCGATGTGGCTGCACAGGTGCTTGCCGTTAACGCTCACCTCGGCCTGCTTGCTTGCGGCCTCAAAGCGCAGATAGTAGCGGTGCTGGTTGCTGATATCGTTGACAATCAACCGTTTGCGATACACTGCCTTGCCGCGGTAATAGTTTGGGGTGCGGTAGGCATCGGTGTTGTAGGTGTGTGGAATGTTCACCGATGTAAAAGTGGTGTCGGCTTCAAGGCGGAATTGCCAGTCGGCATCAATTGTGCGTCGGGTGTGTGTAGCGGCCGATAGGGCCGTCGTTGCTGCCAGAATCAGGGCAACAATTGCGCTTGCTGCCGCCATCCGTGGCATTGTGGTTATTTGGGTCATCTTAAGGTTAATATTATAAGTTTCAGTTACTATGGTGTATGCAAATATATGGTTTTTTTGTCAATGCTGAGGCTCATTTGCCTGAAAATGTGACTTTTCAGCATCAAATTGATTGAATCACATACACCACGAAGGCAATCAGAAACACTATGGTCACCATCAGCATCACATACAGCAGCGACAGCACCGAGGCGTATAGGCCGAGCAGCGCCATACGCTTGGCAAGCTTCTTCTTGCTTGAGGGAAACGCCCGCCGGGCTGCCATCAGGCTCACTATGCCCCAGTAAAGCCATTTCACCCAGTCGAGGTCGACGCTTCTGAATATGGCATCGAACGGCAGCACTATCAGGCTCACGGCATAGTAGGCCGACAGCATGTAGCAGCCGGCAACCATATATTCCACGCTGTTGAACCGTCCGCTGCCGGCACGGCGGAAGGCGAGCCTCACCGATACGAGCACCGGAACCATCAGCACCAGCGCGGTGATGCCGGGATTGGATATCAGAAAGTTGAAGGTGACGACGAATGTGGCAATGAACGGCGATTCGCTGTCGATGCTTATCTGTGGGTCGGCCTTGCCGGGCATAAGCCAGTGGGTGAACAGCAGGCAGTAGAATGCCAGCAGCATCAGCAGCATCACCGGCGAAGTGTAGCGCACCCGCTTTCCTTGCAGATACTCCGATATCACTTTCCATGGCCGCAACACCACATCGCGGCAGGTGCTGAAGAAGATGCGGTTCACCCGCAGTATGCTGCTGGTGGTCAGGTTGGTGAAGGTGGCTTTGTTTAGCCGCCTCACCGATGTGCTTTGCCCGCAGTGCGGGCAATAGCGGTCGGTGCACATGGTACCGCAGTTCAGGCACCGCCGTTCTTCGGTCGGTTCAGCTGGTTTTTGCTCGTTTTCGTTCATTGTCGATTAATCAATAATAGCGGTGAAACCGCCGCCGGGAGCCATGTTGATGGTGAGGGTGGCCGATTCCACTTTGCCGTGGGTCTGACGGTAGTCGGTGGCATTTCGTCCGGCATTGATGCCGTCGGACATGGTGGTGATGCTGCGGCCTATGCACTCCTGGGGGAGCTCAACGCTGATGCTGCGGCTCTCCCAGTCGGTAAGGGCGCCGACATACCATTTTGTGCCTTTACGGCGAGCCACCACCACATATTTGCCTATTTCGCCGCCGAGGGTGCGGGTCTCGTCCCAGGTGGTGGGCAGCGAGGCTATGAAGTCGATGGTCTCCGATTCGCTGTCGTAGTTCGACGGCGAGTCGCAAAGCATGTTGAGCGGCGATTCAAACACCACAAACTCCGCCACCTGGCGGCAGCGGGTGCCTTGGCTCATCGGATGGTCGTTGTTGGCATTATATTCTTTGCGAGTGGCGTTGCGCATGGCCCCTTGGGTATAGTCCATCGGGCCGGCAACCTGGCGGATGAAGGGCAATATAACGTCGTGGCTAACCATATCGACGTCGGGCTTGGCCCACTTCATCTGCTCCAGGCCATACACGGCCTCAAAGTTCACCACATTGGGATAGGTGCGGTTAAGTCCCATCGGCTTGGCGCAGCCGTGATAGTCGATGAACATATGGTGGCGGGCACACACATCGGCAATGTGGTGCATGCCGCGGGTTATCAGCTGGTCATCGCGGTTAAGATAGTCGATTTTAAAGCCTTTTGCCCCTTTCTTGGCGTAATGTTCAATAATGTGGTCCACATTGTCGGCAATGGCGCCATATCCGGCCCAGAGTATTATGCCCACACCTTTGCTGTTGGCATAGCTGATAATCTTGTCGATGTCCACCTCGGGCACCACACGGCGCAGGTCGCGGCTGCCGCGCTCGGTCCATCCGGCGTCGATAACCAGGTATGGAATGCCGCGGCGGGCCGAGAAGTCGATGAAGTGCAGATAGGTGGCGGTGTTAACCCCGGCGTTGAAGTCAACGCCGCGCAGGTCGCAGTTGCTCCACCATTCCCACGATGCCATGCCGGGCTTTATCCAGCTGTCATTGCCGATTGCCGAGGCTCCGGCAAGGCGATACACCATGTCGGTCGACACCAGCTCGCCGTCGTTGCGTGCCACTATCAGCGCGCGCCACGGAAAGTCGCGCTCGCCGCGCTTCAGCAGGTTATAGGGGGTGTCGTCGCAGCGGTAGATATAGTCGTGAAACTCCATGGCGCGGTCCTCGAGGTCGTTTTTGCCGCCCACTTCAATCTTGCTGGGATATGGGGTGTGGTGACCCACAATCTCTCCCTTGCGCCCGGTGGCAAGGCCGAACATGCCGGGATAGTCGGCCACATCGCTCTCGGTAATGCACAGGCGCCGCCCTTCGGCAAGCTCTGCCACGAGCGGAGTGAGCACCAGATTGTCGGTGAGCATCTCGCTCACGCGGCAATGAGTGTACAGGCTCTGCTGGTCGGTGTAGTACTGCTCCTCGACGGTGGGATTGGCTTTGCCCCCGCGCCGCTGGATATATCCCACCCACACCGGCGCATCGTCGGGCAGACGGAACCTGGCCTCCTCATGGCGAAGAGTGCGCCCCACTTCCACCTTGCCGCCGAAGCGGTAGGCCAGGCCGTCGTTGTAAAGCCGGAACGTCACGCGGAAGCCTCCTTTGCGGCCATTCACCGTCAGTTCATTGTAGCGGTGGCTCGCGTGGCTGTATTTATACAGATGTGTGGAGTATTCATCGGTTCCGCTGCGGCGGCTCACGCCATAGCGCTCGCCCTTGCCGCCCCAGGTGGCCCCGTCGGCCCATTCCATGGCAGCTCGGCACTGCTCTACAATCTTTACTGCGCCGTCGCTCAGGCTATAGCTGATGCTGTCGCCCAATTCGATGGTGCACTGCAGCCGCTGGTCGGGCGACCTCAGCTCATACACTTTTGCCGTGGCGCTCGCAACGCCAGTCAGCAGCATTGCAGCGAAAACCAGGATAGATACACACTTTTTCATTTCTTTTCTTTGTGATGGTTAGGTAGGTCAACTATTTTGGTTGGGGCAGGTAGCCATAAGCCGCCACATACATATATAAATAGGTATATTTTTGAGTTAATAATTGCCTTTGGTGCAAATCGAGGCAAGCCCCAACGCGCCCGCCAATAATTTGATGGCTAAGATACTACAAAAATGCACAAAACCATAGCAAATCCCCCCAAAATAACAGTTATTGAGCTTTGGGTTGGTGATGATAGACACGAACACAGAAATTATCGACAGCTCTTGCCAATAGGTTAACACCAACCGTAGGGCGCAGCCAGCGTGGCGCGCCGTTAGGCGCTAACGGCGGTTTTCGCTGTGCGGGGGAGTCGGGTTTTTGTATCTTTGTCATGCGGTCCCGTAAGGTTAAGGAAAGTTAAATTTTGTTGTCGTCAGAAACATTCCTTTCAATATTTCACTGAAATTTCAGAAATCTTTGCTTTATTTGCACCGAGTAATATATTATTTGTTGTTGCAATAAGTTTTATAGCCAATAGATTGCTACCTTGATTAACCTATGATGTCGTAAACCGGCCCCATTAGGCTGCGAGCATCGGCATCTGCCGTTGTTGGCTCTGTTAATTAGCCCATGCAATTTGCCATAGAACCCCAGCATCACCAAGGCATATTACCTATGATTTGAGAAAAAACAATTATAAACCTAATGTAAAACTAAAAAAAGCATTTTTGCATGAAGAACATTTGTTTACAGATGAATCGGAAGGTGCTTCTGTCGGCGATTCTTTCGCTGTTCGTTGCTCTTCCTGTTCTCGCGCAGAAAATCACTGTACAAGGTACAGTTGTCGACACCACGGGTGAGCCGCTTATCGGCGCAAGCGTGATTCCTGCCGGGACTACTACAGGTACTGCTACCGACTTCGACGGTTCGTTCACTATCAGTGTCGACCCGAATGCTACGCTTACCGTATCGTATGTGGGCTATGAGCCTCAGAGCGTTGCCGTTGCCGGTAGAACTAACATCACTATCGAATTAAAGGAAAGCGGTGTGCTTCTTAACGAAGTCGTAGCCATCGGTTACGGTACTGTGAAGAAGGACGACGCCACCGGTTCGGTTGCCACCGTTAAGCCTAACGAAATTGAGGCCGGTTTGGCAACATCGGTTCAGGACATGCTCGTTGGCCAGACTCCTGGTGTGGTTGTAACCACCGAGGCCGGTCCTGAAGGCAGGGGTACTATACGTATTCGTGGTGGTTCTTCGCTCAACGCCAAGAACGACCCTCTTATCGTTGTCGACGGTGTGCCGTTGGACAATGGCGGTGTTCAGGGTATGGGCAACGCCCTCTCTATGATTGCTCCTGACAACGTTGAGTCGATGACAATCCTCAAGGATGCCTCGGCTACCGCAATCTACGGTTCGCGCGCTTCGAACGGCGTTATCATCGTTACCACCAAGAAAGGTAAAGCCGGTCGTCCGCAAGTTAACTTCTCGGCTAACATGTATGTGAACACTGCCCGCAACACTTGGGGCGTGCTCCACGCCGGCGAATTTGCCGAACTCATCCGCAACTACCATGGCGAGGACAGCCAGGCTGCCAAAGCTCTCGGTACCGACATGAACAACTGGCAGAGCAAAGTGCTCAGCACTACTGTTTCGAGCGACTACAACCTGAGCGTCGGCGGTACTCTCGGTTGGCTCCCTTACCGAATTTCGGCCACTTACACCGACAACAACGGTATCCTCGACACTTCGACAATGGACCGTACCACTGTGAGCATCAACCTCACTCCTAAGTTCTTCGACAATCACCTCAGCGTGAACGCCAACGTGAAGGGCTACTACATCCGCAACCGCTTCGCCGACACCGGCGCTGTGGGTGCTGCTATCGCTTTCGACCCTACAAAGCCGGTTTACACTAACTATGCCCTCGCAAGCGGCTCGAGCATCAGCGGTAGCCTCTTCAACGGATACACAACTTGGATGAGCGGCTCGGTTATCAACGAAAACAGCACCGTTAACCCCGTTTCGCTCCTCCAGGAAATCGACAACGTGGCTAACGTTTACCGCAGCAACGGTAACCTCCAGCTCGACTATGCCGTGCACTTCCTCCCCGACCTGCACCTCAACCTCAACCTCGGTTACGACGTGAGCAAAACCGACGAACACTATAAAGTGGCCGCCAACTCGCCAAGCGCTTGGCGTCAGTGGAACAAGAACGCCAACGGCGCCGCAACCGACAACTACATATATCAGTTCAAGAGCAACACCCTGCTCGACTTCTACGTTAACTACAAGAAGGAAGTTGAAGCAATCCGCTCTAACTTCGATGTAACTGCCGGTTATTCTTGGCAGCGTTTCTCGGCCAACGGCTGGAACTATGGCGACAACAACGACCGCGGTGTATACGCCTCGCGTCAGTTCAACCTCCCGGTGGCTACCGACAACGGATACCTCCTCACTTACAAGGACGGCTCGGAAAGCGCTATCGGCACTCCTTACAAGAAAGACCAGATGGACCCGGAAGGCAACTACCACTGGCGTAACCATCTTCAGCTCATCTCGTTCTTCGGCCGTTTGAACTACTCGCTCCTCAACCGATACCTCCTCACTTTCACCATGCGTGGCGATGCTACATCGCGCTTCAGCCCCGATAACCGCTGGGGTGCATTCCCTTCGGTTGCCCTCGGTTGGAAAATCAGCGAAGAAGCATTCATGGAAAGCGCCCGCAGCTGGATGAACGAATGGAAGCTCCGTCTCGGATGGGGTATCACCGGTCAGCAGGACATCGGCAGCACTTGCAACTATCTGCCTCTCTATCAGTACTCTCAGGCCGGTTCATACTATCCTGTTGTCGACAACAACGGCAACATCGTGTATGCTCAGACTCTCTACCTCTTGGGTTATAACCCCGACCTCAAATGGGAGGAAACTACAACCTGGAACGCTGGTTTCGACTTCGGTTTCCTCAACAACCGCATCACTGCAAGCCTCGACTACTACTTCCGCAAGACAAAAGACCTCTTGAGCTACGTGCCAATCGCCGTTGGTTCGTCGACTGTGAACATGCTCAACAAGAACATCGGTTCGCTCGAAAACCAAGGTATCGAATTCTCTATCAACGCTCGCCCGGTAGTAACAAAGGACTTCACTTGGACTGTTAACTACAACATCGCATGGAACCGCAACCGTATCACCGAACTCAACGACAACGCCGCAGTTATCAACGTGGGTGGTATCTCGGGCGGTACCGGTAACACCGTTCAAGCTCACAAGGTGGGTTATCCCGCTTTCTCTTATCTGCTCTACGAACAGGTTTACGATGAAAACGGTCTGCCTATCGAAGGAGAATTCGTCGACCAGGACGGTAACGGCGAAATCAACGAAGGCGATAAGGTGATTCGTCACAGCAAAGACCCGAAGATTACCATGACTTTCGGAACCACTTTCAACTGGAAGAACTGGGACTTCGGTTTCAACCTCCGTGCTAACATCGGTAACTACGTGTACAACGATGCGCTCTCTACTCACACTACTCTGAGCGACACCTACAAGAACACTAACCTTACCAACCTCATCCGTAACAACTTCTACTTCCAGGGCGGTGGCTCGCACAACAACTACATGAGCGACTACTGGCTGCGTAACGCAAGCTTTGTTCGCTGCGACAACATCACCCTCGGTTACACTTGGAACAACCTGCTCAACGACCAGCTCCGTCTCCGCCTATACGGCGCCGTGCAGAACCCGTTCGTTTTCACAAAATACAACGGCCTCGACCCGGAAGTGGAATCGGGTATCGACAACAGCGTGTATCCACGTCCTATCACCGTTTCGTTCGGTCTTGTTGCTACTTTCTAATCTAAATCTTTTTATATCAGGAAATTATGAAGAAATTTATATATAAATCACTTATAGCCCTCGGCGCTCTCGTGCTCTCTACTGCCACTTCTTGCGTCGGCGACTTGGATCTGGAACCGAACGACCCGAACTCTACCGGCCAGATCGCTGATTCTGAGGCTTTGCTCGGTATCCTGAACAAATGCTACTCTTGTCTCGCTGTTTCCGGTCAAGGTGGCCCTAACGGCGCTTCCGATGTCGATGGTCTCGACGGTGGTACAGGACAATACACCCGTGCCTGGTTCATGATGAACGAATTCACTACCGACGAATCAAAATGGATTTGGAAAGATGTCGGCGTGGCTGAACTTAACACTAACTCTTGGGATGCCAGCACCGCTACCATCTACGGTACTTACTCGCGTTTCTACGTGCATATCTCTATCTGTAACGACTTCCTCAAGAACGCTGGCGACAGCGAAGATGCTCAGCTCATGAAGCTCGAAGCCCGCACTCTCCGTGCTCTCAGCTACTTCAATGCTATCGATATCTTCGGTAACGCTTCGTTCATCGACGAAAACGCTGAAGTAGGCGCTAACCCTGTGCAGAAAACTCGTCGCGAACTCTACGACTGGCTCACTGCCGAACTCGAAGACATCGTGGCTCAGTTCAAGGCCAAGAACCGCCCCGTTAACTACGGTCGCGTGGGTATCGACGGTGCCGAAGCTCTGCTGGCTCGCCTTTACCTCAACGCTAAGGTTTACACCGACGGCGCCGTTGACGGCTACGCAAAGTGTGCCGAACACTGCGAAAACATCATCGCTCGCCATCAGGGCGGCGGTTTCGAAGGCTCGGGCCTCGCTAACCACTATCTCTACCTCTTCTGCGGTAACAACGAAGATTATATGCCAGGTGGCAGCAACTCGGCCGAAAACGAAATCCTCTGGGGTATCCCTTACGACTCTGAATTCGTTCAGCCTTACGGCGGAACTATGTTCCTCATCGCTGCTGCTATCAAGAACATGGACCGCACCGAACCCTCTGACCCATATATGAGCATGCTCGACTACGGTATCTCTTCGCAATGGGGTTGTATGCACGCAACTGCTTCTTTTGCCGACAAGTTCGCTACCGACGACCCCTCGAACGACGTTCGCTGGTCGATGTGGTGCCGCGAAGCCAACGGTTTCAAGAAAGAGAACACCAACTTCAGCGAATTCACCGACGGTTACGCTATCATCAAGTTCACAAACCTCAAGAAGGGTACAAACGGCGAATGGAGCCCCGAAAACGGTGGTATCTACGACGCAACCGGCTCGAAGGCTGCCGTTACAACTTCGTTCCCTAATACCGACCTACCTCTCTTCCGCCTGGCCGACGTTTATCTGATGTATGCCGAATGTAATGTAGTGGGCCACGTGGGCGACGCCTCGAAGGCTCTCACTTATGCCAACTATATCCGTCACCGCGCCGGTGTCAAGGAATGGGAAGCTAAGGACCTCACCGCCGACAACATCCTCGACGAACGCGCTCGCGAACTCTACTGGGAATGCTGCCGCCGTACCGACCTTATCCGTTTCGGTAAATATGCCAGCGGTTCTTACGTGTGGGCTTTCAAGGGAAATGTTGATGCCGGTGCTGCCTTCAGCGAACATCGCAACCTGTTCCCTATCCCTACTAACGTTCTCTCGGCTCAACCCGAATTCCAGCAAAACCCGGGTTATTAATGATTATTACATCCATTTAATCTGAACAACGATGAATAAGAAATTCAATATACTATTCATGGCTTTCTTGATGGGTGTTATGGCTCTGGCCACTACATCTTGCGAAAGCGATATGGACAACAACCCGGTGTTCCAGAAACCTACCTCGTTTGTCCTCAACACCCCGAAGTACGCATCGGGCCTCTACGACCTGAAGAACACCGATGCCGTGCAGCTCACTTGCTCGCAGCCTAACTATCCTTATGCTGCCGCTACTGTATATCACGTCGAAGTGTCGGCTTCAAGCGACTTCGCAAACCCCGTGGAGCTCACCAGCACATACCGTCTGTGCAAAATGGACGTCAACGCTAACGAACTCGCTATCGCCCTTAACACTGCTTACGGCGTTATCGACGAATCTACCGTTCCCGCCGAAGCCGTAAAGGCTTATGTGCGCCTGCGCGCCGAACTGCCTAACGTGGGCGACGAATCGGTTATCTACTCCAACATCATCGAACTTCCCAACGTCCTCCTTTACTACGCTCTGCCCGACGTGGTTCTCCCTGAGCAGATGTATATGATTGGCGGTTTCAACGGCTGGGATTGGGGCTCGTGCGCCAAGATGGTGGTTGCTAACGCTAACCCCGACAAGTGGTGGACTATCCGCTACATCGACGACCAAGGCTTCAAGTTCAACTGGGCCAAGTCGTGGGACGGCAACGAAGTTGGTTTCTCAAAGATAAAGATTGGTAACGACAAGGCTTGTGGTGGACTTATCGACGCCGGCGGCAACGTTGGTGTTACCACTCCGGGCTGGTATATCATCGGTCTCACTGTTGGTATCGAAGGCCGCGACTACACTTTCACTGTCGACGTATTCGAACCTAACGTTTATATCTTCGGTGCAACCAACGGTGGCATCTGGGAAAAGAACGACGCTTGGAAGTTCTCGATTCCTACCGAAAAGAATGGCGTATTCGTTTCTCCTGCTCTGGCTGCCGGTGGCGAAGTGCGTATGTGTATCAATCCTGACTGGGCTGGTCTGTCGTGGTGGCAGCTCGAATTCACTCTCAAGGGTGGCTCGACTATCTACTACCGCGAAAACGACGCAATCAACGACAACTGGGCTGGCGACAAGGGTGCCGAATACTCTATCACCGGTGCTGCCGGAACTGTGATTACTCTCGATTTCGCTAACGAATCAGGTAGCGTTAAGTAAAAATAAACAAACATCATCGGGTGCCGCGGCGGGGCGCCTATTCCTCGCCGCCGGCCCCTAATAAAAGACAGAATATGAAAAAATTTGCTATATTTTTAATGTCGATGCTTGCCCTGACATTCGTTTCGTGCGAAGACATCGATTTCGAAGAAGGCAAGCCGCAAACCAACCCGCAGGAGCCTCTGATGTCGTTCGACGGCCTCTCTGTGGGCCTCGGCGATAACCTTGGCGCTGCCCTCGACCTGTCAACTCTCAGCACCGAGTCGTTAAACGCTGTCAAGACAGTTCAGACTCCTGCCCTCACCGAAGGCCAGACTGTTGAATACGTGGCATATGTCGGCAGCGATGAGAACTTCTCTAACGCTCAGCCTTTGAGCGTTGTCAATGGCAACGTCGACAAGGCTAAAGTTAACAGCCTGTTCCGCGAATTCTATGGCCGCTCGCCTAAGGCCCGCGACCTATACTTCCGTTTCGCTGCTTTCATCGCCGAAGGCAAATCGTGGACTCGTGTCGGAACGAAGGACACTTACTTCGCTGCAACAAAGGTATCGGTTACTCCTATCCCTGAATCGTTCACTATCGAATCGGCCTACTACCTCATCGGTGGAATGCAAGGTTGGAGCTGGGATACACTCATCAAGTTCGACCACTCTGACGCCGACGTTTACGACGATCCGGAATTCACCGTTACATTCAAGTGCGACGCCAACTGCTACTGGAAGATTGTTCCGCAATCTGCCGTTGAAAGCGGTCTCACTTGGAACAACACAAACATTATCGGTGTTGTTACCGACGGCGACACTGCTATGGAAGGTAAACTCATCAACTCGGGCGCTAACGCTGCCCAGATTGTTGAAGCCGGAACTTACGTCCTCACAATCAACATGATGGACAACACCTACAAGCTCGTCAAGAAACTCGAACCATCGCAGTTATACGTTATCGGTACTCCTAACGGATGGAACATCAACGGTGGCGATGTCCCGTTGAACAAGACCACTGGCGCAGTTTACGCCGGTACCGTTTCGCTCAACGCTGGCCAGAACATGTTCCGCTTCTATGCCGCTCTCGGCGATTGGGAATCGAACTCTTATGGCTCGCAGGTTAACGATTCGCCTATCAACTGCACCGACAAGCTCGTCGACGGAAATTACTCCGGCGATATCGTGGCTGGTAAGGGTAGCTTCGAATTCAACCTCGACGCCGCTGCCGACTATAACTTCACAGTCGACCTCGACGCTATGACATTCAAAATGGAACTCGTTCCCGAAGACCCATCGCAGTGGACATACCTCTACGTTGTTGGTAACCTCAACGGCTGGAACACCGCCGCAACTGCTACCGAAGGCGAGATGGTGTGCAAGAACGGCTCTAACATCTACACCGGCACTTTCGACTTCCCCGATAGTGGCGACGGCAAGAGCTACTTCCGTTTCTTCACCGAACTCAATGGCACTTGGGACAAATCAGTTCAGGTTGGCTCGGGCAACGACGGCAATGTTGACCTCGAATTCGAGGACGGCATGGCAATGGCTGTTGCCGAAGCTCAAACCGAAGGCTGCTTCGTTGTTCCCGCCGGCAAGTACACTGTTACCGCCGACCTCAACGAAATGATTATCACCGTAAGCAAAGCCGAATAACATCCGGCATAACCCATATAAGCGGGCTGTGGGCAATCCCCACAGCCCGCTTTGCATTTTAACCAAATCCTCACCGCAAAATTACCACCAACACCACCCCTCAGCATTGCGAAAACCGCCACATCCCAACGGCGCCAACTGCCAACGCCCGAGGCGATGACACCTCAATGGTGCGAAACGGCCCACCTCGTGGCGGTTTTCGCACAAAAATCGCCACACTGTAGGCTATCTTTGCATTCCTGTCAATTGCCGGCTCCGCGCCCTGGCAAAATTTTCCACTGGGAAAAAATAACAATATGAATAAACTTTTTCGTATCTTACGGTTCTAATAATCAGAAACGACGATAACAAAATGGCCGACAAAAACATCGACGACAAGATAATATCTCTGATGCGCCAACAATCTACCGCCAACGAGGGCTTCTCCCTGTTGATGCGTACATACGGCGACAAGATTTATTGGCACATCCGTCGTATTGTTGTCAGCCACGACGATGCCGAGGACGTGATGCAGGAAACTTCTATCAACATTTTCCGCCATTTCCCCAAATTCAAGGGCGAGAGCGCCCTTTCTACCTGGATTTACCGCATCGCCACAAATGAGGCTATCCGCTGGCTTCAGCGTCAGGCCGGATTGTTCCGCTCGGTCGATGCTCTCGGCCTTGAACTCGCCGACCGTATCACCGCCGAAAACGGCATCGATGCCCATTCTGTTGAGGTCCTTTTCCAGAAGGCGCTCCTTACGCTCCCTACGCAGCAGCGCATCGCTTTCAACATGCGATACTACGACGAGCTCTCTTACGAGGAAATTGCCAAGGTTACCGGTAAGAACGTCAACACTCTGAAGGCCAACTACCATTTCGCTGTCGATAAAATTAAAGACTATATAAAGGAGAATTCATTATGAACGATTTCAATAACATTGGCCGCCGAATGCCCTTTATCGAGGACAAAGACTATGTCGACCGTCTCGTCGACCGTTGCACCGCCTCTGCTCCTGCCGAGGCCGCACGCCGAAATGCTCGCGCTTCACTGCTTCGTCGCTCTATAATATCTGTGTCGGCAGCCGCCGCTTGTATTGCCGCTGTTATCTGCTCCGAATCGCTCTTCGACAAGGCTGCTCAGCCTTCTTATGCCGATGCAATACCTATCGACGAGCTCCTGGCAACAATGTCGGCCGAACAACTCGAAGTTCTCGACCAATACTACGTTGAAGTACCTGAATATTAACATCTTAAAATCATATCAATCCAGTTATGCGTAAATTAATCTTCACTTTAAGCCTCATACTCTTCGCTTTGGCTGCCGTATCGGCTCAGCCCAAATTCACCGAAGAGCAGCGTGAGCAATTCTTCAATTCACGCGTAAAAATGATTCAGGACGAGCTGAAGCTCTCCAACGAACAAACCGAACAGATGTCGCCCATCTACAAGAAATACCTTGAGAAGGTGCGCTCTATCAAGTTCCCTAAGCATCCCGGAAAAGCTGGGTTCAAAAGCTCCGACGAGGCCTGTAACCACACTTGCCAGATGCTCGACTGCAAGAAGAGCATCTTCGATGCACAGAAACAGCTTGTAAAGGACCTCCGTAGCGTCCTCAATCCCGAGCAATTGTCGCGTTTCCTCGCTGCCGAAAGCAAAATCAATGAGAAAATCCGTCATCAGCTCGACCGCAAGCGAAACAAGGAGCTCGACGACCCCGCAAAGCGCAAAATGCGCCGCGAGCAGCTCAGAAAGGAAACATCAATGAAGCGCGACAGCGCCCGCAAAAGCAATCAGGCTCTTAAACAGCACATGAAGGCCAAATCCGACAGCCTAAAATCTCGCTTCAAGGACCGCGAGAAGGAGATGCGTGCCAAGCGCGACAGCATTCGCAACCTCACCAGCGCTGTCCGAGTGAATCCTTGAACACGTTAGCTGAGTCTTTTACTTCAGAACCCAAATTCAAGACTCTACATATATAATCGAAGCGGCTGCATCCATAAGGAATTGCAGCCGCTTATCAATTGTACTTATAGGTTCTTGGTTTACTTAACTTCCCATACATCGCCGCTGAGTATCAGCTCACGAAGCGATGTGAAGCCTTTCTTCTTTTTCACCTCTTCCACTTGGTGAGCCACCTCCTGGTCGTACACAGGAGCCTCTACGTCGCGAATCACACCGATGGCAAGCGGCAGTGTGTGGCCATCCATCATGGCCAGCTGCTGATGCAGGAAGTTCTCTCGGCAATGTGCGTCGTGAACCAGCACATCGTCGATGCTGTAGCCGTCCTTGCCAAGTTCAACGGCCTTCAGCCCGAAGCCGTCCTGCACGAGGCCCTTGTTCATCTCCTTGCCAAACAGCATCTTCTCGCCGTGAACCAGGTGGATGGTGCGCTCAGCGCGTGTCTCCTTGTCGGTAATGTAGCTGTGGATGCCGTTGTTGAATATCACGCAGTTCTGAAGCATCTCAACCACCGATGCGCCTTCGTGGCGGGCAGCGGCTACCATCACTTCCTGCGATATCTTCAGCTCGATGTCGATGCTGCGGGCAAAGAAGTTGCCACGGGCGCCAAACACCAGCTCTGCCGGGATAAACGGGTCCTCGGTGGTGCCGTAGGGCGACGATTTCGACACGAAGCCGCGGTCGCTTGTCGGCGAGTACTGTCCCTTGGTGAGTCCGTATATCTTGTTGTTCAGAAGCAGCATGTTGATGTTCACGTTACGTCGAACGGCATGGATAAAGTGGTTACCGCCGATGGCCAGGCCATCGCCGTCGCCCGATATCTGCCACACTGTCATCTCTGGGTTGGCTACCTTGAAGCCGGTGGCAATGGCTGCCGCGCGGCCGTGGATGGTGTGGAAGCCATAGGTGTTCATGTAGTATGGCAGTCGCGAGCTACATCCGATACCGGATATCACTGCAGTGTTGTGGGGAGCTACGCCCACCTCGGCCATAGCCTTGTGAAGGGTGGCGAGGATGGCATGGTCGCCGCATCCCGGACACCATCTTACGTATTGGTCGCTCTTATAGTCGGCTGCTGTATATTTCTTTTGCTCTTCCATCACTTTTCCTCCATAATTTTTGTTACACCTTCTACTATTTCGTTCACTGAGAATGGCTGGCCTTCAACCTTGTTGATGCGGCGGATATTGATGCCGGGGTGCTTGGCCTGCAGATAGTCGGCAAATTGGCCGGTGTTGAGCTCGGCCACCACCACCTTCTTGTAGTGCGACAGCACTTCGGCGGTGTTGGCGGGCAACGGGCGGATGTAGCGGAAGTGGGCCAGAGCCACCTTCTTGCCGGCGGCGCTCATCTCGCTCACTGCGGTGTACAGATGTCCGAATGTGCCGCCCCAGCCTATCACCAGCGTGTCGGCGTCCTTGTCGCCGAACACTTCGAGCTGCGGTATGTCGTTGGCAATGTTGGCAATCTTTTCGGCTCGAAGGGCCACCATCTTGGCGTGGTTGGCAGGGTCGGTCGATATTGCGCTGGTGTTGCAGTCCTTTTCAAGGCCTCCGAGGCGATGTGTGAAGCCTTCGGTGCCCGGTACGGCTATGTAGCGCACCTTGGTCTTTTCGTCGCGCATATATGGGCGCCAGCCGGCATCTTTCATCTCGGCGGTTACGTAGTGCGGACGAATTTCGGGATATTCCGATGCTTCGGGTATGCGCCATGCCGTCGAGCCGTTGGCTATGAAGGCATCGGTGAGCAGAATCACCGGTGTGGTGTGCTCTACGGCTATACGGGCGGCTTCGAATGCCATGTCGAAGCAGTCGGCCGGCGAGGCGGCTGCCACTACAGCCAGCGGTGATTCGCCGTTACGGCCGTATAGGGCCTGTAGGAGGTCGGTCTGCTCGGTCTTGGTGGGAAGTCCGGTCGATGGTCCGCCGCGCTGTACGTCGATTACCACCAGCGGCAGTTCGGCCATCACGGCAAGGCCTATGCCTTCGCTCTTCAGTGCCAGGCCGGGGCCGGAGGTACTTGTCACGGCCAGGTTGCCGGCAAACGAGGCTCCGATGGCCGAGCACACGCCGGCTATTTCGTCCTCCATCTGGCAAGCCTTGACTCCCAGGTCCTTGCGCTTGGCAAGCTCGTGCAGGATGTCGGTGGCCGGAGTGATGGGGTAGCTGCCCAGGAACAGCGGCATGCCCGATTTTTCCGATGCCATAATCAAGCCCCAGGCAGTGGCGGTGTTTCCGTTGACGTCGGTGTAGTGGCCGGGCTTGATGTCGTCGGTTTCAATGCGGTAGGTCGATACCGAGGCATGTATGTTGTGGCCGTAGTCGTAACCGGCGTTAATCACCTTGGCGTTTGCCTCGTAGACGGCCGGTTTCTTGGCAAATTTGTTCTTCAGATAGTGCAGCGCCGATTCCACCGGACGGTCAAAGAGCCAGCAGATGAAGCCAAGCGCAA
Source organism: Muribaculaceae bacterium (assembly GCA_016292745.1). GTDB lineage: Bacteria > Bacteroidota > Bacteroidia > Bacteroidales > Muribaculaceae > SFRY01. The sequence goes on along the minus strand of JAEDFO010000011.1, from coordinate 9,322 downwards.
ACATGTTCTTGCACTTCATTATCGACTTCAGGTCCATCCCAGAATCGGCAAGGGCATTTTTCACCATCGATGAAATGGGCACCTCAACCACTTGAGCCTTCAGCCCTATTTCGGTGTAGGGGTCGTCGGTGGTGTAGAGGGCTTTGTCGAGGTCGGCTTTGCGGAAGCTGTCGATGTCGACGATAGCCACTCCGTTAGGTTTCAAGAACTTGGCGTGCTGCTTCAGTGCAGCAGGATTCATAGCCACGAGTACATCGGCCAGGTCGCCGGGGGTGTGAACTCCATGGCCTACACTTACTTGGAAGCCCGACACACCGCTCAGTGTGCCTTGTGGTGCGCGGATTTCAGCCGGATAGTCGGGAAAAGTGGAGATTTGGTCGCCCACTTGTGCCGATACATTCGAGAAGATGTTACCGGCAAGTTGCATTCCATCACCGGAGTCGCCAGAGAATCGTACTACCACTTTTTCAAGTGCTATAACATTCGATTTTTCTAACATAAAACCTGATTGTTTTATTTTCCTTTCGGAACGGATTTAATTGATATTGGATATTTATCGCAATTTATTAATCTCAAATAATTATCGGCAAAGGTAAGCAAAAGCTTAACAATTGCAATTTTTTTCGACTTATTTATTTTATTTGCCGATTTATTTTTGTTTTTGGCCCTCGAATGCCGCATCTAACATGCTGGAAGTCGGCACTTTATGGCCGGATACTTAGTTTGGCGGCTTATCGTGCACACAAGCCTCAATCGAGGCTGCCACGCGCTTTCGACGTATGTCGGCCATATATGCCTCGGCGCAGTAAGCCAGTGCCATGGCGCGGGTGATGAGTATGTCGTCGTGCATGCCGTCCTTGGCGCCGAAGGCTCCTCGGGGCTTGCGCTCGTAAGCCAGCGCTTCGTCGATTGCCATTACGTCGCGCTCAATGTAGGCGCGGTCGCGCACCATCCCTATCAGATTGTTCACAATGAGGGTCTTGGTGGCTCGGTTGGTGTGAAACCCGGGCTTGCCGTCGGGCCGACGGTACAGGTTACGGTAGTGACGCTCCAGCTCGTGGAGTATGAACTCGCCGTGGTCGCCTTCGGTGCGGTCGCTCTCCAAGGTGTTACTCTCTATTATCAGCAGGGCATCGGCATACCAACGAGCCACCCGTGCCGCCATCCATGCCAGTATGTCGTGGTCAACGTGGCCGCGCCACTGGGCCACCAATTCGGGCCGGGCGGGATTCAGACGGTCGAACACGGCTATCACCGAAAAGTCGCTGGCATCGCTGCGTCCGCCTATGTCGACAGCCACAATGTAGCGGTTCTTCAGTTTAACGGTAGTGTCGGGATACTGCCAGAGAAACAGCTGCCCGTCGTCGCGCGCCTCGAAATGTATCTTCTCGAGCGATTCTGGACCCTTGGGCTCGGCGCCCACAAGTTCGCCTATGGCTATCGGCCGGCAGCAACGCTCGCGTAGCTCCTTCAGCGCACCCTCGTCGAACACACTCGTTTCGGTGGCCGAGAACGCCTCGGCTGCATCGCTCGGATACTCTGCCATCATGGCCTTCGGGGTTTCGTACTCCATCCGTCGATGATGATACCAGTTTATCTGCTCCAAGGTGAGCCGGTGTTCGTTCCATATGCGCAGCTCGTAGTCGTCAAGACTCTCCCACAGCGCCTTGGCATTGCCTACGGGCAGCACGTGGTACTCTATCTCGAACCATGCCACAAACACCGGTTCCTTGTCCGACTTTCCTGCGCACGCACTCACCCATTCGCGGTTAAAGTACCCCCCGGTGCCGTTGGCGGTGCTCTCAAGCACAACCATCGTCATAGGAAGCAATGCCACCGATGCGCATATCGAGCGTATAACCTCCCCGGCTCCGTTGTTGCCACGCTCGCTCCAGAACGCAACTTCCGACAGGTGTGCCATGGCTATGTCGTTGCCTCGGGCAGCATTCACAGTGCGGGCACTCGCCAACAGCATCGTGCAGTCGCGCCCGTTAACATTATAGAGCGAACGGCTGCCACCTACACTCTTCAGTCCCCGACGCTCAGCCTCGTCCCAATACTCGTCGGGGTAGTGCTGGAGCGTCATCTCGTAGTGACGCTTCATCACCGTCGCCGTATCGCGGTTCTGCGCACACACCAGGCTGTTCCAGTATCGCTTGTGCACAATCTGAATCCACTGCATATAGGTCTCTATCAGCGTCGAGCACCCCCACTGGCGAGCCTTCAGCACTATCATCCGTAGCGGCATATCGGCACGACGCATCGCCTCAAGGCGTTCTACCACCTTCCGCTGTCCACTGTTAAGGTCAAACGAAATGGCTCCGCAACCCATCTTGTCTTGTATCACCACACAACGATGGCACCAGAACTCAAAATCGTGCTCAAAGCGCAGACGCACCAGCGCATCCTCATCCATGTCGGGCGAGAACCGGGCATCTTCGACCATCGACACCGGCAGCCACAGCACACCCATGGCCGGGATAAGCGTCTTCTGCCGCTCTCCGGAGCAGCCGCGACCCGTCTCAGCATCAGCCCTATGCCCACGTTCACCCCCGCGGCGACGGCTTTCAGCCACCACAGCACCGATGTCAAGAGCACGAAGCTCATCAATACTCATTTCGCTAAAATCTTTCATAGCATTATATTAAAGTTAAGACACAGACCATCTGTGTAAGTTAATAAATCAAAGTGGCGGAACCAGCCCATAGGGCTTTTTGCCTCGGAGAAGCAACCCCTTAGCTGACCCCACACAAGCGAGCCCCAACGGAGCGAGTCTGTGTGGGGTACCGGCCGCATGGCCGCCCGGCTACCCGAATTGCAACGCCACAAAATTACCACCAAAACCACCCGCCACATTGCGAAAACCGCCACCACCGCCACCAGCCGGTAGACGCAATGTTGCTATTGGCCCAAGGCAACGACGGCGTTCACAGCAATCGAGGGCACTAACGGCGCACATCGCCTCGGGCGTTGCCCGCCCGGCGCCATTGTGTTGTGGCAGTTTTCGCAATGTGGCGGGTGGTTTTGGCGCTAATTTTGTGGTGCGATGGCGGGGTGGATGTTCATTTTTGCCAAATTCTTGGTCTGATTTGCTGATTTTTCCAATATAATGTATTACTTTTGCACTAAAGTTGCAAAAGTGAGCATTTTTTGGACTCTTTGGCGCGTCGGACGACGCTGCTTGCCATTGCCTACATAAGCAGCAATATATAAACCTTACACTTAACGTAATGATAAAAAAGCAACTAATTAGCCTGGCATTAGCCGGGATTAGCACCGCCACTGCGATAGCTGGCGGTCTGCTGACCAACACAAACCAGAACGCTGCGTTTTTGCGTCAGCTTAGTCAAGAGGCGGTAATCGACATCACGGGTGCTTATATGAACCCGGCAGGTGTGGCATTCCTCAAGAAGGGTTTTCACTTGAGCCTAAACATCCAGAATGCCAAGCAGAACCGCGACATCACTACCACTTTCCCCCTGTTCAACTACAACATCTCGAACCCGAATCCCACCCACAAGTTTGAGGGCGATGCCAAGGCTCCGGTGATTCCGAGTTTCCAGGCAGCCTATGTTGCCGACCGATGGTCGGTGGGCGCTTGCTTTGCACTGATGGGCGGAGGCGGCAAGTGCGAGTTCGACAATGGTCTGGGCTCGTTTGAGTCGCTCTATTCAAGTCAGATTATCAGCGGTGTGAACGGCGCGCTGCAGGCAGCCAACATGGCTGAGCATTTGAGCTTCGGCGGCTACGATATGAACGCATATATGAAGGGCCGTCAATACTTTTTCGGGGTAACGCTTGGCGGAACATATAAGATTACCAATAACCTGGCAGCATATGTGGGTTTGCGCGGCGTTATAGCCTCCTGTAACTACAATGGTTGGGTAACCGATATCAATGCCAAGCTGGTGGCCACCTCGCCTGTGGGCGAAGCCTATCAGCAGGCCGTGGAGCAGCAGATAAATGCTCAGCTCGAGGCTTCGAGCATCTCGCTCAATGCCGACCAGACCGGCTTTGGTGTGGCTCCGATTATCGGCATCGACTGGAAGATAAACAATCACTGGAATGTGGCAGCAAAATATGAGTTTCGCACACATTTCTGTCTGAAAAACAAGACCGAGATGAACGACTACGCAGCCATGTTGGCACAGCAGAACCCCGTTCTGGGTCAGTTTGCCGACGGGAGCAAGATAGCTGCCGATGTGCCGGGCTTCTTGACTGTTGGTGCCATGTATTCGCCCATCAAGGAACTTCGCATAAATGCCGGATATCACTACTTCGACGACAAGAATGCCGTACAATATGGCGACAAGCAGGAACTGGTTAACGGTGGCACATGGGAAGTGCTTGCCGGCGTCGAATACGACCTGTGCAAGTGGGTTACAGTGTCGGCCGGATGGCAGACAACCAACTACGACCTTGCCGACGGCCATCTGAGCGACCTTAGCTTCGTGACCTCGAGCCACAGCGTGGGCGCCGGTGTGCGCGTTAATGTTACCAACCGCACCAGCGTTGACCTGGGTTGGATGCAGACATTCTACAAGACCCGCGATGTGGTGACCCCGACTCCAATAGGCGACAAGGTTGACCACTATTATCGAACCAACCGAGTGCTCGGATTGGGCGTTAACATCGCATTCTAAACAATAGGAAATTCCGTTTTTCCACACTCATAGATTGATTGGTGGGGAGACTGCTGGTTGAAGCGGGCTCCCCATTCTTTTCATTCGGTGTTTTTGTGGTGACGAGGATTGGGATGGGTGATTATGTGCTGGGGTGCAGATAATTTTTAATATTTTGGGTGGTATTCGGCATATTTTGTTACTTTTGTATTATTGAGGTTTGGTGCATCATGGCGATGCATTCCACCACACTTTTTAAACAGTGATTTGTCATGAAACATTTGCGAGATATACTATTTCTGTCGGCTGTTTTGCTGATGCTTCCCCTGGGAAGCATGCGAGCCGAGAATGCCGACGAGATGCTTGATTATGAGTGCGTTGACACTATTGCTATCAACAGCACACACCTGCAGACTACGGTAAAGGCAGTGGTGATAGTGCCGTCGCAGTATTTCGATGCAGAGATGCAGGAGGTGCAGTTCCCGGTGCTTTATCTGCTTCATGGCTTTGGCGACAACTATGCCAAATGGACTATCACCGACCCGGAGCTTGCCGACATGGCCACCGAATATGGCACCATCATAGTGTGCCCCGACGGGCTGAAGAGCTGGTATATCGACTCGCCGATGCTCGCCGATTCGCAGATGGAATCATTTTTTATCAATGAACTCATTCCATGCATCGACTCGCGTTTCCGCACCCTTCCCGAGCGCGATATGCGCGCCATCACCGGCTTGAGCATGGGCGGCCACGGGGCATTGTGGCTGGCATTCCGCCATCCCGACGTATTTGCCTCGGCTGGCAGCATGAGCGGCGGAGTGGACATTGTGCCGTTTCCGGGCAAATGGAACCTCGACAATCTGTTAGGCAAGCAGGATGAGCATCTCGACAACTGGAAGGCGCATTCGGTAATCAATCTGGTGCCCTCGCTGAGCAACGGCAAGCTGAACATTATATTCGACTGCGGCTACGACGATTTCTTCTTCGAGGTGAACAACCGGCTGCACGAGGCATTGCTCCAGCAAGGCATCGGCCACGATTTCATTGTGCGTCCGGGCAACCACTCGTGGAAATACTGGACCAATTCCATTGATTATCAGATGCTTTTCTTTGCAAAATGCTTTGAGCGTGCTGCAATGGCCGAATAACCACAAAATACTTCGGTCCAGGCGAAGAAATTCTCACCGATTCGGCATTTCTCGATACAAATAATAATATTTTTTTCATATTTTCGACATAAATTGTGTTGATTTCATTGATTTTTAGTGAAATTGGCATATATTTGTAAGCGTGTGATAAATGCTTGCAACTGTCCACTCTTCATTGTAACTATTTTGGAAACGGAACCAACTACAAAACTGACATTAATACCATCAATCTAAAACCATCTATTCATTTAAAAATTATCAGGCTTATGAAGAAAGCAATTTTACTCCTATTTGCAACCTGTGCATTTAGTGTTATGGCAGAAAGCTTCACAGTGGGAAAGTTAAATTATGAAACTACTTCGGAGAATACAGTGGCCATTGTATATTCAGATGAGGGATATGCCGATCTTAAGAATTCCGATTTCTCGAGCACGGTAGTAAACAATGAAGTTACCTACACAGTTACCGAGATTGGAGAGTATGCATTCGAGGAAGCGGTGTTTAGCGAAAGCATCGTTTTTCCGGAAACGATTACCGCTATCGGTGATTGTGCATTTTCCTGGGCAGAGGCATATGATGTGGAGTTTACATTCTCGAAGGCTCTGGCCTCGGTAGGCGGCAGCTGCTTTGACTGCTGTACGGTTGCGGCCATCAATATCGAGGAAGGGAACCCAGTGTTTGCATCTGAAGACGGCATATTGTATTCTGCCGACAAGAAAACATTGCTTGTATTCCCTCCGGGAAAGAATGTAACCCAGTTTACTATACCTTCGTTTGTAGAGCAATTGTACGAAGGTTCGTTCCAGTCGGGACAGGAATATCTGGTAGATGTAACCATACCCTCCAGTGTGAAATCGGTAGATGCGTATGCATTTTATAATAACAGCACACTCACAACGCTCGCAATCGAAAGCAGCAATACAGAACTTAGTGAGAGCGCATTTATGGGATGTGAAGGCATAACAAGCCTTTCTCTGCCTGCAGGGCTGAAAACAATACCTCGAAATTGCTTCTTCGACCTTTGCGCCTTGGAGGAGCTTGTGATACCCGAAGGCGTAGAAAGCATCGGTCAGAGCGCATTTGGTTTCGGCGGATTCAAGAATATCAGTTTCCCGTCGACACTGAAAGAGATAGGTATGCAGGCATTTGCCAATTGCGAAGCCCTTCCATCGGTGGCATTGTCGGGTTCGGTTACAAAAATCGGCGACAACTGCTTCTCGTCGTGTACAGCCTTGGCATCGGTAAATCTGAATAATGTGACCGAAGTTGGTGAATTTGCCTTCTCGGATTGTAGCTCACTCACCAATGTGGAAAGCAATAAACTCGAGACAATAGGGGCATCGGCATTCTATCGCTGTACAAGCCTCGAGAATTATGTTATACCGGAAACAGTTAAGAGTGTCGGCAGCACGTTGTTCTTCAATGCCACAGGATTGAAAACGCTTGTAATAGGCTCGAATGTAGAAACCATAGGAGCCGGATTGTGCACCGGTACATCATCGTTGGCAGCAATAGAGCTGGCAGAGGGAAATGCAAATTTTGCAGTTGTCGACGGCATTCTATATAATAAGGATATGACGACACTTGTTGCATATCCCGGGGGAAGAGTTGAGACTACATATACTTTGCCGGAAACAGTCACAGTTATCGATGCTCAGGCAATAAGAAACACCAGTATCGAACACTTCATCAGCAATAGCAACCTTACGAGTGTCAACGCTATGGCATTTGCACAAAACGCCAACTTGAAGACAGTGAGACTTGGTGAAAATGTGACGGCTATAGCAGGCAATGCATTCAATGTATGTAATGCAATTACAGATGTTTATTGCTTTAATCCGGTGCCCGTAGCAGGGGTTAACTTTACTGAAAAGGCATATTCAAACGGCACATTGTATCTTCCATCGAACGAAGCAATCGAGGCATACAAGGCCGATGCCAATTGGGGAAAGTTTGCTAATTTCAGTTTGATATCCGACGGAATTGACAATGTCAGTGTGACAGGAAAGAGTGTGATATCGGTAGTGTATTACAACTTGGCCGGTCAGCCAGTGCCTACAGTAAATTCCGGCGATGTTGTGATAGAACTTTGCAAGTATTCCGATGGCACAGTATCCAGGAAGAAGGTAATAGTCAGATAATCTGCGCTTCGGCGGCATAGCAAATAATAATTCAAGAGATGCGTTCCAGCGTTGGAGCGCATCTTTTTCAATAGGCAAGAACAATAGCAACGCTAAAAAATGCAGATTAAGCAATAAAAACCGTAAAAAGGCGAAAATGTTTGGCAAATTCATTAACTTTACCGATAAATAATTATCATCGAGTTGTCGTTCTGATTGTTTTCGGATTTTCCATAGTTAGGCTCAAAATAGCCATTATCCGATATCAGGAGCGACGTTAACCATAAAATAATAAAATCATGAAACAACTCATCATTTTTGCCGCTACTGCAACGCTGGCGCTTACCGCAGCCAGCCAATCGATTTACTATCAGGACCATGACAATCGGGACATGGCGCGGCACACCTTGCGCAACGAGTCGATGCGCCATGAGTTTGTAATTCCGAAGGTCGAGGGCTACACCGTTTTGAAGGCCGACCTCCATTGTCATACCGTATATTCCGACGCATCCACTACACCCGAATACCGGGTGCTAGAGGCGTGGACCGATGGGCTTGATGTTCTTGCCATCACCGACCATGTGGAGTATCGTCGCTGGGAACCCACCATGCTCAAATTCCTCAAAGGATATTTGCCGGCTGACACCAAGGCCGTGAACCATAACGTGATAGACAAGGCAGCCGACAATACCGGCATACTTGCCGACCTCAATGTGCCATATCTTGCCGCCCAGAAAGAGGCAGAGAACTATGGCATCACCATCATTCCCGGGGCCGAAATAACCCGCAGCCCGGAAACCATCGGACACTACAACGCCCTGTTTGTAGATGATGCCAACACCATCTACGATGCCGACCCGGCACAGTCGATGCGCAACGCCCGCGCCCAGGGAGCCCTGATTATGCATAACCATCCCGGATGGCGTCGGAAATCGCTTGAGATGACCGAATTCGAGAAGCAGGTGTATGCCGAGCATCTGATTGACGGAGTTGAGATAATGAACGGCTCGGAATTCTATCCCACGGTGGTGAAGCGAGCCAAGGAAAACGGCTTTTTCATGGCAGCCAACACCGACATTCATCGCACTACTGCAGTTGATTATGGCATGCAAGGTCATCAGCGCAACATGACCCTAATACTTGCCACCGACAACTCGCTGGTGGCCATCAAGGACGCGCTGAAAGCCCGCCGCACATTGGCCTACTCGTTCGGCACCATTGCCGGCGATGAGGCACTTGTAGAGGCACTGTTCCGTGCCTGTGTAAAGTTTGAAGTGTTCAAGGTTGACAACAATGGCCGTCGCCACGTGAGAATGGTGAACAACTCGTCGCTGCATTTCATTCTGAACTTTGGCGGTAACCCACAGCGTCTGAACTCATTCTCGTCGCGCAACATCACCTCGCAGCCCGACGGCACCATATCTGTGACAGT
>JAEDFO010000064.1 GCA_016292745.1 Muribaculaceae bacterium | reverse complement strand
TCTCTATTAAAGCTTATATATTGGGGGTATTTTGATGATCTACAGCTTAATAATGGGCCTTTCAATCAATCGAACTGCTTGCGGCGGAACACGAAATTGCGGCCAAGATACTTCTCGCGCACAATCGGATTCTCCGACAGTTCCTCGCTGGTGCCCTGGAACAGTATCTTGCCCTCGAAAAGCAGATATGCCCGGTCGGTGATGCTCAACGTTTCGGGAGCATTATGGTCAGTGATAAGAATGCCTATGTTCTTCTCCTTCAGTTTATACACAATAGATTGAATGTCCTCAACTGCAATAGGGTCGACACCGGCAAACGGTTCGTCGAGCATTATAAACTTAGGATTGATGGCCAGACAGCGCGCTATCTCGGTACGACGTCGCTCGCCGCCCGAAAGCTGGTCGCCCAGGTTTTTGCGCACTTTCTGCAAATGGAACTCCGAAATCAGACTTTCGAGCTTTTCACGTTGGTATTCGCGCGAGTCAGATACCATTTCGAGCACCGACATAATATTGTCTTCAACACTCAGTTTGCGAAACACTGAAGGTTCCTGTGCAAGATAGCCTATACCAGTCTGAGCACGGCGATATACAGGGAACTTGGTGATGTTCAAGTCGTTCAGGAATATCTGTCCTTCGTTTGGGGTTATAAGGCCCACAGTCATATAGAAAGTTGTGGTTTTACCGGCACCATTAGGGCCAAGCAATCCCACAATCTCGCCTTGAGTCACGTTTATCGACACATGGTTAACCACCGTACGCTGACGGTATTTTTTCACCAGGTTCTCAGTTCGCAACACCATCTTCCCGTCAGCAGCCTGTGCAGCAGCAGCTTCGTCGGGAATTATGGGTTGTGCAGTATCAACAGATTCATCCATAAGCAGTTTCTGTGAGATGTCACTTTTTCTTGTTCAGCTGCCCATGGATATAATCGGTGAGCAGATTGATAGCCACCTCGTTGTGACCGCCTTGCGGCACAATAAGGTCAGCAAAACGCTTGCACGGCTCGATATGCTTCAGATGCATTGGCTTAAGCACTCGCTCGTAGCGGTCAATTACCATTTGCGGAGTGCGTCCGCGCTCGATACAGTCGCGGCTGATAACACGAATCAGACGGTCGTCGCCGTCGGCATCGACAAACACCTTTATGTCCATCATGTTACGCAACCGGCGGTCGGTAAGCACCAAAATGCCTTCAACAAGGACCACGTCGTGCGGATCCATATGCTCGGTTTCGGCCTGACGTGTACAGGTGAGATAGGAATAGGTGGGCATTTCCACTGCCTGACCTTTCTTTAATTTCTGCAGATGTTCAAGCAGCAATTCCCAATCGAATGCATTCGGCTCGTCGAAATTTATCTTTTGGCGCTCCTCTACAGGCACATGGCTCGAATCCTTGTAATATGAGTCTTGTGATATCACGCCAACCTCGCCTTTCGGCAAACGTTCCATAATTTTGCGGACCACGGTTGTCTTACCAGAACCGGTTCCGCCTGCTACTCCTATTATTATCATTGTCCGATTATATTATTTCGTATTTAAGCCATGGCTACAGCCACATTATAAGCACAAAGTTAATTCAATTCGGTTGCAGTACAAAATTTTTTATATTCCATTAGGCTGTCAGCGGGTAATCATCACCTTATTCGAAAATGCACCTTGACGCACAATATACACGCCAGGCTCAAGTTCAGGCATTTCATCGCCTTGATAAAGCAACACTCCTTGCATATTGAAGATTTGCTTGGGCTGCAGCTCGTCCGATGCGTCGGAAATCACACCGTCAACTCCAGCCGGCTTGTATCCAAGCTTGGCATTCATCCAGTCGACTCGTGTGGTGATGTAACTCTTCACGAACTCCACTTCCTTCTCATAGCTGCCCAAAGCCTGAAAATTCATGTGCACCTTCTTGCTGAGTATCGGCCAACGTATGAAGTTAAGCTTCTGCGATTGGTCGATTTCCTCGGCAAGTTTGTCAACATATGCATTAAGCGAGCTGGCCCTAAGGTTATTCTTCTCATACCCGTTTTTCCACACGTCGAGCAACTCGCCGGCATGGAATAAAATCAGCATTTTCTTTGCAAAATCACCCATGGTTCCAGCCTTGAGAGTATGGTTGCCATTGCCATCGTCGAACTCGAACAGCCACTCGGTGTGAGCCACCGGATTGAAGAAATAATCCTTAGTGCGATTGTCGTTGTTGAAGGTTAGCTCATAGTCCCATACCGGCCCGAAACGTAACAGCGCATCGTTGCGCTCCTTTGTGACGTACATGCTCCAGAATGTATCACTGTTGCCGGTGAGTTCACCCACCAGGAATATCTTGCAGTACGATTTCACATCCATGTACTGGTCAAGCGAAGCACGACTGGTCTGCATCACCGCTTTTTCCATAAAATTCCAATACGTAGAGATATACGATTTGCACAGCGAAAGGTCGTTCGACTCATCGGGCGACTTAATTGTCACCGGGATGCCACTACTCGAGGTAAAGTAATGCTCCTCACCCTCCTGGCTGGCATAAGCATCTATTTCAAGCAGATAGCCGCCTGTAATGGCTTCACCGGCAAGGTCATCAACCTCCATTTCGGTTATGTTAACACGGTTCTTGTTGATTTCAATCTGGTCGCACAACTGGTATGTACCCTTGTAGTCGCCATTATAAATCACATCCACCAACCGGCAATACGGCACATAATCCATCTCTAACCGACGGGCTATCTCAAACGAGATTTCATTGCGCAGAATAGTCTTGTCGCCATAGGTATTGATAAGAGTCCATTTCTTTGCCTTTGCCGGGGCATCGAGCACTTTCTGCTTGCTGTCGAACTTTATACGATAAGGTTTTTTAGGGTGAGTCATCGAGTTGTTGCCACGCAGACGCGTTGTACCCGGCTGGCATAGCACCGCTGTGGTTCCGTCGTCGTTGCGGGAAATTATGGTAATCGACGAAGTGTAGTCGGTAACCTTATCCACCGGGTCGCGGCCAAAGAAATCACCGGTGGTGTAGATTACCACCGTCGGCAGATTCGATACAGTATAGAGGTGCGAATCGTCGCCTTCACCCTCTTCGCCATAGAATTCCACCTCGGCAATATTGCATCGGGCATTGTCTGGCCCAAGGTAGCGAACATAGCGGAATCCGCGGCTACAATCAACATCGGCATACGAAATGGTGCCAATTGTGCCCTTGTCGGGTATAAGATAAATAGGTATGGCATCTGTGAAATCAGGACTGTTGGCACCCTCAAACAATCCCAGCTGCACACGCTGCTCACCATATCCGTCATCTCGGGGCGACCACCCCACCTTGCTTATGACGTGCTTGGAGCCAAGGTCGAGCCCCACCCAAGTGCGCGGTATCTCAGTCTCGCTCACGCTCGAACGGTCGTACGAGGCAAAATAAGTCGATAAGTCGCCGTCGAAGGCATTATATCGGGTGTTGACAGTGGTTGATGGCAATCCGGTAGAATAATCAACCGACGTTTCTGTGCCGATAACCGTGCCGGTCAGTTTATGGGGAACAGCGCTGGCACTGAGCATCGAAACCAGCAACAAAAGGGTAATATATCTGTTCATATTCAATTTAAGGTTATTTTTAGATTACAAATATAACCACACAACAACATACTTTGCAACAAAATGTGGTATATCTTTTTTCGGAATCAAAGATAATCCGTAATTTTGGCATCTTATTTGCAATATAGGCTTTCGAGCATCATACAATCTATAATCTGACATTTCTGACATTCAATTATGATAAACTACTTCAAAGATTTTGACTCCGACCCAAACGACTCGCAGGGCATTGGGCACATTGTCACCGAAATACGGATTGACAACGACGACGATTCTGCCAACCGCAAAATCGACCTCTCCGACATGCCAATCCTGACACTTCGCAACATTGTGCTGTTTCCAAATGTCACAATGCCGGTGGCCATCGGTCGACAGAAATCGTTGAATCTCATACACGAGGCTCAAAAGAACAAGACTGCCATCGGTGTGGTATGCCAAAAAGACAGCAGCACCGAAGACCCCGGCCTTGACGACCTGTACCGGGTGGGCGTTGTTGCCGAAATCATAAAGATTCTTGAGCTCCCCGACAACACCACCAACGTGATTCTGCAAGGTCGTGGCCGGCTGAGCATTGACAGCCTTACCGCCAAGGCCCCATATCTGCGCGCAAAAGTTGAACAATCGGCCGAGCAAATGCCCGACGAGCACGACCAGGAATTCATGGTACTCGTCAACTCTATACGCGACCTGACGCTGAAAATGCTCAGCAACTTGGGAGACGAGGGCAAGGAACTGTTCTTTGCCATCAAGAACATCGACAACCCGTTCTACTTCATCAACTTCCTATCCGCCAACTTCCCATTTGAAGTAGCCGACAAGCAAAGTCTGCTCGAGGAATCGTCGATGAAGAAACGCGCATATGCCCTTTACGGACACCTGACCAAGGAAGCCCAGTTCATTGCAATCAAAGCCGACATTCAGTCGAAAACCCGTGAGGACATTTCGCAACAGCAACGTGAACATTTCCTCCAGCAGCAAATACGCACAATCCAAGACGAACTTGGCGACTCAGCCCAAGACCAGGACATCGAAGAACTTCGCCAGCGTGGCAAGAAAATGAAATGGAACAAGGAAACTGCAGCTATTTTCGACAAGGAAATCCGCAAACTCGAGCGTCTGCATCCACAATCGCCCGACTTCTCGGTGCAGTACAACTATATCGACACTCTTCTGAATTTGCCTTGGAACGTTTTCACAAAGGACAATTTCAACCTACAGAAAGCTGAGAAACAACTCGACAAAGACCACTACGGTCTTGAGAAGGTGAAAGAGCGTATTCTTGAGCATCTGGCTGTGCTGATGCTCCGCAACGACATGAAAGCCCCCATCCTTTGCCTTTACGGCCCTCCGGGTGTGGGAAAGACTTCGCTCGGCAAATCGATTGCCGACGCACTGCACCGCAAATACGTCCGTGTGTCGCTTGGCGGATTGCACGATGAGGCTGAAATCCGTGGGCACCGCCGCACTTATATCGGCGCCATGCCCGGCCGAATCGTACAAGGACTGTCGAAGGCCAAAAGTTCAAATCCGGTGTTCATTCTCGATGAAATCGACAAACTCGGACAGGACTACAAGGGCGACCCGTCGTCGGCCCTGCTCGAGGTGCTCGACCCGGAGCAGAACAGTCATTTCCACGACAATTTCGTGGATATCGACTTCGACCTATCAAAGGTATTCTTCATTGCCACAGCCAACTCAATTGCCAACCTGCCGCAGCCGCTACTCGACCGTATGGAAGTAATTGAGGTGTCGGGCTACATACTCGAAGAAAAAGTGGAAATAGCTCGAAAGCATCTGGTGCCAAAGCAACTTGCCGAACACGGGTTCGACAAACGCGAAATCACATTCCAGAAACCTGCCATTTCAAAAATCATCGAATCGTATACCCGCGAATCGGGTGTGAGAGAGCTCGACAAGAAAATTGCCAAGATTCTTCGCCGAATTGCACGTCTGAAAGCATCGGAAAAGCCATTCCCAACCACAATCACCGAAAGCGTGGTGAAGGAACTCCTCGGTGCAGAAGAATACAGTCGCGACAAATACGAAGGCAATGAATTTGCCGGAGTAGTCACCGGGCTGGCATGGACTGCCGTTGGTGGTGAAATCCTGTTTGTGGAATCGTCGCTGTCGAAAGGCAAGGGCGAAAAACTCACCCTTACCGGAAACCTTGGCGATGTGATGAAGGAATCGGCGGTAATAGCTTTGCAATACCTCAAATCGCACAGCGAACTGTTCGGCATCGACTACGAATTGTTTGATAAATACAATGTGCATATCCACGTTCCAGAAGGGGCAATTCCTAAGGACGGTCCTTCGGCTGGCATCACAATGGTTACATCGCTGGCTTCAACTTTCACCCAACGCAAAGTGAAAGACCATCTGGCAATGACCGGCGAAATAACCCTCCGCGGAAAAGTGCTCCCGGTGGGCGGCATCAAAGAGAAGATTCTCGCTGCAAAACGTGCAGGAATAACCGAAATAATCCTTTGCGAAGAAAACCGAAAGGATATTGCCGAAATCAAGGAATCGTATCTCGAAGGCCTCACTTTCCACTATGTGACGACCATCAAGGAGGTTATCGACCTTGCTCTCACCGACAAGAAAGTTGACAACGCACTCACGTTATAGTGTCAACTCATTAGCTTTGCTGGGATTTAACGCAATTTCTAAACGTCCTCCGGCTCCATTCCAGAGGACGTTTTTATTTCGTGCTGCAAATGTCAGCATAATAACGATTTATCACAATTTAAATGACAAAATATATAATTTATCAATTTTTCTTGTCGTTTTTCTTGCATTATATATTTCTGCATTATACCTTTGCATCAGAAATAAAAACAACGAGATGATTAATAACATTACAATCGCAGTCCTTTTGTCAGTGATTTCACTATCGGTCGTGGTCGTGGAAAGCCTAATTATTGGAGATTGACTTAAGGAGAACGACGTGAATTTATTATGACTCTGATATTATTAAACAATCAAACGCATTAAGTCTTTCTCCTTAAACCGAGAAAGATTTTTTATTTAATATACTATTAGATATGGTACATCCATTAAGAAGCAGCATCACGATGGAAGGGCGCCGAATGGCCGGTGCCAGAGCCCTATGGATTGCTAACGGCATGAAGCCCGAGCAAATGGGCAAACCGGTTATTGCCGTGGTTAACTCGTTCACTCAATTTGTGCCCGGACACACTCACCTGCACAAGATCGGACAGGAAGTGAAAGCTGAAATTGAACGTCTCGGCTGCTTTGCCGCCGAATTCAACACCATAGCCATCGACGATGGCATTGCAATGGGCCACGACGGTATGCTTTACTCACTACCCTCGCGCGACCTTATTGCCGACAGCATTGAATATATGGTCAATGCACACCGCGCCGACGCAATGGTGTGCATAAGCAACTGCGACAAAATCACTCCAGGCATGCTCATGGCTGCCATGCGCCTAAACATTCCAGCAATCTTCGTTTCGGGAGGTCCAATGGAAGCCGGACATCTCGGCAATCGCGCTCTCGATCTCATCGACGTGATGATTGACTCGGCCGACTCAACGAAGCCCGACGATGAAGTGGCTAAAATCGAATGCAACGGATGCCCCACTTGCGGTTCTTGCTCGGGTATGTTCACTGCCAATTCAATGAACTGCCTCAACGAGGCCATAGGCCTGGCACTTCCCGGCAACGGCACCATACTTGCCACTCACGCCAACCGCCGCGAGCTGTTCAAGAAAGCGGCAAAGATTATCATCGACAACTGCCATCGTTACTACGATGAGGGCGATGAATCGGTATTGCCGCGAAGCATTGCCACACGTCAGGCAATGCTCAATGCCATGACTCTCGACATTGCCATGGGCGGCAGCACCAACACCGTGCTGCATCTGCTTGCCGTGGCTAACGAAGCCGGTGCCGACTTTACAATGAAAGATATCGATATGCTGTCGAAGCACACTCCGGTGCTCTGCAAAGTATCGCCTAACTCAAAATACCACATCCAGGATGTCAACCGTGCCGGAGGAATCATGACAATCATGAGCCAGCTCGCCAAACACGGCATTATCGACACTTCTGTTAAACGTGTCGATGGCACCACTCTTGCCGAGGCAATCGACAAATATGCCACCGATGGCGCCAACTTTGGCGCAGAAGCCGAGAAAATGTGGAAAAGCGCTCCAGGCAACCGTTACAACATCACCCTCGGCAGCCAGGAGAATTACTACGACGCCCTCGACACCGACCGCGCAAGCGGTTGCATCCGCGACTTCGACCATGCCTATGTGAAGGATGGTGGCATCGCCGTACTTTACGGCAACATTGCGCCGGATGGCTGCGTGGTAAAGACTGCCGGAGTCGACGAAAGCATCTTCCACTTCCGCGGCAAAGCCGTGGTGTTTGAGTCGCAGGACGATGCTGTTGAAGGCATCCTCAACGACAAGGTCGAAGCCGGCGACGTAGTGGTTATCACACATGAAGGTCCGAAAGGTGGTCCGGGCATGCAGGAGATGCTCTACCCCACTTCCTATATAAAATCGAAGCATCTCGGGAAACTGTGTGCACTGATTACCGACGGCCGATTCTCTGGTGGCACTTCCGGCCTCTCAATTGGTCATATATCGCCGGAAGCCGCTGCCGGAGGCAACATCGGGCTGGTTCGCTCGGGCGACATCATCGATATCAACATCCCTGAGCGCACCATATCGGTGGAACTCTCCGACGAGCAGCTTGCACAGCGCCGCAGCGAAGAAGAAGCCCGCGGCAACGAGGCTTTCACTCCTCGACATCGCAAACGCAACATTTCGAAAGCATTACGCGCCTATGCTGCCATGGTTACATCGGCCGACAAGGGCGGAGTTCGCAAAATATAGTTTAAAAGGAAATTATGGACAATATGATTAAAGGTGCGGAAGCACTTATCAAAGCTCTCATTGCCGAAGGCGTCGACACTATCTTCGGATATCCCGGTGGTGCAATAATTCCAGTGTTCGACTGTCTATACGACTATAAGGACCAGATTAACCATATCCTCGTACGTCATGAGCAAGGCGCCACCCATGCAGCCGAAGGCTATGCACGCGTGTCGGGCCGTACCGGCGTGGTATTTGCCACTTCCGGCCCAGGTGCCACTAACCTCATCACCGGTATTTCCGATGCAATGATGGACAGCACTCCTATGGTGGTAATCACCGGGCAATGCGCCAGCGAATCGCTCGGCACCGACGCTTTCCAGGAAACCGACGTGATTGGCATCACCCAGCCTGTAACAAAGTGGAGCTACCAGATTCGCCAGGCAAGCGACATAGCATGGGCTGTAGCTCGCGCTTTCTATATAGCATCTACCGGACGTCCAGGCCCTGTAGTACTCGACTTTGCCAAGAACGCACAGATTGAGAAAACCGAATGGAAATATGAGAAGTGCAACTACATACGCAGCTACAACCCATATCCCAAACTCAATCCCGACGACATCGCCACAGTTGCCGCTATGATTAATGCCGCAGAACGGCCAATGATAGCCGCCGGACAGGGTGTAGCTATCTCCGGTGCTGAGGCTCAACTGATTGAATTAGCCGAGAAAGCCGACATCCCTGTAACCAACACGCTACTCGGCCTATCTACCATCCCTTCATCGCATCCGCTCAACAAAGGTATGCTAGGCATGCACGGCAACATCGGTGCCAACCACCATACTCTCGACTGCGACCTCTTTATTGCCATCGGCATGCGTTTCGACGACCGAGTTACCGGCGACACGAAATCGTATCTGCCTAAAGCCAAGGTGGTGCACATCGACATCGACGAATCGGAATTCGACAAGAACATAACCACCGATGCTCACATTCACGGCGACGCAAAAACGGCTATCGAAGCTCTTCTGCCCCTTGTTAACGAAGCCAAGCACAGCGAATGGATTGCCTCGTTTAACCAATGCGATGAGGTAGAGCGCGAAAAGGTTATAAATCCCGAACTTTTCCCATCCGACGGCCTCCTGAAAATGGGCGAAGTGGTTAACCGTGTAGCAGAAGCCACAAATGGCGACGCAATACTTGTTACCGACGTTGGTCAGAACCAGATGTTTGCATCGCGCTATTTCAAGTACTCCAAGCCACGAAGCATCGTAACCTCCGGAGGCCTCGGCACCATGGGATTCGGACTGCCGGCTGCTATCGGCGCTGCATTCGGAGCCCCCGACCGCACTGTGTGCTTCTTCACCGGCGACGGCGGCATTCAGATGACCATCGAAGAACTTGGAGTGATTCTGCAATACGGCGTGAAAGTGAAAATCATTATTCTCAACAACAATTATCTTGGAATGGTGCGTCAATGGCAAGAGCTCTTCTTCAACGAGCGCTACTCGCAAACGCCAATGGTCAACCCCGATTTCGTTGCCATTGCAAAAGCCTACGGCATTGCAGCCGAGGACGTTGAGAACCGCAGCCAACTCAACGACGCAATCAAGCGGATGCTCAACCACAACGGCTCCTACATTCTCAACGTAAACATCGAGCCTAACGGATTGGTGTTCCCGATGATTCCCGCCGGTAAATCGGTAAAAGCACTGATGCTCGATGCCAACACAAAATATTACGCTGATTAATAACCGAAAATAATGGAACAGACATTATACACTATTACAGTATTCACCGAAAACCGGGTTGGACTTCTCAACCAGATATCTATCATATTCACCCGACGTAAGATTAACATCGAAAGCCTCTCGGTGTCGCCGTCATCAATCAAAGGTGTGCACAAATTCACCATCACAGCCTACACCGACCTCGACACCATCCAGAAACTCACCAAACAGATTGAAAAGCGAATCGATGTGCTACGGGCATATTTCTATACCGACGACGAGATTGTGTATCAGGAGATTGCACTGTTCAAGGTACCTACCGAGAAACTGCTGGCCGAAAAGAATCTTGAGGCAATTATCCGCCGCAACAATGCCCGCATTCTCGAAATCACCCCAACTTACACCGTGGTGGAGAAAACGGGACACTCCGACGAAACCGAAGCGCTGTTCAACGAATTCAATGTGTACGGGATTTCGCAATTCGTACGCAGCGGGCGGGTGGCAGTAACAAAATCGGATATTGAATATGTTAGCGACTTCATTCACGAGCAACGTCTCAGAAAAGCCCATATAAATGAATAATCTATCAAAAGAATACTCAGCATCATATTTCCTTACCCCGGGAGAATGCGACTCACAGCAGCGGATGCCCATAACAGTGCTCGTCGACCGCATCATCGAAGTGGCCACTCTACATGCAAACACTTGGAACGTGGGCTTTAGCGAACTGGCCAAGAGCGGACAAACGTGGGTGCTGTCGAGGGTGACATTCGAGATGCACCGATATCCGCGCATCAACGAGTACTACACCTTAACCACTTGGATTGAGAGCTACAACAAGCACTTTTCGGAACGCAATTTTGCCATCTGTGACGTCGACGGCTCAGTTATAGGATATGCTCGCACCATTTGGGTGGTTATCGACACCATTACCCGTGCCAGCGTCGACATTTCTCGGTTCGGATACATTGCCGACAACATCTCCGACCGCGAATGTCCCATTGCAAAGCAATCCAGGTTGCGGCCGCTACCCGAATACGAGGCTACGCATTACCGGTTCCGCTACACCGACATCGACTTCAACCGCCATGTTAACAGCTGCCGATACATCGACGTGCTGCTCAACCAATGGCCTCTCGATTTCCACGACAATCACCGAATTGCTCGATTCGAGATTGCATATATGAAAGAGGCTTACTTTGGCGATGAGGTGGAAGTGCGCAGCCACACCGACGGCAACGAAACAACGGCTGAGATTATCAACGGCAACGAAGCCCTATGCCGTGCCCGATTTATTTTTACCGACGAACATTATCAATAATAAAAACTGAATTATCAATTCTAAAATCTCATAATTAGACTGAATTATGGCAGTAATTAATTTTGGCGGTGTTGACGAGAACGTAGTTACCCGCGACGAATTTCCTTTGGAAAAAGCAAGAGAAGTATTGAAAGACGAAACTATTGCAGTTATCGGCTATGGTGTACAAGGCCCAGGACAGAGCCTTAACCTTCGCGACAATGGCTTCAAGGTTATTGTAGGTCAGCGCAAAGGCTCGAAATCGTGGGACAAAGCCGTTAACGATGGCTGGGTTCCTGGCGAAACTCTATTTGAAATAGAAGAGGCCGCACAGCGAGGCACTATCATTGAATACCTGCTTTCCGATGCTGCTCAGATTGAGGTTTGGCCAACTATCAAGAAACACCTTACTCCAGGCAAGGCGCTCTATTTCTCGCACGGCTTTGGCATCACATACAAGGAGCGTACCGGCATTGTACCACCTGCCGACGTTGATGTAATTATGGTTGCACCTAAAGGTTCAGGCACATCGCTGCGTACTATGTTCCTTCAGGGTCGCGGCTTGAACTCAAGCTATGCAATTTTCCAGGACGCTACTGGCAAAGCTCACGACCGTGTGATTGCCCTTGGTGTAGGCGTCGGCTCGGGATACCTGTTTGAAACTACTTTCAAACGCGAAGTTTACAGCGACCTCACTGGCGAACGCGGCACACTCATGGGTGCCATCCAAGGTTTGCTCCTCGCTCAGTACGAAACACTCCGCGAACATGGACACACTCCTTCCGAAGCATTCAACGAGACCGTTGAGGAACTCACTCAGTCGCTCATGCCGCTCTTCGCTGCAAAGGGTATGGACTGGATGTATGCAAACTGCTCAACAACAGCTCAGCGCGGTGCCCTCGACTGGATGGGTCCTTTCCACGACGCTGCAAAGCCTGTGTTTGAAAAACTTTACAACGAAGTAGCATGCGGCAACGAAGCTCAGCGCTCTATCGACACCAACAGCCAGCCCGACTATCGCGAAAAGCTCAATGCCGAACTTAAGGCACTTCGCGACAGCGAGATGTGGCGCACTGGAGAGGTTGTTCGCAAGCTCCGTCCAGAAAACAACTAATCTACAGAATCCGACATCCAGAGGGGGCCGTGCCACAGCACAGCTCCCTCTCTTTTTTCTCGATGGTTACCAATCTTCGTCCCACGGGTCTTTCCATCGGTCGGACAG
>JAEDFO010000063.1 GCA_016292745.1 Muribaculaceae bacterium | reverse complement strand
CCAACGACCCCGAGATTACAAATCACGTGCTCTGGCCAACTGAGCTAAAGAGGCATTTCGTTTCACCCCACCCGAGTTGAGCGGGGGACTTCAATCGGGTGCAAAGTTACATATATTTTTCATTCGCACAAAATATATCCAACTATTTTTCGATATTTTTTCGCGCCAAATCGAAAAATTTTTCATTGAGGCCTATGTCATAGCACATTACAAAAGCCACAACATCAAGCGGCATTTTGCCGACACAGCATCGTTGCCAGTTTACGATTAGCGCTTACGCCAATCTTTAGCTGTAGGAACGGGAGTTTTATTGGTTGTCATCGGGCCGCGCACGGTATGAGGGTCGTACTTAGCACCGCCACCGGCAGGGTCGCTGCGGAACGCTTCATAAAGCAGGCCTCCAACGTCGATGCCAATCTTGGCATCGCCAATCTTCACCGACGGAACCAGTATGGGTACCGTCTTCCATCGACAATCGAGAGGATCGTACACTCGCCGCACACCGGCCTCTACCGAAAACCGCTCGGTGGGCGAATACTCTACAGAGCCGCCATAAGTCGACGTGCCGGCAAACACAGTTCCACCGGCGGGAATGTAACTGTTATTGGCATAGTAGGAGCCGAAAGCATTGAGACTGAAGTGGTCATTAATCCGATAGCCAACACTTCCGCTGAATCCATAATGGTTATAGAGTTCGCGGCCAATGTGCAGCTTCTCGCCTGCAACACCGACGGTTACCACCAGGTTATCGCCAAGCAGCTGGCTTATGCCAACATTGGCTGTTGCTACATTTCCGACAGCGGGATATACGTTGAACGAACCACTCCCCACCATATAAGCTCCACCCCAAAGCGGCATAGCACCGTACGAATACCTATTGTTGAGCAACGGATTCAGAGTATGTAGCGAGGGATACCGCATGCCAATAGGTGGCAAGTGAAGCGACACAGGCACAGATATTGCCACCGCCGAATCGCTCATAAGCGAGGCTGGCGGCAGATACGGGCCACCGATAAACGTTGCTGCACCATTGTCCGCCGATGCCACAGGAACATCCTGCTCCTGCGCCGTAGCGGCGATACAACACATCGCCAATATAAATGTCGCAACCAATTTCATTACCCAACCGCTATGTTTACTGACAACAAAATTATGGAATTACTTTTCAATTTGCGACAATTCAGCAAAGTATTTTTTGATGAGCGTTTCACTTAAGAGCTTTAGGACTCCAATCGTTTCATAATTTCGTGAACAACATTATGCCAGGCCTTGAAGCATATAGCTTTTTAAAAGACCGCAATGCTACCGTTAGAACGGGGAATCGATAGCAGGCACAAAGTCTTTTAGTAATTTCCCATTAAGCTCACATTACATTAATGTATATAGCGACAAAATACAGCAAAAGCACCGTCAACACAATTACATTATGCGATTTTCAGCGATGAGCAACATAATATTTTGATAATTTACAAATTTAGAGTATATTTGCAGCCGATTAAGCCAAAACGGATTTGGCTAACAATAAAGAAACCGGAAGGAGGTTAGTTAGAACCTTAACAGAAAATTAGATTTATACATATTATATATAGGCGACATCATCGGCCAATCGGCAGGCCGAATGCGACTATGGCAGCTTGAGACGCGAGGCTCGGGTTGCTGAAAAACAATGAGCCGAAAATAATGGGCAAAATTCTTGGTTGATAAACAGTAAATTGATAATTTTGCACCGCAAATAACAGAAACAAATAAAAAACAGAATAAAAAATGATTATTGTACAAGTAAAAGAAGGCGAAAACATTGAAAGAGCCTTGAAGAAATTCAAAAGAAAATTCGAGAAGACAGGTATTGTAAAGGAACTCCGTGCACGTCAGGCATTTGAGAAGCCATCGGTAACCAACCGCAAGAAGATGATTAAGGCAGTGTACGTACAGAAGCTCCGTCGCGCCGAAGAAGAATAATAAAAAGTGCAAGAATAATTTGGAAATCTCAAGTTGATTGTGTAAATTAGAAGCGTAGAACAAACCTACGCTATCTATGGCACAAGTTGAGGATTTCTTGAAATATATACGGTATGAGTTGAATCTTTCAACTCATACCGTTTCTGCATATAAGAAAGACCTCGAGCAGTTTGCTATATTCCTCAGTTCCAACGGTGAAGACATAAGATGGGCGGAGGTTACAGTGAACGACATACGTTCGTGGATGGTAGAAATGTCGGGGAGCGGGATGTCGCAGCGCAGCATCAGGCGGAAGATACAGTCGTTGCGTGCGATGTACCGATGGATGATGCGACGCGGCATGATAGCCGACAGTCCGGCCGAGGAAATAGAGCCAGCCAAGTTTGACAGCCGGCTGCCTGTATATGTACGGCCGGCCGATATGGAGGCCGTACTCAACGACAGCGATGTCGACCCCACCTCGTTCGAACAGGTTCGCAACCACCTTATGGTCGACATGCTCTACGAAACAGGGATGCGCCGGGCAGAGCTGATATCGCTCACCGATGCCAACGTCGACACCTCACGATGCGAGATGAAAGTGCACGGCAAGCGCAACAAGGACCGCATAATACCATTTGGCACCGCACTGGCAGCCGACATTGAGCAGTACCGCCGTATACGCAACAAGGAAGTGGGTCACACTACCGAGTTCTTCGTAACCGCAAAAGGGCGGGCGCTATACCCCACCCTGGTGTATAACGTGGTGACAACTGCTCTGGCCGATATTCCGCTTGAGCATCGCAGCCCCCACGTGCTGCGCCACTCGTTTGCCTCGGCAATGCTGAACGACGGAGCAGAGCTCAACAGCGTGAAAGAACTACTTGGACACAGTTCGCTCGAAGCGACACAGATATACACGCACGTAACAATGCGTGAACTGAAACAAAATTATCAACAGGCTCACCCACGAGCCATAAAAAAAGGAGGATAATATGAAAGTAACAGTTAAAGCCATTCATTTCGACGCTTCAGAAAAATTGTTGGCATTCATCAACAAGAAAGCAGAAAAACTTGGTAAGCACCACGATGATGTGCTGGAAATGGAAGTTGCTCTAAAGGTAGTAAAGCCGGAGACATCAATGAATAAAGAAACGGCAGTGAAGCTGCTATGT
Source organism: Muribaculaceae bacterium (assembly GCA_016292745.1). GTDB lineage: Bacteria > Bacteroidota > Bacteroidia > Bacteroidales > Muribaculaceae > SFRY01. Next base: position 9,783 of record JAEDFO010000063.1, on the reverse strand, counting down.
CCGGAACACGAGGACTTGTTTGCCTCGAAAATCGCCGACACTTTCGAGGAAGGTCTCGACCTGTGTATCGATGCACTCAAACGTCAGCTCGAAAAGAAGAAAGGGAAGAAACAGGAATAATTCGGTAGCCACTGACCGGAATAACGAATAATCATAAGGCGCGCTCCAACACTTCAGTCGGGGCGCGCCTCGCTTTTGCATCACAGCAGTATGTTATTCACCGCCATCGTAGGTTATTTCCTCGCTGTCGACATACCAACGCGAATACATCAGGTAGTTATGGGCTATCTTCTGATTGATTTCCTTCGATTGTGCAGGGTCGACCATCTTGACAAATTTGGCAGGCGCACCAGCCCACAGCTCGTTAGGGCCGATTTTCGTGCGGCTGAGCACCACGCTACCGGCCGCCACGATAGCGCCCTCGCCCACCTCGGCATCGTCCATCACCACAGCACCCATGCCAATGAGGGCATAGTCCTTTATTTTTGCGCCGTGGATAGTCACGTTGTGGCCAATCGACACGTCGTCGGCAATCTCGATGGTTGATTTCTGGTAAAGCGTGTGCAGGACACTCCCGTCCTGTATGTTCACACGGTTACCTATGGTTATGGTGTTAACGTCGCCGCGCAGCACGGTATTGAACCAAATGCTGCACTCGTCGCCAATAGTAACGTCGCCCAAAATGGTGGCGTTGTCGGCAAGGAAGCATCCTTTGCCAATTTTGGGAATCATCCCTTTCAATGTCTTGATAAGTGCCATTGTAATTATCGTGTTATTTTCTTGGTTTTCTCAATAAGCCATTCAGCATCAGCGCCATCCAGTCCTGGAAGCAGACACTCGCGCACAGTTGCATGATAATCGTTAATCCAGCTTAATTCGCCATCGGTAAGCATCGACACATCAATCAAACGGGCATCGTAGGGGAACAATGTGAGGGTTTCAAACTTCATGAAGTCGCCAAACTCAGCATCGCTCACCGAATTGACAGCGAGCACCAGGTTCTCGATTCTAACGCCGTGCTTCCCAGCACGATACAGGCCGGGTTCGTCGGAGGTAATCATGCCTGGGACGATGGTCACAGGATTCTCGTTCATGCGGATGCTATGAGGGCCTTCGTGAACGCTCAGATACTGCCCCACCCCATGTCCGGTGCCATGCAGATATGCCAAGCCTTCGTTCCACAGATATTGGCGGGCAAGCACATCGAGTTGCACCCCGCGAGTGCCAACCGGAAACTGCTGCGAAGCCAACGCCACGTGGCCTTTCAGCACCAGCGTATAATCATGTATTTCATCGGCAGTGGGGTTTCCGAGGGTTATGGTGCGAGTGATGTCGGTGGTTCCGTCGGGATACTGTGCACCGGTGTCGACCAGCAACAGTCCTTCGGCCTGTAGATGAGCATCCGACTGTTCATCGGCCGAATAATGCACTATTGCGCCATGTTCCTTGTATCCGGCAATCATAGAGAAGCTATCGCCACGATACATCGGGTCGAGACGGCGCATCTCCATAGCCTTGTTCCACACCCCAAGCTCGGTGACAGTGCCCGAAGCGGCATTTTCCTCAACCCAGCGGAATGTCTTCACTAAGGCAATACCGTCGCGAACCATCGAACGGCGCATACCCTCAATCTGCACGTCGTTTTTCACGCCTTTAAGCATCGAAACAGGTGATTTACCGAATATTCGGCCACATTCAATGGCTCGGTTCAGCGTATCGCTCACTTGGTTCGGATCGAGCATCACAGTGGTTTCGAGCGGCAGTTTGTCAAGGAATCGTGCCACATCATCGTAGCCAAGCACCTCAATTCCGTTTTCGGCAAAGTGGGCACTCACCTCGGGTGTGAGTTTTGCGGAATCAACAAAAATGGCCTTTTTCGATGCCGAAATATAAGCATACGAGATGGTTACGGGGGTGAAACGCACATCGGTGCATCGGATGTTGTATAGCCATGCAATTTCGTCGAGAGCGGCAATGAAGAGGGCATCGGCACCAGCGGCTTCCACCGCGCTGAGGGTGCGGGCAAGCTTGTCGGCCACCGATTCGCCGGCATATTCAGTGCTGTGCACCTCAATCTTACCCTGTGGGCGCAATGGTCGGTCGGGCCAAATTGTATCGAAAGGAGTGAAGTCGGTGGCAAGGCGCAAACCGTTAAGGCCGCAGAACTCTTCAAGGGCATTTACACTGTTGATTGAGAACAGAGTGCCGTCGATGGCAATCACACTCCCGGGAGCAAGAACCGATGCCAGCCATTCGGTGATGGTGGGTTCGCCGGCTATAGCCTCTTTCATCATGGTGAAGCCAGAATCGGCCAGCTGTTGCTGTGCCTGAAGAAAATATCGTGAATCGGTCCACAGGCGTGCATCGTCAAGGGTTACTACGGCTGTGCCGTTGCTGCCGGTGAATCCCGACACCCAATCGCGCGACTTCCAGTATTCACAAATATATTCGCTCTGATGAGCATCTGTGCCCGGCACTATCATTGCATCGACATGCAAACGTGCCATTTCGGCCCTTAGCGCCTCAAGGTGCGCCACTGTCTGCTTACTCATATCTTAATTCCGGTTTTTGTTTTATTTTACTACAAAAATAAGGAATGACTTCGGAAAAACAAAGTTTAATCTGCCACAACTGCCGTCACACACCAAAAAGGGACTGCACCGATGTTTTTTCGATGCAGCCCCATTTTGGGAATTACGATGAAGCTAAACAATTTATTTCAAAACAACTTTCTTCACAGTGCTCTTGCCTTCGCATTCAACCTTCACAATGGCAACGCCACGATAGTCGGTGGCAATCATTGAGCTACCGTTGATGGTCCGGCGGGCAACGATTCGACCATCGACACCATATACCGATACTTCGGCAACGGCTGGAACGCCAACTGCAATTGAAGCGTCGATAGCGGTAACAGTAACTGCATCGTCGGATGCGCCAGCGATGCCGGCTGTCTCACCTACTGGAGCGCGGTCTACATTGATGACAGCGCCGGTGTTCATGTCGATGAGTACAAGAGTGGCCTTGCAGTTGAACACTTCCTGAACGTGCGATGCATCGCTCGACAGCTTCAGGCTGATTACTCCGGTGTAGTCCTCACCGTTGGTAATCGACGTCGGGATAAGGCCGCTCTTGCCGTAGTAGGCATTAGCCGGATAGAGGGCGCATGCCACATCTTCGAACTCATACGGGTACACATACTTCTGACTGTATATGCCGCCCGACTGCCATTCGCCAAGGTCTTCGTCGGTATTCGAGGCAAAGTAGTTCGACTGATATCCCACGAGGCCGTCCTCGGTGATAATTGCAAACAGGCCATAGTTGGCATTAGCCTTGTCGAGGGCGAAACGGCAGTTGTAGCCAACATTTATTGTGCCAGCGGCAGCATCATACCAGGCAGCAACGTCAAGGTCAGCAATAGTTTGCTTCGAAAGTTCCTCGTTAACTACGTCGAGCCATGTTGTTCCGTCGCCACGCGAGAATGAGTAATCGGTAGTACCATTCGAAGTGGTTGAAATCATCGGCGAATAAGCTGCCGCGCTACGCTGAATCTTGGCGGTAGGAGCACCCGCAAGTCCGAGGAAGTATTGGGCGTAGTCGGTCATTCCGTATTCGTAGCTGTCGCCTGTATATACATGGTATGATACCGGGATGAATCGGCTTCCATAGAGGCCTTCGAGTTTCTCGATTGCAAGATGGCCGAGCGGGCAGTTGCCACAATCCTGGCCGGTGTATTCTTCAAGAAGCACACGTTTAACCGGTGAGAACGACAAGTTGCTGATAACAGCCTCAAACTCGTTGCTTGAGACTCCATCAAGAGTTGCCGATACCTTGAACTTGTTTTCAGCGCCAACAGTAAGCGCCAACGGAGTGGTGAACTCGAAATCGTATACATCACCAACTTCAAGGTTCAGGCCACTTTCACTGACATTGTCAACAATGGCACCGTTGCCGTCGATAAGATTGATGTCGACACTGCTGAAAGCGAGCACTTCGTTGTTTATAATCAATGAACCTTTCACAGCTTGTTCAGTACCGTTGACAACCGATTCTGGCACACCGGTGAGCGCTATCTGGAAGTCGGGAGCATGAACCACATTTACCTCGGCTACAAACACAGCGCTTTGGTTGTCGTTATCGTTAAGGAATGCAATATAAATCTTCTTGCCAGCATACTTGTCGAGACGAATCACGAACGGAGTCCAGTCGCCTTTGAGCGAGCCGTCGGCAGATCCCGGATTGAGTTCTTCCTTGAGTTCTACCACAGCATTTGCGCGCACGTCCACCATACGAGCTTCAGTAAGGTCGTTGAATGTCTCTTCGCATTCATACACGAGAACTTTCAGCGAGTCGGTCTTGCTGCTGAGATAGCTTTGGGCCTTGAACGAGATGTAGCACTTGTCGTCGGGGATAAATAACTGCGGGGTCATCATCCAGTCGTCCGACTTACCGGCTGTTTCATACATGGAGTGCGATACAGCACAAGGGTTGGTATAATCGTCGTCGGCAGCATAGTTCCAAGCCATGTCGTCAACGAAACCCCACCCCTTCATAGCAGTAGAAGGAGCCTGTTTGTCGCCATCGTAGAGCATCACATTGCCCATTCCACCTACGAAATTCTCGATATAAATATGAGTATCGTCAGAAATCACTGTGCGCTCGTACGAGCCGTCGTAGTTAATCACGATTTCCTCGTTAGATGAATATCCGCTAAGGTCGGTAATCTGGCCGGCAGGGATAACAAGGCGGTAAGTGTTGCCCTTGTAGAGGTATTCTGTGCCCACTGGGTAAAGGATTACCTGATTGTAGGTCGATTCGGTGTTACCGGCCGAGATGCTGAGCGAGCAAATCGATTCTGTTTCTTCGTTACGATACAGATATGCCACAGCATCAGTAATTGTGGTAACCTGGCTGTCGAAAGTAAGAAGAATCGGGTTGGTTGTGAGGCTGATATGGCCAATCATGCTGCCCGATTCAGGAGCCACGCTCACCATCTGCAACGGTTTGTCGCCGTGGCCAATATAGGTGATGGTGAAAGCCTCATTGGTGCGCGATTCGTCGCCGTCAACGCAGATTGCACCGGCAGGAATCTCTATTGTATAGGTTTCGCCTTCGTTAAGCGCAGTGGTTCGGAAGCCAATATTGAGCTGTTTCTTGTTCGAGGCATTGGCTTCGAATTTCAGAGCTGACTTCACTACATTGCCTTTGCCGTCGAGCAGGTTGATTACGCTTTTGTCGGCCACAGCCTTTACATTTCTGTTAAACAGCACATCGATGTTCGACACCTTGGTAATAGTTGAGCCCGACATTGGCGACACTGTGTACTTGCTGAGCAGGTTAATGTTGTCGCAAGCCTCGCCGAAGGTTTCGGGAAGCTGCAGGGTAATGTTTTCTGTGGTGTTCGACACGTTGGCAATGAGTGTCTTGCCATCGGCCGACACTCCGCACATGGTTCCGGTGTTGTCGTATCCGGTCTTGGCATAGAAATCGATGCCGTAGCGCTGTTCGAGCAGTTCATCGAGACCATACCAGTAATTGTCATGGTAGATGTATACCGAACGGTAAGGCGACACGGCCGGAGTGGCAGCGTAGATGTTACCGGCATCGTCGATGCTCACCAATGCCTTGTCAATAGACTCGCCATCATTGATAAACTCGAGCTGTTTTGTTTCGGTATCGTAGCGGAATGGATGCTGGGCATCGCCAACTGTATATATGGCACCGCTCACCCACTTTCCGTTAGGGCTCACTGTGATTTCAAACAATTTTAGAGCCGAAGCGTCCTTTGCAGTGAACGAATTGCCTGTGTTGTCGTAGGTGAAAGCAATCGGGTCCCACGTTTCGGTCTGGCGGTCATACATGAAGTACATTGTGTCGTTCATATAACAGAAGCTTATACAGCCCACAATATAGCGGCCGTCGGCCGAGATGCCGGTGAGGCGACATTCATCCTGGTAAGTGCCCGACATGTCGACATTGGGAAGGTTGTTGAGCGTCACAAGCGAGTTATCGGTGAGGTCCCACATTGCTCCTTCCTCGTAGAGCCAGTTGTCGGAGTGAGTGCAACGGCCAACAGCATAATGGCCGTCGCCGGTGACTGCGTGCACCAAACCGCCGGAACATCCCTCGGGAAGGGTGAGCAGCGTCCAGGTCTTTGACGTCATGTCGAACACAGCAGGCTGCCCCTGATACGAACCGGCAACCTTCTGGCCATCGTTAGTCACATCGTTAACCCAGCACTCACCGGCTGCACTTGTTTCGTCGGCCGAGAGGAGCTCGGTGATTTCCGATGTTGCCACATTTATAATTTTTGGGTAGGCATAGGTTGATGATGCCTGATTCACGCCATAAGCCACAGCCCATGCTCCGTTATCCGATAAGCCACGGAACACTGAGCCATCGCTGAATTCAACTTTGCTGAGCTTTGCCCCGTCGATGGTAGCGGCATACGCCGATGCACCGCAGGCAATAGCAGCAACAAGAACAATAGTTTTAAACAGTTTCATATTAATATATTTGGTTTTCCTGTTCACAAAATTATAAATAAAAAGGCTTTCAATAAAATAAAACCGATTTATCAGCGATATTTTAGTATAAATTCGTATTTTTGCCAAACAAATATTTGTAACGATGAAACTATTTAGATTTTTCATTGCCGCTGTTCTGCTTTTGGCAGCTTCTGCGGCATCTGCTCAATTGCCGTCGGTAAAGCTTAAATCGCTTGACGGAAAGATTGTTGACACTTCAAAACTATCAAATGGCGGAAAGCCTTTTGTCATATCGTTCTTTGCCACTTGGTGCAAACCGTGTAACCGCGAGCTCAAGGCCATCCACGAGGTGTATCCCGACTGGCAAAAGGAAACCGGCATGAAGCTCGTTGCCATCTCCATCGACCAGGCTCAGAACATCAACAAGGTTAAGCCAATGGTCGACAGCGAAGAATGGGAATACGAGGTGCTCCTCGACCCAAACAGCGAATTTCTTCGTGCAATGAACATCCGCAACATTCCTCACGTGTTTATCATCGACGGAAACGGCAACATTGCCTTCTCGCATAGCGGCTACACCGAAGGTGGCGAGCAGGAAGTTATCAAGAAATTGCGCGAACTCACTGCCGGCTCGAAGAAAACCGCTTCGAAAAAGGCTTCAAAAAAGAAATAACGTAAACTTCATTAATTAAGCAATGACCAAATTACAGACGCTGTCGGCGGCTTGCATTGCCCTGGCCTGTTCGGCCATGGCTTATGCGCAGGACGACTGGAAACAGGTGTCGTTCCACGGCAGCATCCAAAGCGATATCCTTATCCCGCAGGAGGACAAGGCCATTAACACCGGCTCATACGACGACTGGGCGCTCACCAACACTTATGCCGACCTGAGCCTATACAGTAAGTATCTTGATGCCGGTGCACGACTTGAATTCACTGAATACCCGCTTCCCGGCTTCGAACCGGAATTCAAGGGATGGGGTGTGCCTAACTTCTACCTGAAACTGAAACTTCCAAAAAGCAATATCGACCTTACGCTCGGCGATATCTACGACCAATTCGGCAGCGGCCTCATATTCCGCACCTACGAGGAGCGTAGCCTCGGCATCGACAACTCGATTCGCGGCGCACGCCTCAACATGAATGCCATAAAGGGAGTGCAGCTGAAGGCCCTCGGCGGTGTGCAACGCCGCTATTGGGACTGGAGCACCGACTCATGGCTTGCCGGTGCCGACGTAGAGGTTAACTTCGACCAATACAGCCAGTCGATGCGCGACAAGAATATGGCGTGGATGGTAGGTGCTTCGTATGTGTTGCTCGACTACACCGAGCAGTCCGACATCATTGTGCCGGGCACCAACTATAAGCTCAACACTCCTTCGACGGTTCACGCTTTCGATGCTCGCACACGTTTCCAGAGCGGTAACTACAACATACTTGCCGAATATGCATGGCGTTCGCAAGACCCATCGTTCGACAACGGATACATCTACCGCCGCGGCAATGCTGTGCTGCTCTCGGCTTCATACTCAGCAAAGGGCGTGAGCGCACTTATCCAGGCCAAGCGCAGCGACAACATGTCGTTCCGCTCACAACGATCTATAAGCGGCACATCGGGCTTTATCAACAATATGCCTGCATTTGCCTACCAGCACACATATGCCTTGCCGGCCATATATCCTTATGCCACTCAGGCGGCCAAGGGCGAATGGGCGTTCCAAGGTGAATTCGGCTACTCGTTCCGCCGCGGTACAGCGCTCGGCGGCCGATACGGCACCAAGTTGAAACTCAACATTAGCCACATCCGCGCACTCGACAAGGATCCGGTGGCAAAAATCAACGACAGCTATATGGGCACCGACGGTTACAAGACTTCCTTCTTCAAGATGGGCGAGATGTACTATCAGGACATCAACGTCCAGCTCGAAAAGAAGTTCTCGTCGGCTTTCAAGCTCAACCTCATGTATATGAACCAGCGCTACAACAAGACAGTGATTGAAGGCGAAGGCGGCATGGTGAAATCGAACATATTCGTGGCTGAAGGCAAGCTACAGTTCAACAACCGCCTGACACTTCGAGGCGAGGTGCAATACCTGAGCACCAAGCAGGACCAAGGCGACTGGACCTACGGCTTGCTGGAACTCTCGGTGCAGCCATACCTGATGTTTACCGTCAGCGACATGTGGAACAACGGCTCGACCGATAACCACTACTATATGGCATCGGTTACCGGTACCTACAAATCGCACCGTCTGATGGTGGGCTACGGCTGCACTCGTGCCGGATATAACTGCTCGGGAGGTGTGTGCCGATTTGTACCGGCCAGCAAAGGTTTGAACATTTCGTATAACTTCAACTTCTAACGCTCAACAATGAAAATATTCAACAAAATATCTGCCATAGCACTTGCGTGCATCGCTCTGACAGCTTGCAACGAGGTTGACCCCGACGACCGTTTCGAGGAACTACCGGCAGTGAGCTGCAAGCGCACCGTGCTTCTCGAAGAATTCACCGGACAAGGTTGCACCAACTGCCCCGACGCACATCGGCTGGTGGCAAATCTGCACGAACAGTATGGCGAGCAGCTGGTGTCGGTGGCCATCCATGCCGGTTCGTTCGGAATGGCCGAAGGTTCGCTGGGCGACCAATTCCAAGGGCTGATGATGGTACCCGACGGCGATGAATATGCCAAGACGTGGAACGTGGCTGCCTACCCAAGCGCAGTGGTTAACCGCCGCAGTGGCACACTGAGTCAGAAAAACGACTGGCCGACATGGATTCGCGACGAAATTACACGCGAATCGCCCATTGAGCTGGCAGTTAAGGCTCACATCGACGATGATGGCAACATTGCCATCGAAACCGATGTGAAAGGGCTGTCGGCTGTGAAGGGCAAACTGCAGCTGTGGATTACCGAAAGCAGCATTAAGAGCTTTCAGGTTGACAATGGCAAGTACCTTACCGACTACGAGCACAACCATGTGTACCGCGCATCGGTTAATGGTCTTTGGGGCGAAGAACTCTCGCTCAACAACGGCGAAGAACGTGTATTGAGCCACTCGTACACTCCACGCGACATCTGGGTGAAGAGCAATCTGGCAGTAGTGGCCTTCGTTTACACCGATGCCGACGGCGTGCTACAGGCGGCTGAATGCAAAGTGACTGAATAACATAATTTTATTAGATAACTTATTAAAAACCAACAGAATATGAAGAAAATCTTTACTTTATCAATTATTTCGATTCTTGCACTGTGCGCCAACGCACAGAAACTGTCGTGGGAATGCGACGGCAAAGC
>JAEDFO010000062.1 GCA_016292745.1 Muribaculaceae bacterium | reverse complement strand
ACAAAACTGAGCTGAGAGTGTGAAAATTCGGTAAAAGAATCGAAATATTGCGTAATTTCGGAAAAGAATGTATATATTTGAAATTCTTTCGCTAAGTGTCGCCCTGCAGAAGGGCTTCGGCGAGGTGGATGGCTGCAATTTTGTTGTAGCCGCACTGATGTGCACCGAGCTTGGGCTGATGCGAGGCTTACGATTCACTTAACCCGTAATCGTGACATATGGAGAGACGTTGATAATTAGAAAACATAAATAAACAAAGTAAACAAACGTATGAAAATCAGACTGTTAATGCTATTTGCCCTGATATCGGCGGCAACGCTATGCCTGTCGGCACAGCAGAGCGGCTTCAAGGGCACTGTAGTGGATGCAGAAACCGGCCGACCGGTGGCCGGGGCAAGTGTGATTGTCGAAGGGCAGAACATACTTGTCACCACCGGGCCTAACGGCGATTTCCGCATCTCGAATGCGCAGCCGGGCCAATGCAACATTGTGGTTGTGGCGTATGGCTACAACGACCTTGTCACTGAGGCAACGGCTTTCAGTAACGCAGTTGACGACATCGGAGCACTGAAGCTCAAGGCCGACGTGTTTGCGGTGAGCGACAACTCGGAGAGCGATGTGCTGCTGAGCGAGTCGATGCTTGAAGACGAGGAAGGCAACAGCCAGGCTGTTGGCGCCTTGACCGGTGCATCCGACAACGTGTACTACCAGACATCGAACTATGAGTTCAATGTGATGCGATTCCGTTTCCGTGGCTACGACCAGAAGTACAGCACCACCTACATCAACGGTGTGGGCTTCAACGAGCCTATCCGCGGCCGTTTCAACTATTCGATGCTGGGCGGCATGAACAATGCGTTCCGTTCGCGCAGCACATCGGTTGGTATCGCTCCGTCGATGTACGGCTTTGGCGGCATTGGCGGCACCACCAACATCTCAACCTTCGTTGAGGACTATGCCCCGGGATTGCGTGCCAGCGTGGCATACACCAACTCGAACTACTACGTCCGCGGCATGGCCACCTACACCACCGGCTTCAACAAGAATGGCTGGGCGGCAACCATCTCGGCTATCGGCCGCTACAGCGACGAGGGTATCTATCCCGGCACGTTCTACCACTCGGGTGGATATTTCCTTTCGGTAGAGAAGAAGTTCGGCGACAAGCATTCGCTGCATCTAACTTCATTCGGCGCTCCGACACAGCGCGCTTCGAACTCCGCTATATACGAGGAGACCGCCATTCTGGCCGACGACTACCGATATAACCCCAACTGGGGCTGGCAGGACGGCAAGAAGCGCAGCGCCCGCGTGGTGGAATCGTTCGACCCCACTGCAATCATCAACTGGCTGTGGCGCCCCAATTCGGGCACTCAGCTCAACACCGGTTTCGGTTTCCGTGCCTCGAACTACTCGTCGTCGGCACTCAACTGGTATCGTGCTGCCGACCCGCGCCCCGACTATTACCGCTATCTCCCGTCGTTCTACGACGAAGGCTCAGCCACCCGCGACCTTTACACCACTCTGTGGCAAACCGACGAGAGCATGCGCCAAATCGATTGGCAATCAATCTACAACGCCAACTATTTCAACAACATGGAGAATGCAGCTGGCGGCGTGCAGCGTGGCTCGACTTACATTCTCGAGAAACGCCACAGCAACCAGCTGAACTATCAGCTGAACTCCACCCTGCTGCACCGAATCAACGACCACATAACCCTGAATGCCGGCATCGGTGCCAACCATACAAAGGGAACATACTACAAGACCGTCAAGGACCTGCTCGGAGGCGAATACTGGCTCGATATCGACCAATATTCCGAACGCGACTTCCCTAACCAGCCCGACATGCTGCAGAACGACCTCAACAACCCCGACCGCAAGGTGGTGAAGGGCGACAAGTTCGGTTATCACTACGACATCAACGTATACACCGCCAATGCATGGCTGCAGAACTTGATTACCCTGCCCCATTGGGACATCAACTACGGCATCAACGTGTCGTACACCTCGTTTCAGCGCGAAGGCCGCATGCGAAACGGCCGCGCTCCCGAAAATTCTTACGGTGTGGGTAAGCGCCACGAATTTGACAACGCCGGTTTCAAGTTCGGCGCCACATACAAGCTCGACGGCCGCAACAACTTCGTTGTCAACGCTCTCTATCAGACCAACGCCCCGCTTGCCGACCAGGCCTATATATCGCCGCGTATCAAGGACGACGTAATCGCCGACCTGCAGAGCGAACGCGTGCTCTCGGGCGACATCTCGTACGTGTTTAACTACCGCCGATTCAAGGGCGTCGTTACCGGCTTCTACACCGACACGCGCAACGGCATCGAGCGATTCTCGTTCTTCGACGACCAGCGCTCTACATTCATGAACTACGCCATGACCAACGTGCACCGTGTGTATAAAGGTGTTGAATTCGGCGTAGCATTCAAGGCCACCCCGAGCGTCACCGTTACCGCAGCCGGAACATATGCCCGCTACCAGTACAAGGACCGCCCAACAGGCACCAGAAGCTACGAGAACGGCACTGAGCCCGACGAAACCCAGACAGTGTATCTCAACAACTACTACGTGGGCTCAACCCCGCAGCAGGCCTACAACATCGGCATCGACTGGGCTGCCCCAGGTATGTGGTTCTTCAACATCAACGGCTCGTGGATGGGCGACAGCTATGTGGACATCTCTCCGGTGCGTCACGAGGCAATGCCCGACCTGTGGACAATCTGCTCCGACGAAGCCGAAGTGAAACGCGTCACCGAGGAAATCACCGCCCAGGAGAAGCTCCGCGACGCTTTCGTGCTCAATGCAAGCATCGGCAAGCTTATCTACCTTAACCGTACGGCCTCGCTCAACATCAACGTGAATGTGGAGAACATGCTCAACAACCGCAAAATCATGACCGGCGGTTATCAGCAAGGCCGTTTCGACTACAGCAACTACAACATTGCCAAATTCCCTAACAAATATTACTACGCCCAAGGCATCAGAGTATTCGTGAACGTAGGCGTAAAATTCTAACCATCAACAACAAATTATCATATCGATATGAAATCTTTTAGAATATATCTTTCAGGTCTTTTGACGATATTGGCGATGGCAATCACCGGCTGCTCCGACGATTTCGACACGCCTCCCGTCTACACTCCAACTGCCGACTTCAACGAGCAGTATCTGATGTCGATTGCTGACTTCAAGGCTAAATACTGGCAGGACGGCAACTCATTTATCGACACCATCCGTGCAACTGCCGAAATGCCACACCTTTATGTAAAAGGTCGCGTGGTAAGCTCCGACGAGGCCGGAAACATCTACAAAAGCCTTGTCATTCAGGATGAAACAGCCGCTCTGGCCATGTCAATCAACCAGAACAACATGTATAACACCTACCGCATAGGCCAGGAAATCGTTATCGACCTCATCGACATGTACGTCGGCAAATATGCCGGCCTGATGCAGCTGGGCGAGCCGCAGCTCTACCAGAACCGCGAATGGCAGGCCACTTTCATGTCATACGAATTCTTCCAGCAGCATGCCCAGATTAACGGAATGCCCGATGCATCGAAAATCGATACTCTCGACATCACAATCCCTTCGCTCCCAACCGACCCTGCCGGCATATGCAAGATGCAGAGCCAGCTGGTGCGCTTCACCAACGTGCAGTGGAAAGAGCCCGGACAGGTGTATGCTGAGGACCAGACCAGCGTGAGCCGTAACATCGTCGACGAAAGTGGTAACTCGCTCGTGGTGCGCAACAGCGGTTACGCTACGTTCCGCAGCAATCTTATCCCCTCAGGCGAAGGTAATGTGGTGGGCGTGCTCAGCTACTTCAACAACGCCTGGCAGCTGCTCCTCCGCTCGGAATACGACGTTTACGGATTCCATCCTGTTTCTACCGAAGGCAAGAAGGAAGACCCCTACACCGTGGCTCGAGCCATTGAACTCCAGGACGGCGGCGTAACCGGATGGGTTAAGGGCTATATCGTCGGTGCCGTGGCTCCCGGTGTAACTACCGTCTCGAGCAACGACAACATCGAATGGAAGGCCGACGTGGTGCTCGACAACACCATCGTTATCGCTGCCTCGGCCGACGTGAAGGACTACACCAAGTGCTTGGTTGTAGAACTCCCATCGGGCTCCGACCTCCGCAAGGCTGCCAACCTGCTCGACAACCCCGGCGCATACCAGAAGGAAATCAGTGTACGCGGTAACCTCGTCAAATCGCTCGGAATGGCTGGCGTGAAGTGTCCTGGCTCTTCGTCCGACTTCGTGCTCGAGGGTGTTACACCACCATCGCCTGCAGCCGGCGACGGCAGCGAAACCAACCCATTCACCGTGGCTCAAGTGCAGAATGGCTCGGCCACCGGTACTGCTTGGGTTACTGGTTACATCGTGGGATGGATTGACGGAATGACATTCAACGAAGCCGGCACCAAATTTACTGTTCCGGCTACTGTGAATACCAACATCGTCATTGCTGCAACTGCCGACGAGAAAGACTACTCGAAGTGCGTGCCCGTGCAGCTCCCTGCCGGCGACGTGCGCAATAGCCTCAACCTGCAGGACAATGCCGGTAACCTCGGTAAGGTGGTTGCTGTCAACGGAAGCATCGAGAAATACTTCGGCGTTACAGGCGTGAAGACCGTCACCGCGTTCAAACTCGACGGTGAAGGCTCGGGCGGCGGCTCTACCGACCCACAGCCATCGGGCGACGCTGTATTCAGCAACTCGCTCCTTGGCGACGAAGCCGGATTTACCATCCAGGACAAGACCAAGCCCGAAGGCCTCAGCTATGTGTGGGCAAACACCACTAACTACGGTTGGAAAGCTTCGGCTTTTGTGAATTCTACCAACTACGCCACCGAAAGCTGGCTTATCTCGCCCGCAATCACCCTGCCGGCGCAGAATACTACCCTGACTTTCGACCACGCTCGCAAATTCGGCGACAACTCGCACCTGGGCGTGTACATCTCAACCGACAAGACCAATTGGACCGCACTCTCTGTCCCTAATTGGCCCGACGGCTCGAGCTGGGACTACGTATCATCGGGTGCCATCAGCCTCAGCGCCTACAATGGCAAGACCATCTACGTGGCATTCAAGTATACCAGCACATCGAGTGCCGCTGCTACTTGGGAAATCAAGAACTTCCTTATTGCCAAGTGATGACTGGGCTGTAAGTTAGCCCAATCCCTATATAAAACGTATCCCGATGTCCTTTGTGGGCATCGGGATATGCTGTTTTATGCAGTTTGTCGAAACTGACTATTCAATGGGAATGTGAGCCTTGGGCTGCACCGGTTGCCAGATGAACAGCTTGTCGCTGGGCCGTATCTTCTCGTCGACACGGATTGAGAACCGTTCGCCCTTTACGGTCTTCTCCACTGGTTTGAGGTCGACGCGTATCTCGCTGATTGTCAACGGAACGGCGCCGGTTGTAGGCCCGGTGATAATCACCTCGTCGCCCACCTTCAGCTCGCCCGACTCCATCTGGAACTCAGCCACCTTGATGCCCGAGAAGTAGCGTATGCCCTTGGCGGCGTACACCTTCACGCGGGTGGCCGAGCTGCCGTATTTCGAGGTCCACTCGCCCAACCGCTGCCCCAGATAGTATCCGTTCCAGAAACCGCGGTTGAAAATCGTTGCCAGCCTCTCGTTCCAGCCGGCAATACGCTCGTCGGTGAATGTTCCTTCGAGATAGGCATTGATAGCCTCGTTGTAGCAGCTCACGGCAATGCGCACATACTCAGGCCCACGGGCTCGGCCCTCGATTTTGAACACCCTGACACCAGCATCTATCATTTTATTGAGGAAATGGATGGTTTTAAGGTCCTTTGGCGACATTATATACTGGTTCTCGATGTCGAGTTCATCTTGGGTGTCGCGGTCGCGTACGGTGTAGCTACGGCGGCAAATTTGGCGGCATGCACCGCGGTTGGCGCTGGCACCGGTCTCGTGGAGGCTAAGATAGCATTTGCCCGACACCGCCATGCACAGTGCTCCGTGGCAGAACATCTCGATGCGCACCAGCTCGCCGTGAGGGCCGCGTATGTCCTGCTCCTCGATGGCCTTGTGGATTTGGTACACCTGCTCCAGGTTTAGCTCGCGTGCCAGCACCACAACATCGGCATATTGGGCATAGAAGCGCACAGCCTCGATGTTGGTTATGTTGAGCTGTGTGGAAATGTGCACCTCCACTCCGATGCTGCGGGCATAGAGTATGGCAGCAATGTCGCTGGCAATGATGGCCGATATTCGGGCATCGCGTGCAGCCTCGATTATGTGGTGCATTGTGTCGATGTCGCTGTCGAATATGATGGTGTTGACCGTCAGATAGCTCTTCAGGCCGTTTTCGTGGCATATAGAGGCAATTTTGTGCAGGTCGTCGATGGTGAAGTTGTTCGACGAGGCGGCGCGCATGTTGAGCCCCTCAATGCCGAAATAGATGGCGTTGGCACCGCCTTGTATGGCGGCGGCAAGCGATTCGTAGGAGCCCACGGGCGCCATAATCTCAAAGTCGTTGCGTTTCATGCTCAGTGAAAGAGTTGATAATAAGCGAGCGTGACCCCATTGAGTGCCACGCCCGTATGTTTCGGCCCTGGGCCGTAAGATAGTTGTTAGTCGATAATGTCGAAACCGGTGTATTTCTGCAGCACCTTAGGGATGTGGATACCCTCGGGCGACTGGTTGTTCTCGAGCAGGGCAGCCACGATTCGCGGCAATGCCAGAGCCGAGCCGTTGAGGGTGTGGCACAGGTGGGTCTTCTTGTCGGCACCACGGTAGCGGCACTTCAGACGGTTGGCTTGATATGTGTCGAAGTTCGAAACCGAGCTCACCTCGAGCCAACGGTGTTGAGCCTCGCTGTACACTTCGAAATCGTAGCAGATGGCCGATGTGAAGCTCATGTCGCCGCCACACAGGCGCAGAATGCGGTAAGGCAGCTCAAGTTTCTGCAGCAATCCTTCTACGTGGGCAAGCATTTCGCGGTGCGATTCGTCGCTGTGCTCGGGGGTATCGATGCGGACAATCTCGATTTTCGAGAATTCGTGCAATCGATTAAGGCCTCGCACGTCCTTGCCGTAGCTTCCGGCTTCGCGGCGGAAGCATTGGGTGTAGGCGCAGTTCTTTATCGGCAGCTGTTTCTCGTCGAGAATCACATCGCGGTAGATGTTGGTCACCGGCACTTCGGCTGTCGGGATAAGGTATAGGTTGTCGAGGTTGCAGTGATACATCTGGCCCTCCTTGTCGGGCAATTGGCCTGTGCCGTAGCCCGAAGCCTCATTAACCACTGTAGGAGGCATAATCTCGGTGTAGCCCGAAGCGTTTGCTTCGTCGAGGAAGAACTGGATGAGAGCGCGTTGCAGGCGGGCACCCTTGCCGATGTAAACCGGGAATCCGGCGCCGGTGATTTTCACGCCCAGGTCGAAGTCGATTAGATTATACTTCTTTGCGAGCTCCCAGTGCGGCACCTTTGCCTCGTCGTTCACGGCATCGTGATGCCAAGTGCCTACAGTGGCCACCTCGTCGCTCAGATTGCTTTTCACCACCAGGTTGTCGTCGGCGCCTGTGCCTTCGGGCACGATGTCGTAGGGCATGTTGGGGATGGTGAGCAGAATGTTGCGTATTTCGTCCTCAATGTCCTTGAGCTTGTCGTCGCAAGCCTTGTTGCTCTCCTTGATGGCGGCTACCTGGGCCTTGATGGCTTCGGCTTCATCTTTTTTGCCCTGTTTCATCAGGCCGCCAATCTGTGCAGCGAGCTTGTTGAGCTGTGCAGCCTGGCCGTCGCGCTCGGTTTGTGTGGTGCGGCGCTGTACGTCGAGCTCCAGAATACGTGTAACGGGAGCTTTTGCGTCGAAGTGCTTCTTGGCCAACTTGGCAATCACGCCTTCAGGGTCGGCATTTATAACTTGTAGAGTAAGCATTTTTCGTTTCGTTTAATGTAAGTAACGTTAGTGTGAAATCTTAGGCGAGGAGTTCCTTCACCTTTGCCGAGATGGTACGGCCCTCGGCCTTGCCGGCAAGCTGTTTCGAGGCAACGCCCATCACCTTGCCCATATCCTTGGCCGATGAAGCGCCCACTTGGGCAATGATGGCCTTCAGAGCCTCTGTAAGCTCTTCTTCCGACATTTGCTTGGGCAGATATTCCTCAATCACTGCAGCCTCTGCCAGCTCGTTCTGGGCCAGCTCAGGGCGGTTCTGCTCGGTGTAGATGGCAGCTGTCTCCTTGCGTTGCTTCACCATCTTCACCAGAATCTTTGTGGCAGCGTCGTCGGCAAGTTCGCCGTTGCCTCCCTTGGCTGTCTTGGCCTCAAGGAATTCCTTCTTGATGCCGCGCAATGTTTCCAGACGCACTTTGTCCTTGGCGAGCATGGCAGCCTTGATGTCGCTGCTTACCTGGTCGAATAAATTCATGATTTTTCCTCCCTTTATTGTTTGTTAGTTAATTCAATGATAATGCAGTAACTGTGCAAGCACAATTCCGTGCAAAGTTAATAAAATGCAGCCAATGCCGATAACCTTTAGCCTATTTATTTGCAATTTGCGCCCCCACCCTATCGTTTTTGCCTGAGTGTGTCGACGTTGATGCCCGGTGGCTCTGGCGCCCTTTCGGGGTGGTATAAAAAAAGAAATGGTTGTCATCCCGACAACCAATCTATTAACCTTAAATCTAATACCATGAAAAACACATTGCAAATGTACGGCAAAATATGTTATATAGCATACTTTTCGGACAAAAATCTTCATATCGTTAGCAATAATTAACATTTTCGCCCCAATCCACCCTCTATAGACGGAAAGAGTGCCGCTTCCTGTGGTGGGAGTGGCACTCTTTTGCTGTTGCTTTGGCGAAATTGATGGCGGTGTTGTTATTCTTCGCCTTCGGTTTCGTCTTCCTTCATGTTGTGGAACACGTTCTGCACGTCTTCGTCGTCTTCGAATTTCTCAAGGAGCTTCTCGATTTGCTCGCGCTGTTCGGCTGTAACTTCCTTAAGGTCGTTAGGGATGCGCACAAATTCGGTGCTCTTGATTTCGAATCCGTTTTCTTCGAGGTATTTCTGGATGCCTGAGTTGTATTCGAATGGTGCTGAGAGGATTATGTCGTTCTCTTCTTCGTCGCGTTCAATTTCGTCGACACCGTAGTCGATGAGCTCGAGTTCGAGTTCTTCAAGGTCGAGGCCTTCCTTGGCAGCCACACGGAATGTGCACTTGTGCTCGAAGAGGAATGAAAGGCTGCCCGAAGTGCCGAGCGAGCCGCCGAACTTGTTGAAGTAGCTGCGCACGTTGGCCACGGTGCGGGTGTTGTTGTCGGTAGCGGTTTCCACGAGGATAGCGATGCCGTAAGGGCCATAGCCTTCGTAAACTATTTCCTTATAGTCCTTGCTGTCTTTGTCGGTGGCTTTCTTGATGGCGCGCTCCACGGTGTCCTTAGGCATGTTCTCGGCCTTTGCATTCTGCATCAGGGTGCGCAGACGCGGGTTCATCTGAGGGTCGGGGCCGGCAGCCTTAACGGCGATAGTGATTTCCTTACCAATGCGGGTAAACGTACGCGACATGTTACCCCAACGTTTCAATTTTCTGGCTTTACGGTATTCAAACGCTCTTCCCATATTTTATCAGTTTTGTCGTTTTGATATGTGTAATTATTTTGTTTTCAGATTGTTATCTTAATGATGCGCCGAGCTCTTTCTGCAGGGCGGCAACGATTTTCGACATTGATTTTTCGATGTCCTTGTCCTGGAGGGTCTTGTCGGCATCCTGCAGTGTCATGCTGATAGCGTACGACTTCTTTCCTGCCTCGAGGTTCTTGCCTTCGTAGACGTCGAAGAGCTCAACTGAGCGGAGCAGGCGTCGTTCGGCCGAGCGTACCACTCGGTTAACGTCGGCAAATGTCACCTCCTTGTCGATGAGCAGCGCAAGGTCGCGCTTCACGGGCTGGGTCTTAGGCAGGTCGCTGTAGCTGATGTGGTTGCGGGCATCGAGGCGGACGAGAGTGTCCCAGTTTATTTCGCAGAAGAATACGTCTTGCTCGATGTCGAATTTCTTGAGCACTGCGCGCTTCACCACACCGAGGTTGGCAATCACCTTGCCGCCGCGGTTGGCATATTCGAGTGCGGCCGAGAAGGTTTCGTTGTTGTATTGCTTCACCACCAGGGCGTTGTCGGTGAGTCCGGTGCGGCGCAGGATGTTCTCTACTATACCTTTGAGGTCGTAAATGGTTTCCTTGGTGTTGGCTCCGGTCCAGGTGCCTTCGGCCTTGTTTCCGGTAATCCATAAGCCAAAGTTTGTGTGCTCGCTGAACTGTGCCAGGTCGTTGTCGTCGGCCTTGGCATCGGCGTCGAAGAAGTAGCAGTCGCCGAATTCGAAGAACCGGAGCGAGGCGCGCTTGCGGTTGATGTTGTGTGCGATGCTTTCGAGGCCGCCGTAGAGCAGAGTCTGGCGCATCACGCTCAGGTCGTTGCTCAGCGGGTTAAGGAGTTTCACGCAGCGCGACAGTGGATAGGCTTCGCTGTCGGCATAGTAGCTTTCGGCTGTGAGCGAGTTGTTGAGTATCTCGTTGAATCCCAGGCCTACGAGCTGCTCCGAGATGAGGTTCTGGAGCTTGTTCTTGTGGTCGGTGATGCCTTTCTGCGACAGCGACGAGTGGATGGTTGTGTCGAACTCCACGTTGTTGTAGCCATACACGCGCAGCAGCTCTTCAACCACGTCGCATGGGCGCTGTACGTCGACACGGTAGGTTGGCACTGCCAGTTGCAGAGTGTCGGCTGTCTCGGCGGTGATACCTATTTCGAGCGATGTGAGAATCGATTTCACCATTTCCGGTTCGATGTGTTTGCCGATAAGGCCGTCGACATAGCTGTAGGCGAGCTCAACGGCAAACGGGGCCACTGGTTCGGGGTATTCGTCGAACAGTGGGCCGCAGATTTCGCCGCCGGCAAGTTCTTTCACCAGCAGAGCGGCAAGCTTAAGTGCATATACTGTGCCGTTGGGGTCAACGCCGCGCTCGAAACGGAACGATGCATCGGTGTTAAGGCCCTGTCGGCGGGCTGTCTTGCGAATCATTGTGGGGTTGAAGCATGCCGACTCAAGGAAGATGTCGGTGGTGGCTTCGGTGACACCCGAGTCGAGGCCGCCGAACACTCCGGCGATACACATCGGCTCTTCGGCGTTGCATATCATCACGTCGGCAGCGTCGAGAGTGCGCTCCACGCCGTCGAGGGTTATAAACTTGTCGCCTTGGTTGGCATTGCGCACCACGATGCGCCCGCCTTTCACTTTGGCCAGGTCGAAGCAGTGCAGCGGTTGGCAAAGCGAGAAGAGGATGAAGTTGGTGATGTCGACGATATTGTTGATAGGACGTTGTCCGATGGCGCTCAGATAGTTCTTGAGCCACTCGGGCGATTCCTTTACTGTGACGTTGCGGATGGTGAGGCCCGAATAGCGTGGTGCGCCGGTTTTCGATTCCACCTCAACGGCGATGGCGCCGTCATTGCGGTCGATGGCAAAGGCGTCGATGCTCGGACGCTGCAGATTGGCTTCCATGCCGTGGCGGCGCATCCATGCTGCCAGGTCGCGTGCCACACCCAGGTGCGAGGCGGCGTCTATGCGGTTTGGTGTCAGGTCAACCTCGAGCACATAGTCCTCGTAGATGTCGAACACCTCACGGGCGGGTGTCCCGGCAGCCCATTTCGAGTCGAGCTCAATGATGCCGGCATGTGAATGGCCCACACCGATTTCGTCCTCGGCGCAAATCATGCCGAACGATTCCACTCCACGTATCTTCGATTTCTTTATTGTGAATTCCTTGTCGCCATCGTAGAGCACTGTGCCGATGGTGGCCACCACCACTGTCTGTCCGGCTGCCACATTTGGCGCACCGCACACTATCTGGGTGGCATTGCCGTCGCCCAGGTCGACCGTGGTGACGTGCAGATGGTCGCTGTCGGGATGCTCGGTGCAGGTGAGCACCTTGCCTACAACCAGGCCGGCCAGGCCGCCCTTCACCGATTCCACTTTCTCCACTCCCCCGGTTTCAAGGCCCAGCGATGTGAGCGCTGCCGATACCTCCTCGGGGCTGAGGTCGAACTTCAGATATTCTTTAAGCCAACTATATGATATATTCATAATGTAGTATGAAAATAAGTTATTGTAACTGTCGTTGTGGTGAATCGGCCGCCTCAGCGCCTTGCCGGCGCCGTTGGCTCGCAGACACACCGATTCTCGGGCCGAGAACGGTCCAAAAATCTCACAAAATTAGTAATATTTCTCGTAATACGCTAAATTAAAGCTATTTTTCGTCTTTGTCACATGATTGTGTCGGGCCGTAATCCGAAACCGTTGCCCTCGATGTCGTCTTTTACCTCCATTTCTTTTGCTTTGGGGCATATATAAAATGAAAGTGCACTTTTTCACAAAAGCACACCCTCCTCATAACCAAAATTCAAGTATATATATTCTTGCTTGTCAGAAAATTTCTCTTATATGTAAAATGCTGTTTAGTGCCTTTTTGTTCGAAAAGTGGTACCATAAGGTTTCAATTTCGGGTGCAGATTGTCTTTTTTTCTTAATTATCCGCTATAGTTTTGGGGACAACTAAACCGACACTAACCAATAATTCTGTAGCTGTGCCGTACATTCATACATTCACGTTGCAAATGTATATATTTTTTTTCAACTACAAGCATTTCAATGCAAAAAATCGGTTAATAAATATTAATATCAGTGAATTTCGATACTTTTCGGTTTATCTGATTGCTTTCGCTCAAGATACCGGCCGTCGCCAGTCGGCCTTCGGTTGTCCCACTTGTCCCATTTGTCCCACTTGTCCCACCTGTGGGACATGGGACAAAGTGGGACAAATGTTTGCATCGGCGGCACGATGTGAAGGTGTGGCGATAGCATCAGCCGAGGCAAACACTATCTTCGCACCGGGCGAATGATTCGTATCAGCCGG
>JAEDFO010000091.1 GCA_016292745.1 Muribaculaceae bacterium | reverse complement strand
CTCTTTGGCAACGACAACCAGCAGTGGCTTGCATCGGCCTACGCGTTGAAGGCCCGTTATCTGCTCCACACTCTTTACCGTAACCCGGGTGTTCTGCCTCAGGTAGAGGCTGCAGCACAGTCAGCCATCGACAATGGCTTCGCAGGCATGTACATCACTTCGTTCAACGGTGTCACTTGCGACAACCCATGGAGTGCCTATGTATGGAGCCGTTGCTACACCGGTTGCTCGGCAACTGTTGTCGACCTGATGGCAGCCACCAACGACCCACGTCTCGACGTTTACTGTCCTGATGGCGTATACTTTGCTCCAGGCGACCAGGAAGGTGCTCAAATCTCGGCATGCTACTATTATCCGGGATGGATTGATGCATCAGGCTCAATCCAGGTTATGAGCGAGGCTGAACTCTACTTCATCCTTGCAGAAGCACAGGCCCGTCAGGGTAAGGATGCCAGCGATGCATTCGCAAGCGCAATCAAGGCTTCGTTTGCCGACTTTGAATGGTTTGCCGGTGGCGAACTCGGTGCTGACGACTTTATCGCCGGTCTTGGTAGCGTAACCCTCGAGAAAATCATGCAGCAGAAATATGTATCGCAGATTCGTGACGAACAAATCGAGGCCTACAACGATATCCGTCGTTGCAAAGCTCTTGGCGAAGAGTTCATCACACTCACCAACCCGAAGAACATTCAGGGCGGTGCCGACCGTTGGCCGTTGCGTCTGCCTTATGGCAACAGCAGCGTAATCTCCAATCCAAAGATTGCAGAAGCTTATGGCGACGGTTATTACATCTATACTGAAAACGTTTGGCTATATGGCGGTGATCGCTAAATAGCATTTACTATCTGTTGGGTGAGGGCATGCCTAAGGGTGTGCCCTCTTTTTTTGTTATGACGGGCAGTTATGAGCGATAAACGTAATTGTGGGAAATTGACTTAAGGTGAAAAAAACTGAAAAAGGCTGTGTCGGGGCGAATTCCCTGACGCAACCTTAGTGTTGTTATCGACGTAAAATAGTCGTCAATGTTTTCAAATCGGGGTTAACGGCAATAATCTTTCCCGAGGGAGCGATAAGAAAAGCGTTGTAACCCTCATTGAGATGGTATTGCTGATAAATATCAGAGTTATGTCCATCTCTGTCGTAGAAGTGTGAGCCTGCTTTCAGATTGTCGCGACGAGCTATCTCACGATAAATTGTCTCGTTACGGTCGAAATTCACCGAAATAAGCGACATCGAAGAAACGTCATTGTCGTTGAAATGGCTGTCGTATTCCATGTTACGCATACGCGAATCGGCATCGGCCGACGTCCATAGCGACAACAAGACGTATTTACCCTTTGCTTTGCCTAAAGAGAACGACGAGCTGTCGTTCTGAATCTCGAAAGAGGGCGCGAGGCGACCAACTTCGGCATCTACTGCGTTAGACGAGTAAGATGAGGCAAATAATACCAACAATGCAAGACTCACCAAAGTAATTAGTGATTTCTTCATTTAGTAATTGTCAAGTTCATACTAACCTTGGTTTCGGGCTACTCACCTTCCGCCTTGGCACGCCGAGTCTCGGCGATTGTATATTACCCGGACTCTTCCAGGTGTTTCCTTAATTTTTACGCTGCAAATTTACGGATTTTTTTCCGTATATGCAACACTTTGTATTCGTTGGAATGGTTAAATATCTGATAATCAGTGTTGCGATGTGTCAATATTTAACGTTTTAAGTGCAGAAGTGTTAACTAATTAACATAAATATGTCGGTTTTGTTAACTTATTTCGAACCAAATCCATTAATGTCAATTTGCTGGTGGCAACAGATAATCCGACAATTATTGTGCCAAAATTGGTTTGCAGAAAAATAATTCATACTTTTGTGTTAGTCGTCCAGCGGCTAACATAGCTATCGGGCGGCATTGACATCGCTATACTCTATTTTCAAATTTAAATTTAAGGATATGGAAAGTGTTACCCCCGGATTGGAACTCATTCTCATTAATATAACCGGACAGGACCGTCCCGGTGTGACTTCGTCGCTCACCGAGATTCTTGCCCGCTACGATGCCCAGATTCTCGATATTGGCCAGGCCGACATTCATCACACTCTTGCCCTCGGTATTCTGTTCAAGACCGACAGTAGCCGTTCGGGCGATATTCTGAAGGAACTGTTGTTTAAGGCCTACGAGCTTGGTGTGCAGATTCGTTTCTCGCCGGTTACTGTGAGCGATTATGAGCAGTGGGTGGGTATGCAAGGCAAGAACCGCTACATCATCACTATTCTCGGTCGCAAGCTCACAGCCAGCCAGATGGCTGCAGTGACCAGGATTATCGCCGACCAGGACTTGAATATCGATGGCATCCAGCGTCTGACTGGGCGCATGCCAATCAACAGCGACGAGTTGCCTCTATCGAAGTCGTGTGTTGAATTCTCGGTTCGTGGCAATCCTCGCGACAAGCAGCTGATGCAGCAACAGTTCATGGAACTCTCCACCAAGTATGATTTCGACATATCGATGCAGGAGGACACCATCTATCGCCGTTGCCGTCGACTGGTGTGTTTCGATATGGATTCCACGCTCATCGAAACCGAGGTTATCGACGAGCTTGCCGA
>JAEDFO010000061.1 GCA_016292745.1 Muribaculaceae bacterium | reverse complement strand
GTTATGGCAGTTTTCGCCATGCAACAGCCTGCTCCGGCAGTATTTTTGCAGAGATGAGATGGATTGTGTATTTTTGTAGTACAAACCTAACTAATAAACCGACATGAAACTACGCAAATTACTTGCTTGCATTGTAATTACTATGCCATTTTTAGCTTCGGCAGAAGCGCCAACAGACCGGCAGATGATGTTTGCCGACACCTTGCAGATGGGAAAACCTTACAGCAAAGACCCGCACGTGATAAAGTTCGACGGCCGCTATCTGATGTACTTCTCGCTGCCTCCACACAGCTGGAACGGTACTGAAGGGTGGAGAATAGGCATCGCCGAAAGCCACGACCTAATAAACTGGAACCGCATTGGCATGATAACCCCCGACCCGACACAAGACAGCGAAGCCAAAGGGCTGTGCGCCCCATGCGCGCTGGTGAAGGACGGGAAGGTGCACCTGTTCTATCAAACCTACGGCAACGGACGGCTCGATGCCATATGCCATGCCACATCGACCGACGGCATCACCTTTGTGCGCGATGCCTCAAACCCGATTTTCCATCCTGAGAAGGCCGGATGGACCTGTGGCCGCGCCATCGATGCCGAGGTGGCTTACTACAAAGGGAAATACTTCCTATATTTTGCCACCCGTGACCCGGAATTCAAGATTCAGAAACTCGGAGTGGCAGTTGCCGACGGTAACACCGACTTCTCACGCGACAGCTGGACACTTGCCTTCGACGAGAGTATACTCTATCCCGAGCTGCCATGGGAAGGCGAATGCATCGAAGCGCCAAGCATCTATGTGCGCGACGGAAAGATGTGGATGTTCTATGCCGGCGCCTACAACAATGCACCGCAACAGATAGGTGTGGCTGTGAGCACCGATGGCATTCACTTCAAGCGAATGAGCGACACCCCATTCAAGCCCGTAGGGAAGCCCGGAGAATGGAACAGCAGCGAATCGGGCCATCCTCACCTGTTCTGCGACAGCGACGGCCGCACATACCTGTTCTATCAGGGCAACAACGACAATGGCAAAACCTGGCTACTGACAAACGAGGAAGTGCTGTGGAACCCCGACGGCACTCCCCGCCTGAAATAGAACCGAAAAAAGGCTGCGACAAAATCTTGATGCAGCCTTTTTTTATTCAATACAGCAACAGCGATTATTTGCTGAGGTCTTTGATGCGGATGTTGCGGAACTTGACACCGGCACCGTGGCCGCAGAAACTGATGAGACCACTTTTGCGGAAGAGTCCGGGATGGTTGCGATGGTCGACGGTGTAAGGGTTTTCGTTGGAACCGTCGGGAGCGATATTGTGACCTTTACAAGCCTCACGTATGTTGCCATCGACGATAACCTCGCCATTGACTGTTACGGTGATATGGTCGCCCACGGCACGTATTTCCTCGGTGTTCCAAGTGCCGAGTTTGCCGAATGAAACATGCTTGGCAGGGATAATTCCGTATACCGAACCATGCTGCTGATAAATTTGAAGGTTACGATAGATAGGTGCATCGTGGTCGAGAACCTGTATTTCCATACCCTCGTATGCAGCATCAACGCCCTCGGAAGTGCGGATTCCAATTCCATTGTTCACGCCCTCGGTCTCGAAACAGAATTCGAACCGGTATATGAAGTCGCTATATTCCTTCTTGGTGTAGAGGTTGCCTGTTCCGCCATATTTTGCGGTGACATAGATGGTTCCGTCGACAGGCACATAATCGGTGGTGTTGCCCATCCAGTTGTGCATCGAGGTGCCATCGAACAGCACTTCGAAACCTTCGGCTTTCTCCTCGGCCGACAATTCGAACACCGGCGAATCGGGGAGGCGACGGATGTACATCTCGCGGAACTCGGCATCGTTTTCACCACCCATTATGAGGATGCGGCCACGCTGAGCCACTGGAGAGCCATCGGCGGTAGCGAGCACAACATTGTTGGCTGTGGTGACGCCGTTCACCTCAACCGTCATACGGTCGGCCACGACCTTTACATGTATGGTGTTCCACTCACCGGCCGGATTCACCGACTTCTCAACTTTAGCCGAATCAGGGAGATTGACATAACGGCCTGTGGCATATCCGCCGAGCGTAAATGCCAGCTGCGAACGCACGCCCATTGTCACATCGCCGCCGCGCCACTCAAGCCACATCTCGAAGTTCTCGTATTCGTCGGGCGAAGCCACAACCGACTTACCGCCGGCAAATTTCATGGCATTGCCGTCGGAGTGCCACAGATTCAAGGCATCGTCGTCGGCCTTTTTCTGCAAGCGAGTGTTCTGCTTCTTGTTCTTGGCAGGGGTAAGCACCAACCCACTCCATTTTTCAGCAGAGAATCCTTCAGCAAATCCGTCGGCAGGCAATTTGGCAAGCATGCCATTGATATCGTCGACAGCATAACCGGCATCGGCATCGTTGCGGCTCTGCTCAACATAGTATTCCTTCACTGCCTCGAGGATGGTGCGAACCTTGTTGCCGCCCACCTCGCCACGGCTTCGCGAAGCCAGAGTGCGGATTGTTGAAGCTGCAGCCGCCTTGACATTTGCACTGTCGTTCGACAGATATTCACTTGCCAAGAGCATCGACTGATACATATTTGTCGAGGCAAGTAGGCTCAGCAGATTGGCAGTGGCATTGGCTTTCAGCGTAGGCTGCTTCTCAAGGCCACGGCGGTAGAGCTGATACTTGCGCACAGGCGACTTCACGTATTTGTCGACGAGAGCAGCGCAACGATACACAGCAGTATCGGCACGTGCAGTTTCGGAGCATGCAATGTTCCATAAGAGCGGAAGAGCATTGGCATTGTCGATACTGAGCAACGAAGCGAATGCCGCCTCACGATAGCCGGCATCCTTATAGCCATCTGCAAGGATGGCAAGAGCCTCGTCGGAGCCTACATTTGCCACGATTGGATAGAACAGCGAACGGTCGTTCTTATTCATCTTGCCCACAGCGAGTCTCAGGCGCTGCTCGGCCGGCAACGAAGCCACCGAGGCGAGCATGGCATCCTGTGCCATCTTTCGGTATTCACCGTCGGAATTGGCAGCCAAAGTGCAGAGGCGGTCGAAATAGTCGCGAGTCACCACACCGGCAAGCGCCTTGTAAGCCGCCTTTTTCACATCTTCATTAGGCGATGCAGTAAGCGTCAGCACCTTGTCGGCCACGGAAGTGATGCGGCGAGCCACAACCACCGGCAACGCTGCCACACGCTTTTCATCCGACTGGTCGAGAAGAGCAATGACCTTGTCGTTGATATTGCCATGGAAACTTACGAGAGCCGATTGAGCAGCATCGGAATGCTTTCCGCCCAGGGCAGCCACCAGCACATCGAGCGACTTATCGCCGCCGATTCGACCGGCAGCCTTGATTGAGGCAAGTGCCAGCTCATCATTGTCGGCATCGACATTGGCAAGGATGGCATCGAGCTGCGACACCACCTTGTAATCGCCCATCCAGTTTATTATGTCGGTCTTGGCATCGGCATTGGCAGCAGGAGAGCCAAGCACCTTGCCCAGCTGAGCCTCGAGGTCGGGCGAAAGATAAGGAACAGCGAGTTTCAGGGCAGCCACACGGTATTTGCGGTCGTCGGAATTCAAAGCGCTAAGCACCGCAGGCTTCACCTTTGAGGCATTTGCAGCAAACAGCGCCTCGAGCGCACCGACCTTTACATCGGAACCGGCAGAAGCCGCGAGCAACTTCTCGGCAGGCTTTACAGCCTTCTTGGCATCGGGACCGGCAGCGATATTATTGAGCAAAGCCACATATGATTGGGTGGCTTCGCTTGCGTCCTGCACATACATGTGAGCGGCGGCAGCACTACCAAGGGCCTTTATTGAAGCCTTCGAGCCACACACACCGAGAGCATTGTAGATAGCGTTGGCAGTAACAGCATCGGCGCCGTCGAGCCATCCGAGAAGAATAGGCTCGGCCTCGCTTAGACGCTTCTCGTAGGCCAGATATGCCAGCGAACTACGTGGGGCAGCCTCGTTTCGGATGAGGTCGAGCACCAGGCCATCAATGCCCTGCATAGCAGCAAGGGCACGCACAGCCCAATCGGCAAGATAATCGTCGGAGAGATATCCGGCAATAAGCGAAGCATCGTCGGCAGTAGCGCAAAGCGACAACTGGGAGAATAGGAAAGCACGGTTAGGATTGTCGGAGCAACGAGCGATGGCATCGGCAAGTCCTTTTCGCACCATGGCACGCTCGGCATCGTGTCCGTCGCGGCACACATAGTTAACAATGCCATTGATGGCATATTCAATGGTGGCATTTTTCCCTTTATCGGCAGGCACAAGCATATCGGCCAACTCCACAATGCCCTGAGAGCCGGTATTGGCAATATCGGCCATAGCAGCAGCAAAAGAAGCCTCGTCCTGAGCCGGGAGCTGAGCCAAAGCATCGGCAATGATAGTTGAATTGGAGCGTTGCCGCGAATCCTGGGCAAATATTGAGGCAATCGAAACGACAGCCGTCAACAGTATGATTAATCTTTTGTTCATGACAGTCGGTAGAAATTAAATTTTCCAAGGACGGCGCATCGGCTGCTCGAGCAGACGGTTGGCGGCATCGTCGTTAACAAACACTTGACGTTCAGGGTCGAAATTCAGGGTACGGTTGAGGCGCAGGGCACACACAGCCATGTTTACCACTGTGGCACTGTGATGGCCACGAACCTCGTCGAGCGCAAAGCGCTCACGATTGCGCACACACTTCAGAAAATCGGTGTTCTGCGGTTCGGGGTCAGGCAGTTCCATGAGCAGGTTCATGATTTCGGGCACCGGTTTTCCACCGATTTCGCATTCGAAACCACGATATACCTTGCCGTTCGGGCCTTCGAGATACGGCACCTTTCCGGAGCTCTCAAAGCCCTCGCCTTCAAGAATAATCTTGCAACCATCGGCATATGTGTAGGTAATGCTACGCCATATACCGCAAGCATCGGGATGCTGCTGCGGCGCATCGACCTCAACCTTAACAGGCGAAGTGTTGTCCTTACCGAGGAAGTACTGCACCGGGTCGAGGTAGTGCTGTCCCATATCGGCGAGTCCACCGCCGTCGTAGTCCCAATATCCGCGGAAGGTCTGGTGCACGCGGTGAGAGTTGTAAGGCTTGTACTGAGCCGGACCGAGCCACATATCGTAGTCGAGGTTAGCCGGAACAGTTTCAGGCTGAAGGTTTTCCTTACCTACCCAGAAGAATTTCCAAGCGAACCCATTTGCACCCGACACACGGACAGTGAGAGGCCAACCGAGCATACCGCTTTCAATGAGTTTCTTGAGGTATTCCACTTGAGTTCCGAGGCCATAGAAAGTATCGGTGAAACGGAACCAAGTGTTTAGGCGGAAAATACGGCCGTTACGCTTAACCGCTTCTACGACACGCTTTCCTTCGCCGATGGTTCGGGTCATAGGCTTCTCGCACCAAATATCCTTTCCGGCTTCGGCAGCCTCGACCGCCATGATACCATGCCAGTGTGGTGGAGTGGCTATGTGCACGATGTCAACGTTAGGGTCGTGGATAAGGTCGCGGTAGTTGTGATAGGTCTGAAGCGTGGTTTTAAATTTCTGCTTTCCCATTTCGACAGCCTTTTGGAGATGGTCGGAGTCGACATCGCACACAGCCACAAGGCGACAAGCCTCATCGCTGGTGAAATGGTAGCTGCTACGGCCTATACCGCCCACACCGATAATGCCCTTGGTGAGCTGGTCGCTCGGAGCCACATACCCCGGGCCACCGAGCACCTTGCGCGGGACAAGCGTAAACAATGCCGCTGCCCCACCTACTTTAAGAAAATGACGTCTGTCAATACTCATAATATAAATGCGAATTTTGATTAGAGTTCAGTGATACGTATGTTGCGCCATTGCACCTTAATGCCACCGCCGTCGTGAATCTGCAGAGCTATTCGACCTTGAGCGGCGCCAATCTTGGCATCGGTGATGTCGACCATTGGCTGGCCGTTGAGCCACGTCTGGACACGGTCGCCAACGACACGCAGGCGGAGAGTGTTCCACTCGCCTTCGCGGATGATGTTTTCTTTCTCGTCGGGAATCTGCACGAGCCAACCACGGCCATAAGATTCGTAGATACCGGCAGTGTCGTTCCCTTTGGGAGCCACTTCACACTGCCAGCCATGCACCTTCACCGGCGGCTCGACGAAAGAGCGGAAGAACACGCCCGAATTGCCGTTGGCAAGTTGCTTGAATTCGAGAGTGAGGTCGAAATCGTTATAGTATTTGCGAGTAGCGAGGTATCCATACTGCTTGTCGGGGCCACTTTCGCACACCAGATTTCCCTCGGCATCGACATACCATTTCTCGGTACCGTAGGCCTCCCATCCGGAGAGGTCCTTTCCATTGAACAGCGAGCTGGAGCCGCGTTGGCGGTGAGGCAACTCCTTGATTTTGATGTTTCGGAACGAAGCCGGCGAGCCATGATCCTGAAGGCAGATAACACCACGTTGAGCGAGACCATATTCGGGAGCCATCTCCCACTTACCGCTTGCCTTACGAGCAAACCAGTCGTCGGTCCAAGCCTCGAATTCGAGTATTTTGTGGCCGTTTAGCCAATGCTCCACATGCCCGTTGTCGAAAACGATTCGAGAGCGGTTCCATTTTCCTTGAGGCTTAACAAACAATGAGTCGGGATTGGGCAAATGCATGGCATAGTCGACACCGAGGCGCTGCCAAGGCTCGAGTTTGCTGGGGGCATACACTTTCTCCCAGCCATCGTTGTCGATAAGCTGATATTCCGGACCGGTAACATAAGGGACCTTGAAATATGGGTCCTCTACCACGTGGTAAATCATGCCGGAGTTGCCGCCATAGGCGAGTTTCCACTCCCAGTCGAGGATAAAGTTATCGTACTGTCGGTCGGTGACGATGTAACCGGACAGGTCGCTTCCGTCGCCGTTAGCTTGGATGCAACCATCGACGACGTGCCAAGGCTGAGTAAGAGCCGAGCCGTTGAAATCGCGCCAACCATTGAGAGTCTTACCGTCGAAGAGGAGTTTCCATCCGTCGGCAATTTCAGATTTAGAGAGGACATTAGGCTTCGCTGCATTCAAAACAGGGAAAAACAGCAGCGATACAGCCAAAGAGAAAGCACAATGCTTAAAGGAAATGTTCATGTCGTTATAAGGTTATTTGGTTATTGTTCGCTTAATTCCGTAAAGTTAATCATTTTCTGCGGGAATAAATGCTATATTTGCAAAAAATAGGAAAAAAATGAAAAGAACAGTTCTGACAATAATATCGGTTGTATTAATGACCAACATATTCGTTGCGATGAGCCAGGCACCAAAGCGGGAGTTTCGCGGGGCATGGCTCCACACGGTCTTCCAAGGGCAGTATGCCCGACAAACGACAGCCGAGAACCAGGCCTATCTGCGCAATGTGCTCGACAGCCTGAAGATGGCGGGAATAAATGCCATCATTTTTCAGGTGCGTCCACAGGCCGACGCGTTCTATAAGTCGGCCCTGGAGCCCTGGAGCCAGTTTCTGAGCGGCACGTCAGGCAAGGCCCCCAATCCCGAATGGGACCCGCTGGAATTTATAATCGCCGAGTCGCATGCTCGCGGCATGGAACTTCATGCCTGGCTCAACCCCTACCGGGCAAGCACTTCGAAGACCGACAAGTTTCCGCGCAGCCACATCTACAGCAAGCATCCGGAGCGGTTTGTGACGTATGACGGCAAGATATACTTCGACCCCGGCATCCCCGAGAACCGCAAATTCATATGCAAGGTGGTGAAGGACATAGTGACACGCTACGATGTCGATGCCATCCACATGGACGATTATTTCTACCCCTATCCATCGGGGAAAAAGGCATTTCCCGACAGCAAATCGTATAAACGATACGGGAAAAAGAAGGATATAGGCGACTGGCGCCGTGAGAATGTGAACCGCCTGATAGAGGAATTGCATCGCACAATAACCGAAGCCAAGCCGTGGGTGAGGCTTGGCATCAGCCCGTTCGGCATATGGCGCAACAAATCGAGCGACCCAC
The DNA here is from genome assembly GCA_016292745.1 of Muribaculaceae bacterium. Lineage (GTDB taxonomy): Bacteria > Bacteroidota > Bacteroidia > Bacteroidales > Muribaculaceae > SFRY01. The sequence continues at coordinate 5,062 of JAEDFO010000061.1, read as the reverse complement.
GAGGTTCCGACACTAACGGACTCCAGAACTACGATGCGCTGTATGCCGATGTTCTGCTGTGGACCAAGAACGGCTGGGTGGACTATATGATGCCACAGCTGTACTGGGAACTTGAGCACAAAGCAGCATCGACACAAGTGCTGGCCGCTTGGTGGAACGCCAATGCCAACGGACGGCACATGTACTTCGGGCAATCGATAAAGACCACCATGGACAAGGCCGACACCGCCCCTACCGGGAATCCCACCCAGCTCGACCACAAAATCAGGCTGTCGCGCTCGCTGCAGAATGTTCAGGGCAACTGCTGGTGGCCGGGCTACGAGATTGTGAACAACTACAAAGGCATTGCCGACTCTCTGGCACAGCACCAACAGCGCACCATGGCCTTGGTGCCCTCGTACCCATGGATTGACAGCATTGCACCCGAGGAGGTGAAAAGCCTGAAGCTTGCCAAATCAGACGGGCACCGCCAATTGAAGTGGAAACGGCGGAGCACCTCCGACAAGATGCAGGAGCAGAAAGCATTTGTGGTGTATCGCTTTGCCAAAGGCACGAAAGCCGACATCGGCGATGCATCGGCAATAGTAGCCGTGACGTACGGCACAGAGTACCGCATACCCGACAATCAGCACGGAACTTTCACCTACACCGTGACCGCCCTCGACCGCGCCAACAACGAAAGCCGCAAAGGAGAGTCGATAACGGTTGACTTGTGACAAATAATTGCTTAACTTTGTGGCATAATACCTGGAACAACGATAACCAAATAAATACAAGCAAATGAAAAAAATCCTGTTAACCTTATCGGCATCGGCCATGATGCTTTGCAGTTGCACCCAATCGGACAATGCCGACAAGTCGCTAAAGCCAATCGACCAAATCGACTTCTCACATGTGCAGATTACCGATTCATTCTGGCAGCCACGCCTTGAGCGCCATGCCACCACCACGCTCGATGTGTGCATCGACCAGATTGAGAACCAAACCGGACGTATCCGCAACTTTGAGAATGCAGCCAAGCACGAAGGCGAGCACTCCGGCATATTCTTCGACGATTCCGACGTATACAAAGCAATGGAAGGGATAGCCTACAGCCTTATCAACCAGCCCAATGCCGAACTCGAGCAGAAAGCCGACGAATGGATAGCCAAATTTGCCGCAGCCCAGCAGCCTGACGGCTATATCAACACATTCTATACCCTTACCGGACTGGACAAGCGTTGGGGCGACATGGACAAGCACGAAATGTATTGCGCCGGCCACATGACCGAAGCCGCCGTGGCCTACTACAAGGCCACAGGCAAGCGCCAATTTCTTGACGTTGCCATCAAAATGGCCGACCATATGATGAACACCTTTGGCCCCGACAAGCGCCACTGGGTTCCCGGCCACGAAGAGATAGAACTTGCGCTGGTAAAGCTGGCCGCCGTTACAGGTGAACAGAAATACAGCGACTTTGCCTACTGGCTTCTTGAAGAACGCGGACACGGACACGGCCAGGGTGTGGGACACGGCAGTGTTGACGGCAAGGCCTATTGGAACAAGAGGTACTATCAGGATTCGATACCAGTGAGCCAGCTCAGCAGCATCTCGGGGCACGCCGTCCGCTCGATGTATCTGTATTGCGGCATGGCCGATGTGGCAGTGCTACGCAACGACACCTCATATGTGAATGCGCTCAACCGACTTTGGGACGACGTGGTGCTGCGCAACATGTATGTCACCGGCGGCATCGGCTCATCGGCCCACAACGAAGGCTTCACCGAAGACTATGACCTACCGAACAAAGAGGCATACTGCGAGACGTGTGCATCGATAGGCATGGTATACTGGAACCAGCGTATGTATCTGATGACCGGCGACTCAAAATACATCGATGTACTTGAACGCTCGATGTATAACGGCGCCTTGGCCGGCGTATCGCTCAGCGGCGACCGCTTCTTCTACGTCAACCCGCTCGAATCGGATGGCAACCACCACCGTCAGGCATGGTATGGCTGCGCATGCTGCCCCAGCCAAGTGAGCCGTTTCCTTCCATCGATTGGCAACTACATATATGCGCAATCGGCCGATGCGCTGTGGGTGAACCTGTTCATCGGCAGCAACGCCAAGATTGACGTCGACGGAGAGGAAGCCACCATCAGCATTGCCACCGAATATCCATGGAACGGACATGCCGAAATCGTGGTTGACTCGCCGAAGCCACTGAACAAAGCGCTTAAAGTACGCATACCAGGCTGGTGCAAGAGCTACGCCATCAGCGTTGGCGACAAAGCAGTGACACCAGAGGTCGACAAGGGCTACGCCGTTATCAATGGTGTCAAGCCAGGCGAAAAGGTGAGCATTGACATGGATATGCCGGTAGAGATGGTTGCCGCCGACCCACGAGTGAAAGCCGACGAAGGTAAACGAGCCATACAGCGCGGTCCGCTGGTGTACTGTATGGAAGAAGTAGACAACAAGGCTACATACAACGACGTCACAGTAGCCGACGCCACCCAGTTCAGCATCGAGACAGCCAAGGTGAGCATCGACGATATGACCATAATAAAAGCCAGCACAGCCGAAGGACAGGAGGCCACCCTCATCCCCTACTACGCATGGGACAACCGCGAAGCCGGGAAAATGAAGGTGTGGATTGACTACACCGGCACTGAAAAATAAAGCTGGAACCAGCCACCCTACCGCGGGCTGCATCGATGGAATAATCCCCGGTGCTGCCCGCAATGCATATATTTCGTCGGCCGGAAAAGGCGGTTCAGCAAGCAAATAAGGGCGTTGGTCAAATATCATTAAACGCGATTAAAGAATGATGCATAAATTGGGGTCGTTTTTAAAAATAACATATGCGTTATCACACTCTCTAAACTAACCGTAATTCAAGTGAAAGATGAATTGGATTGATTGATTTCAGAATGTTACAGAATGCCGCCTTTCGAGACCAAACCATAAGCAGCATTACGACAATGGCAGAGGACATTGTTACTTTAAGTTTGACATTATTTATGGTCTGAATTTCACCGTTAACAGCATCGACTATATTCTCAAGCCGGTTGACGAGCAACGTCTGTCCGATGCCATAGCCAAATACGAGGGGATGCACCAGCGTGGGATGTTGGTTGACGAGAACTACCTGAACAATCTGCTGGACACCTTGATGAGCAATGGGAAGAAATACCGTAACCGTTTCATGATTTCGGACGGCACCCGTTTCTGGTCGCTTCAGGTTGAGGACATAGCCTACTTCTATTCGGAGAATAAAATCACCTATGCAGCGACAGCCGACTGGCAGCGTTCCGCCTGTGGCTTAACTATTAAAACAGAATCTGCTTGCTGTAGTTTCCATCGCTCCACACCTTGCTGTCCATAAGGTGATATAGCGGTGTTAGCCGAGCATTGCTACCCGCAACGCCAAAGGTAAAGAATCCTGCCGAGGTGATATCATCGGCCGATGGTATTCTGACATCCGAGGCATTCTCACATCCGAGCATCAGCGGGCCATAGAAAGCGCGATTCTGCCCCATTTGGGTGTTCTGGGCATTGAGCGTTGGAACAAGATATGTGCGAAGCGAAAAATCGAGGCTTACAACATCGCCACGGCGGAATTTGCGTGCCACAATGGCAAAACCATTCTCAACAGTACACTCCAATGGCTTTCCATTGACATTTATCGCCACATCGGCCATCCAATGCGGTATTGGCAAACGGAGCGAAGTGATGCCCCGCGAATTGTCGTCGACCACAAACCGGATGTTGTTACCGAAAGGATAATCGGCAGTTTGTCGCATTTCGAAACGGCGATTGTCTTCGACAATGCATATGGAGCCAGAATGGAAGAACGACACATATAAATCGTTGATATCGAGCCTGTAGGCATACCGGGCAGCCGCGCCAAGGCCCTCGCCACCACGCATTGTGCAGCACCAATGAGCTTCATCAGCACTTACAGCCAGCAATGGGCTACCAATGGCATTGCCCGGACATTTGTCGCAGCCAAAGCCACCGTTATATCGCTGAGCATGGCACAAAGCGTTGTAGTAAATCAGCTCGGCATCGTCGCGATACTCCGACTTGCCTGTAGCCAGCCAAAGCTGAATGGCCAGCATATACGAATCGACAATGGCACACGGCTCGGTCCAAGTGTCGTAGCGCATGAACCAGTTGTAGTTGGCATAGTTCTCGGTCATTCCATACTTTTTATACAGCATCCAACGCTTCTCCGCCTCGGCCACCAAAGACTGTTGGCCAGTGATTTCGGCATAACGCATCAAGCCACGGCAAGCAGTCAGAGTGGCGTGAGTCTGCGCCTTGATGGCAATTACGTCGATTTGTAGGAACCGGGCAATGAGTTCGTCGATTGTGGCTTTGATCTCGGCATCGGGCACCACATCATAGGCATGGATAAGGCCTTCCATGCCGATGAACACACAACCGATATCGGTGGATAGCATCCAGTTGCCAATGGTAGTGGCAATATTACCCGACTCGGCGCCTTCACTTTGCATCTTTTTGCGCTCGGCATAGTCGATGGGATATTTAGCGTACTCGCCCTGTCCGGCAACAAAGAGGTTATGTGCAATACTCTTAATAATCGGGAGCACAGAATCGTCGCCGCACCACTGATAGTATTCACACAAGCCTCGCAACACCCAACCATTGCCCGAGAGTTGCTGCTCGTTCATCTTTCCGGGATAAATAGTACCGAAATAACCTTTGGCGTTCAGATGAGCCGGTATGCGACGAATGATTTCGGCAAGATACTTAGGCGAACGGTGCGAAGCGCGGGCGTCGCACACCAAGCCGAGGATTGTGCGGCCCTCAGTATCGCCCGGCCAATAGCCTGACTGTTCTTCGGTGAGAAAAACATTGTCGGGCAGGTATTTAGTTGTTTCAAGACGGTTGAAATTCTGATTTATACGGCAAGCCAACTCGCCGTCGATGGAGATATCGACATACGACTCTTGAGCACAAGCCAGAGAGCCACACATTGCACATATGGCAACTACAAGCATCGATTTTAAACGATTGGTGATATTCATGATATATTCAGTTAGATAATCTT
>JAEDFO010000060.1 GCA_016292745.1 Muribaculaceae bacterium | reverse complement strand
AAAATACTCAAAATAGTCAATAATAGCAACACCCGAGCCACGGGAATTGTTCATATAACCATGATAATGTGGCCTCGATGGCCTGTTCACAGCACGAAAATACTCAAAATAGTCAATAATAGCAACACCCGAGCCACGGGAATTGTTCATAATCAATCAGGTTATCGTTCTGGGCAAGTTTTTCACGGAGAATGTCGTGGGAAATCACTAACTTTGCAAAGCAAAACGACAAAAAGAGATGAAATGGTATTCAGGGCCGTATGTTGAACGGCTGCAAAAGCAACTTATAGAACTCTGCACCTCGAAGAACTTTCTGGGCGGACAACTTTACGACATCGACGAACTGAAGGAATGCTGGAGCAAATCGGCTCCGGAATATATGGTAAATGCAGTGCCGGAAATAGCCAAATATCCAACCGTATCGATTGCGTGGGCAATGTTTTACGGCATGGGCGCAGCAAAGATGTGGGACACCGACTGGGAAAAGGCCAAGGCTGTTCCAGACCTATATACACACTTGCGCGATGTGCGCGGCTTCGACTGCATGGACGAACATATACTCGAGGATATCCTTGAGCTGAAGAACAACCCCACCCGCCAGCAGGAACTCACTCGCCTGGCACAGGAATGCGCCGAACTGGCGCTGAGCCTGATACGCAAGGAAGGAATTGCACCCCAAAGTGTGGAGGCCTTCCAGATGTTTGCAAAAACCACCGAACTGATGTTCAACATAGGTGTAAGCGTCACTCTGTATGCCCTTGGATACCGTTATCATAAAGTTGACATGAATCTTAACTGATGGGAGCTACACAAACCGAATTCACGCTGAAAGCACGGCCAAAGGGGTGCCATCTCGTCACCGCTGAAGTGCTGAGCCATCTGCCCGAATTGCCGCAATGCGGTGTGTTGCAGCTTTTTGTGAAGCACACGTCGGCAGCATTGAGCATAAACGAGAACGCCGACCCCGGTGTTCGCCGCGACCTCAATGCCTCGCTCGACCACACTTTTCCCGAAAACGAGCCATATTACACCCACACATATGAGGGAGCCGACGACATGCCGGCGCACATTAAATCGAGCGTGGTGGGATGCTCAATCAGCATACCCATAAGCAACGGCAAGCTTAATCTGGGTACTTGGCAAGGGATATATCTATGTGAATTCCGCGACTACGGCGGACCACGCCACGTTGTGGCAACTGTACTATTCTGATTTCCATGGCAGAGGCGACTCCACAGACAGCAAGTCGCCTGTTACCGGATGCTGCAGTTCGATTCGCAGCGCATGCAGGTAAAGCCTCTGCGATTGGCGTCGGCCATATAGACGGTCGCCAACAATAGGCGTATTCAATCCCAAACGATGTGCAGCATGCACACGCAGCTGATGCGTGCGACCAGTGTGAGGGATGAACTCCACAGTTGTGGTATCGTCCGAACGAATTATCACCCGGAAATCAGTAACAGCAGGCTTTCCGCGCTCGAAATCGACACACTGTCGAGGGCGATGCAAAGGGTCGGCGTGCAAAGGCAGTTCAATGGTTCCGGAATCAGCGGTAACAATGCCGTCGAGCACTGCGATATAAGTTTTCCGGACCTCACGGCGCGCAAACATACGCTGCAGCACACGATAAGTGTTAATGTCCTTGGCAAACACAAGCACACCGGATGTGTCCATATCGAGGCGATGCACAGCCATAGGGCTATTGCTCGAGCGGGAATGCTGCACCTTATGCCACACCGAAGTAGCATCGATACGTCCTGGCACACTGAGCATGCCGGCAGGCTTGTCGACGACAAGCAACCAAGGGTCGTCATACAGTACTTTAATGTCATGGTTATCGCTGCAACGGCGTTCAGGCTCCACATCGAGACCTTGAAGCATAAATCCGAGAATCGGCTTGCACTTGGCCACACACGCCGGGTAGAAATGAGCATGGTGACGAACCTCGGAGGCTGGTGAATCGCCCCACCAGAACTCAGCCATCACCAGCGGCAACATTCCATTCAGATAGGCATACTGAAGCATCTTTGGTGCGGCACACTCTCCAGCACCAGCGGGTGGTATCCCTTGCGGAGTGTGGCTGAAGATTTCGAGCAGCGAACGTCGTTCGCCACGGGCATTGAGCATTACAAACGACGAGAAAATGTGGCGTTGCACCTCGGCTGAGCGTTCCTTGCGATATGCTTTCAGGCGAAGTGCCTCATTGTCAAACTCATCGACACGAGCCTGCACTACAGCCACTTCGGCAGCCAATCGCTGGCGCACACGCTTGAGTTCTGCTTTCTGAAACTGACTTTCGGCAATCAGTCGTCTCTCAGTATCGGCATCAACGCCCTGGGCGCGTAAAGCATCGCGACGAACCTTATCTGCTGCAAACCGACGCTTCAGGTCGTCGAGACAGCTGTCGGCATGGCACCGTGCTACGGCAAGATTGCGACGTGCTACGGCAAGTTCTTCGCTGCGTTCAATGGCAGCAATGCGTGCATTCACCGCATCGAGTTCTGCCTCATCCTTTACGAAAAAGCCATCGGCATCGAGCAAATCGAATACCGGCGGGACAAAAAACGGATAGCGATTACGATGGTTGATGTTGCCCGAAAAACCGGCCAACCACCCCAGCGAGCCATCGGCACACCTCACCACCAGCACGCCGAACATCTTCCCCTCACGACAAAGTTCGGGATGGTTGCCGAGATAAGATTGCAGTTCAGCAGCAGCCACCTTACACAGTTCGTGGGGAACATAATCGAACGGATTGTTGAACACCTCGGGAACCGGTATAGATGAAATGTCGGAAGTGAAACGATGAAGCATAGCACAAAATCAGTTGTTTGCAACACGAAATTAATAATAAATAGCCAAATAAGTGTCCGATTTCCTGATAAAGCACATATTTTGCTTGCTATTTCGGAAATGGATTAATAACTTTGGAAATTACAACAAAATAGCTACAACTATGATTGTTAAACCAGGCATAAGAGTTATCATCACAGCCATGCTGCTGGCTTTGATGATATGCACCTCATGCATCAACGACGATTATGACAGCTATCCCCCCCAATACGAAGAAGTGCTCGACCAGGGCGACCCACTGCCTACCTTCGACATTATAATGAATGACGGCCGAAAAATAACGAACGAAGATTTCACCAACAAGGTGTCGCTGATAGTGTTTTTCAACACATCGTGCAGTGATTGCCGCAAGGAACTGCCGGTGATACAACGATTCTACGACGAGAATCCGAAATACCCGGTGGTGTGCATCAGCCGAGAGGAAAACGAAATGTCGGTGAGCAAATACTGGGAATCGGAGGGGCTTACACTCCCATTCTCACCCCAAGCAGACCGCACGGTGTACAATATGTTTGCCTTGACTCTAATACCCCGCATCTACGTTATTGACAAGGCGGCCAATGTGGCAGCCATCTTCACAGATAATCCGCTTGTCGACTACGCCACATTGTATGAAACAGTACGTCGCACCGACGGCTACTAACCGTCGGTGACAACGAAAATCATGATTATTCCCAGATGCTTGAAGCATTGAACACCTCAAGCTTCTTCACTTTCACGTCTTTGCCGAAGATTCTATAGCCATCAGTGTTTGTTGCAGGGCTTTTGAGACTGAACGAATCGGACATACGGCCACCGTCGGCATACACTTCGACTACGCTACGATCGACATACACGTCGGCAGTTAATAGCATAGAACCTGGCACGTCTGGCGCATAGAACTGTCCGTTGAGGCGGTTGGAATTCATATCGTAATCCACCAGACGCTGCCCGTTGTAGCTCAAGCCAGCATCGATGGCATATGTCAGCTCGATAGTGAAACGAATTCTCAGCAAATCGCTGTTATGCCGGCTCAGCAATGCATTTGCCTGGTCGGCAGTAAGGTTTTCGCCCTGCTCGGCAAGGGTGAAAATGCTCTCTGTTTCGCGAGCCGGGCGGCTGAGCAGCTGCCAGCCGCCGAAATGGGTGCGAACGAGCACCTGTTCCTGCGGCAGAAGCATCAATCCGTTGAATGGAGCATCGCCAAACCCAAGGCGCGACCATGCCATCTTGATGACACGTCCATCCGACTGAGGGATGTTGCTGAAAGTCTGTGCCGCATAGGCGCTGCCGATAAGATTCTGTTGCTTAGGAGTTATTGGTGTAAATACCTTTCCATCGAAATCGCCCACCATGTAGGTTCCCGATGCACCCCACATCACCCATTTCCGTTCCGACGGATTTCCCTCGACCGGCAGTTCGAACAGCTCGGGGCATTCCCATAAGCCAGTGAGATGGCTCTGATAAGTCCAGTCCTTGAGATTGGAAGAAGTGTAAATTGAGTGTCCGTCGCGTTCGTTGAGCACCATCGACCAATGCTTGCCTGGAGCATACCAAAGCACTTTCGGGTCGCGGGTGTCATGGCTCTGCCATTTCTCGTGCGAATCGATAATGGGGTTCCCTTCATATTTTGTGAATGTGCGGCCTTCGTCGAGGCTATAAGCCATGCATTGGCGTTGGGCCGAAGGGCTATCGGCAGTGTAGAACACCACAAATGCCGGATTATCCTTTCCACGGCCAAAGCCCGAGGTGTTGGAGTAGTCGATAACGGCCGTACCAGAGAACATTGTTCCGATTTCGTCGGGATGCAATGCCAATGGCTGCTCATCCCAGTGAATCAGGTCGGTACTAACCGTATGGCCCCAGTGCATATTTTCCCAATCGCGCTCATATGGATTGTGCTGGTAGAACATATGGTATTTGCCACGATAGAAAATCAGGCCGTTAGGGTCGTTAATCCATCCGCGACGGGTGGTAAAATGATATTGCGGTCGGCTGCTTTCGTGGTAAATCATCGACCCGCCCATGATTGAATCGGCAAGCACAATGTTGTCGAGAGCCTTCTGACTACCTTCATAAGTTATCTTGATGGTCTTTCCCCTCAATTGACTCACGTCGCGGAATGTCCAATAGTCGGCAGCACCCTCGGCCAAACGGATAACCGAGCGGCTTTCCTTTCGACCATCTACAGTGAATGTCATGGCCTTGCGCTCGAGGGAGTGCGAAACCGGGAAGTTAAGATACTGGCGGTTGATTTTTATGCTGCGTTCGGCACCATCGGCCGACGCCATTGCCAACACAAATGATATGGCAACAAGTGATAACTTTTTTAATGAATTCATGCTACAAGGTTTGTAGGTTATATTTTGGTTATTGAAAAGTGTCTGTCAAAGCTACGAAAGCAACTTCGGCGGTGTAAAAATACAAAAAACGATGCAATCGGCTAACAACCAATTGCAGATATATTGTATAAATTGAAAATAACATCAACTAAAACCGCCGCGTGGGAAAAGGGGAAAATAATTTAGCCATATAGATTTTGAGAAATAGGAATATAATGCTAATTTTGGGTTGTAATTGCACGACGATGGAATTTGACGACATAATAACCTTTGTGGTAGTGGTAGGCGGCATATTGCTGAGCGCATTTGGCGGAAAGAAAAAGCCAAAGCAGAAAGCAACGACGCCCCCACCCCGAACTGCTTCCGGGCAACAACGGCAGGCAGCAAAGCCTGTGGTGCAACGTCAGGCCGTAGCACCTGCTACACGTCGGGAAACAATTACGATGATGCCACCCATTCCGGTTGACGATGCAAAGCCTGCAGCAGAACCTAAGCCGTTCATTCCAATGCACGAAGTGAAGCGGCAAACCACCACAGGGAGCGATGACATCAGTGCCAGCGACCCCTACAGCATCGAGGCGTCGCATTTCGCCTCAACCGAGCACGATTGGCGCAAGGCAATAATAGCAAGCGAGATATTGAAAACGAAATTCTAATTTACAACATTATACCTAAAACCTCAAACTAATATGTCGATACCATTTATTACAGCACCAGAAGCTGCTGATTTCGTTAAGAATGGAGACAATGTAGGACTCTCAGGCTTTACCGCATCGGGAACGCCGAAAGTGGTTACTACAGCAATCGCCGACAAAGCCACAGCAGAGCATGCCAAAGGCAATCCGTTTAAAATCAACCTGTTTACCGGAGCGTCGACCAACGACTATACCGACGGTGCTCTTGCCCGCGCCGACGCATTGAATTTCCGCACACCTTATCAGTCGTGCCCCGACCTGAGAAAGTCGATGAACAGTGGCCGTACTCATTATGCCGATGCTCACCTTTCAGAACTTGCCCAGAAGCTGCGCTACGGCTTCTTCGGCAAAATCAACGTGTGCATAATCGAGGCACAGGATGTGACCGAGGACGGCGAGATAGTGCTTGGCACCGGTGTTGGTAACGTGCCAACATTTGCGATGATGGCCGAAAAGATTATCATCGAACTCAACTCGACCATCCACCCGAAGATTCGTGGCTTGCACGATGTGTATATGCCACTCGACCCACCGTATCGCCGCGAGATTCCTGTATACAAACCCAGCGACCGCATAGGTAGCGAAGTGCTGAAGGTTGACCCCAAGAAGATTGTGGGCATCGTACGCACCGACAACCCTGGCCATGTGGCTCCATTCTCACCGCTCGATGAAACCACCATGCAGATTGGTGCCAATGTGTGTCATTTCCTTGCCAGCGAACTGAAGGCCGGCCGTCTGCCAAAAGAATTCCTGCCATTACAGTCGGGTGTAGGAAATGTTGCTAATGCAGTTCTCTCGGGGCTTGCCGCCGATGCCACCATTCCTGCTTTCACAATGTACACCGAAGTTGTGCAAGACTCAGTTCTCAAACTCATGGAACAGGGAAAATGTACGTTTGCCAGCACTTGCTCGCTCTCGCTCAGCGACGACGGCTTGCATGAATTCTTCGGCAATATCGACTTCTTCCGCGATAAGGTGCTAATCCGCCCGGGAGAAATATCAAACAACCCAGAAATAGTGCGCCGACTGGGCATCATCTCGATGAATACCGCCCTCGAGGCCGACATATTTGGTAACGTCAACTCAACCCACGTGCTCGGCACCAAGATGATGAACGGTATCGGCGGCTCGGGCGACTTTACCCGCAACGCTTACGTATCGATTTTCAGCTGCCCATCAATAACCAAGGGAGGACTCATCAGCAACATCGTGCCGATGGTGTCGCATCTCGACCACAGCGAACACTCAGTGGCCGTGCTCATCACCGACCAAGGTATCGCCGACCTCCGCGGCAAAGACCCGTTGCAGCGTGCTGAAACCATCATCGAGAACTGTGCACACCCAAGCTACCGTCCGTTGCTTCGCGACTATCTGAAGCTTGCCAAGGGTGGACACACACCTCACACACTTAAATCGGCATTCGCTTTCCACCAGGCTTTCATTGAAAGCGGAAATATGGCCGATGCTAAATTCTGACATCTCATGCCATAGGCTTTAGGGCCTATTATACGGCAACAGGACCAAGATGAGGTCCTGTTGCTTTTTTCTTTGCGGGGAACGATTTGATGTAATAATATTACAAGACTAAGCAAAATTTTGACAATTTGACAAATATTATTAACTTTGCACAACAAATTTGAAAGCAAATCGGCCAAACGGTTGGCACAATCAACAATTCTGTAGGTTTATGTTACGTCAATTGTCAATATTCATAGAAAACAAGGCAGGAAGTTTCTCGAAAATCACATCGATACTTGCCCGCCACGGAATCAACATACAGGCATTCTGCCTGTCCGACGCCAGCGATTTCGGCATTCTTCGGATTGTGGTAAAACGTTCTGACCTTGCCATCGACATATTGCGGAACCACAACTATCCGGTACAAGAGAGCGAGGTTGTGGGTGTAAAGCTTGAGAATGAGTCGGGGGCGCTCAACAAAGTGCTGACCATGCTGGCTTATCACGATGTGCGCATAAACTACATCTACTCGTTTGCCGCATCAACCGACGACGGCACCTCGGTGGTGGTGTTCAACAGCGACAACAACCGCCAGCTGTCAGAACTGTTCTCCACACAAGGCTTCAACCTGTATTGATGACATAATACTAAAGCACGACGCCCAACTGACTAAATTGTCGGTTGGGCGTCATGCTTTCAAAAGAGAATTAACGACGGGCTTGGAGAAGAATGTCGAGTTTGCCGTCGTCGATAAGTTTGATAATCAGTTCGCCAAAGAGGGTGTTCTGCCAAGCGAACCATGGGCGGGTGTAGTTGTTGGCGTCGTCCTTGTTGAACGATTCGTGCATAAGGCCTGTACCGGCGTCGGTGCGCATCAGCATCTCAATGCATTGACGAATCTCGGTATCGTCAGTGCTGGTGAATGCCTTCATCATTATCGACATTGGCCACACCATGTCGTAACCGATATGCGGCCCGCCAATTCCCTGACCGGCATTGCCGCTGAAATAGTAAGGATTACTGTCACTCCACACCATGCGGCGGGTGTTCTGGTAAATTGGATCGCTCGCATCGACATCGCCCAGATAAGCCATAGCCAGCAGCGACGGCACATTAGCATCGTCCATCAGGTTGTGGTTGCCGAAGCCATCAACCTCGTAGGCATATACAGGGCCAAATTCGGGATGATTATAAACGGCATAAATTTGAAGTGCTTTGCTGACCTCGTCGGCAAGTTCTGTACATTGTGCCGCCAATTCGGTGTTGGCATTAACCTTTGTGAGAATCTCCGCAGCCTTGCGCAGCGACGACACAGCCATAAAGTTTGATGGCACAAGATATAGATATGTACAGGCATCGTCGGATGGGCGGAAGAATGAGCAAATAAGGCCGCAAGGCTTCACAGGAGCGCCATAGCCACCATTGCAAACGGTGTCGAACTGGCGGTCGGTACGGCGCTGGAAGTGGTAAGGGCCACGGTCGCCACCCTTGCGTTGCTGCTCGCGGAATGTTCGAAGAATAGCCTGCATGGCATCAATCCATTCTTTACCGAAAACCGAGGCGTCGCCGGTAACCTGCCAATAGTGGTAAGCAAGGCGCAGCGGATAGCAAAGCGAATCGATTTCATATTTGCGTTCGTGGAGTTCGGGCTTCATGTCGGTGATGTCCGAAGCCCATTCGTTGTCGTCTTTCGGGCCGGGATTAAATGCATTGGCATATGGGTCGATAATAATGCTGCGCAACTGTCGCATGATAACACCGTGGAGCATCTGCTTCAGCTGCGGGTCGTCGTTGGCAAACTGCACATAAGGCCACACCTGTGCGGCCGAGTCGCGCAGCCACATGGCAGCAATATCGCCGGTGTAGACGAAAGTGTCGTCGGCACCGTCGTAGTGGACAGTGGTGTCGAGGGTATTCGGGAAACAGTTCTCGAACATCCAAGCCAGATATTTGTTTTCAGCAAGGAGGAGTTTAACTTCGTTGATTTTCTTTTCGATGACAGCGGAGCGGAACAGGCGCTGCTCGGCAGCAGGTCGCTTCGACAAATAAGCTGTATTGTCGGAGGCAAGCTTGATGTAGCTGCGGGCATTGAAACCGGCAGCATGCAGAGCCGTCGATGCGGCAAGCCATACAATTGCAATGGCAATGATTCGGTTGATTTTCTGGTAATTCATGTTTGGTTATTGAAGAGTTTTGTATGTCGTAAGAATCTTTTGCAAAGATAGTGCAAATCGAGTGCAGAACAATCAAGTTTACTTGATTTGTTCTACCAAGATGCAGCATATCTTATGAAAAGATAGTGGAATGACAAGCAAAAAGCGTGATAATTCGGCTAACAGTAGCTGTTCAATAAATCATAGGTTACCAAAGTAGCTAAGCCACACTACAATGCATGAAGTTTCGGAAGAGAAATGATTGTAAAATCAGGTTTTACCATTAAATTTGCAGTTGCGAGCCTGCAAACGGTATCGCCGCAAAACCATAAGCCAAATGAATGAGACATTGAAAGATAGCATAATAAGCCTTCTCAAGCGCGAGGTGGTACCAGCCACCGGATGTACAGAGCCGGTGGCAGTGGCACTTGCCACTGCACGGGCACGAGAATTAGCCTGCATCAGCTATAACGAAATCGAGGCCATCAACTGCCACCTGAGCGGCAACATCATAAAAAATGCAATGGGTGTAGGCATCCCGGGGACAGGGATGATTGGCCTGCCGATAGCCGTGGCTCTTGGAGCTGTAATAGGCAAATCGGAACTTGGACTCGAGGCCCTGTCGGGTGTCGATGCTGATGCCGTGGAAATCGGCAAGACACTCGTAGATAAGAATATAATAGGTATAACACTTGCCGAGGATGCCCCCGATATGCTGTATATCGATGTAACAGTCG
Organism: Muribaculaceae bacterium; assembly: GCA_016292745.1. Taxonomy (GTDB): domain Bacteria; phylum Bacteroidota; class Bacteroidia; order Bacteroidales; family Muribaculaceae; genus SFRY01. The sequence goes on along the minus strand of JAEDFO010000060.1, from coordinate 2,913 downwards.
AGGGTAACGGACATAGTGGGCGAGCAGTAATCCAGGCCTCGCACTGCAGTTTCGTGCTCGAGGAACGCGACGGTACAGCCATCGGCGAAGCCAAGAAGGCCGCCACATCCGAAGAGCAGTGCGAATGCCCTGAACTATCGATGCGCATAGTGTGGGATTTTGCCATGAGCACTCCTCTCGACGAAATCAACTTTATGCTCGAGACACGGCGACTCAACAAGGCTGCAGCTGAATGGGCCCTGATGGACCCTTACGGCCATCATGTAGGCCGCACACTCCACTCGGAACGCCAACGTAAGATTATGGGCGACAGCACATTCTCGAGGATACTGTCGTACACCTCGGCAGCATGCGATGCCCGCATGGGCGGTGCTCCGGTGTCGGTGATGAGCAACAGCGGTTCGGGCAACCAAGGCATTGCCGCCACCATGCCGGTTGTAGTGTATGCCGAAGAGAACTTTGCCAGCGAGGAACAGACCATCCGCGCCCTCACCCTGAGCCACCTAACTGCAGTATACATCAAGCAAAGCCTCGGACGCCTGTCGGCGCTGTGTGGCTGTGTGGTTGCCGCCACTGGTTCATCGGCTGGCCTGTGCTATCTCATGGGTGGTGATTACAATCAGGTGGCAGCCACGGTGAAAAACATGGTGGCCAACCTTACCGGTATGATTTGCGATGGCGCCAAGCCAAGCTGTGCGTTGAAGCTGTCGAGTGGTGTTGCCACGGCTGTGGTGTCGGCCATGGTGGCAATGGACGGGCAGTCGGTGGGTGCTCTCGAGGGAATAATCGATGACGATGTCGACCAGACCATCCGCAATCTGGTGAAGATAGGCCGAGAAGGAATGACCCAGACCGACAGGATGATTCTCGGCATCATGACCTCAAAGAAATAAGCCGTCAAAAAAAGCCACTCTCGCCAAACTACATTGGGGCGAAATGGAATAAACAGCAAATAAGCCACTGTTTTTCAGCACCAAAACAATAAACAGACGCCCGAGCGACTCAAAATCGCCCGGGCGTATCGTATGTCGTTATTAGCATCTGTCTATACTGTGCGGTCAGGGTCGCAAGTAAGATCGATGCGCAAGCGCTTGAAAGTCTTTCGGTCGACCTCGCTGAGCAGCACAGTTGAGTGTACTTGGCAGCCTTCGAGCTTTGGCAACTGCTCAAGGGCACGTCGGCAGTTTTCATCGGTAATGCAGAGCATTGACAATGCCACCAGCACCTCATCGGTGTGCAGGCGCGGGTTGTGGCCATGGAGGAAATCGACCTTTGTGCGCTGAATGGGCTCAATCATCGCCTGCGGAATCAGCTTCACCTCATGCGGAATACCGGCCAGGTGCTTGGTTGCATTGAGCAACAGCGCAGCGCAAGGGCCAAGCAGTTCGCTTGAGCGGGCTGTTATGATGGTACCGTCCTGCAATTCGATAGCGGCCGAAGCGAGGCCTGTGAGTTCCTTTCGTTCGTGTGCGGCCACTGTAGTACGGCGATACTCGGTGGTCAGGCGCGCCTGTTTCATCAGCAAGGCTATCTTTTTCACCTCGTTTTCATTGTCGCCACGCACGGCAAGGCGGTTTAGCGCAGAGTAGTATCGGCGTATTATCTCGTCGCGGGCGGCATTGCTGCACACATCTTCGTCGCTCATGCAGAAACCAATCATGTTGACACCCATATCGGTGGGCGACTTATATGGATTCACGCCGCTCACATCCTCGAATATGGCGTTGAGCACCGGGAAAATCTCAATATCGCGATTATAGTTGATGGCAATCTTTCCATAGGCCTCGAGGTGGAACGGGTCGATCATGTTCACGTCGTTGAGGTCGGCAGTAGCGGCTTCGTAAGCCACATTCACGGGATGTTTCAACGGGAGATTCCACACCGGGAAAGTCTCAAACTTGGCATATCCGGCTTTCACGCCGCGCTTACGCTCGTGGTGAATCTGACTCAGGCACACAGCCATCTTGCCGCTACCCGGTCCGGGCGCAGTGACCACTACAAGAGGGCGCGAGGTTTCGGCAAAGTCGTTGCGGCCGAAACCGTCGTCGGAATTAATAAGTTCCACATTGTTGGGATATCCGTCGATGGTGTAGTGATAGCACACCTTTATGCCCATACGCTCAAGGCGAGCACGATACACATCGGCACTGTTCTGGCCATTGTAGTGGGTGATTACCACATACGAGGTGTATAGCCCCACTTTCTCGAATTCGCCACGCAGGCGCAACACATCCTCGTCGTAGGTTATGCCCAGGTCGCCACGCACCTTGTTTTTCTCAATGTCTAAGGCACTGATTACAATTATTATCTCGGCGCAATCGCTTAGCTGCATGAGCATACGCAATTTGCTGTCGGGATGAAAACCGGGCAACACGCGGCTGGCGTGATAGTCGTCGAATAACTTACCTCCGAATTCGAGGTATAACTTGTCGCCGAACTGAGCTATACGCTCCTTGATGCGTTCAGACTGAATCTTGAGATATTTCTCGTTGTCAAAACCGTTTCTCATAACGGACTACAAATATACAATTTATTTTGGTGTATTCAAGAATACCGGCAACAATTATCACAAAATAAAAACGCAACACACTGAACGATAGCGGGCTAAGCCTTTCGAGCAAACGACATAAGCGCGCGGCGCGTCCACACCAGTGCCAGAGCAAAGGCGAGCCGCACCGACACCAGCAGCAGCGCGGATATGCCTGTAGCGGTAAACACGATGGTGTCCTCGAGCAGCGAATGGTTCATGATAAGATGATAGTTAACATCGTTGGCATCTTCTCGGCTCACAATTTTGCGTTGCTCAAGCTCCACCATCACTGCCGAGCCGTAGCTAATGCCCAGAATGTTCCCCACAAGCCACATATATGCCGAGCGGCGCGACAGTCCGAACAGGCTCATCATCGGCGCAAA
>JAEDFO010000059.1 GCA_016292745.1 Muribaculaceae bacterium | reverse complement strand
ATTAGAATTCCAAGTTCAGTCCGGCCATGAATGTAGCTTTGGGCATAGGCATTCCGGCAATGTACTCATATCGTTGAGCCAGGAGGTTGTCGCCTTTCAGCCAAAGTGTAACGGGGTGGCAGAGGGCGTAGCTCACTGTGGCATTGAGCAGAGTGAAGGCTTCGGTGTGTTCGTTGTCGCCGATGGCGGTGTAGAGACCGCACACCTCCGTCAGACCGACATTGGCCCTCCATCGGCCGTAGCTCATCGTCACACCTGCATGGCTTTTGGATTTTGGCGCTGACAGCACCGGTTGGCGCATATCGAGCCATGAGTGGTTGGTGTTAAGTGTCCAGTGGCTGTTGATGCGGTATTGCAGTTCAAATTCAATGCCTTTGTTGTTGAGTTCGCCGGTATTCACATTCTGGCGGTTGACGGTTTGGATAATGTTGTCGGCATCGATGCAAAACAGGTTGATACCGTATTGCAGGCGGCCCGAGGCGATGCGATGTTTCCACGACAGTTCGTAGCTCCACATCCGTTCGGGTTTCAGGTCGGTGTTCGATGGCGGATAAAGGTACATCTCGCGCATGGTTGGGTTGCGGAATCCCTTGCTGGCCATCAGTTTGAGTTCACCGCTGCGCAACGGGCGCACCACGATTCCCGCCTGAGGAATCCACTCGCCGCCGGTAATGGTGTGGTGGTCGTAGCGCACTCCCGCTTCGGCAGTGAGCCATGTGAACAGGTCCTGTCGCAAATCCACGTATCCGGCCAGTTCATGGTTTCGTTCCTCGCCGCTTTGTTTATTGGGCGTTTCAAGCACATTGCCGTTTTGGCGGTCGGTGTAGTAGGCATGCCCGTAGATGTTCTGATAGTCGAATCCAACGGTAAGGCGTGCACCGCTCCACAACACGGCGCTTTGATACCACGAAATGCCCAGCAGTGCATCGCTTGAGCGGAACAGTCGGGTTTGCGGCGAGCCTGTGAGTGCATTGTATCCGTCGTCGATTTTGTGTCGGCCGAAATTGTCGTAAATGCTCAGTCGGCCGCTTGTCAGCCGGTAATGGTTTTCGATGCCAATGGCTATGGCGCCGCGGGTAATCCATTGGTCGGCATCGAGCATCGGTGCCGATGTTGTTCCGGGATACGAGGCATTGAAGTGGGTGATGGAGGCATCGGCAAATACGTTCCAATGAGGGGTGATGTCGTAGTTAACCTTGGCAAATCCGCCGTATTGCTCGAATCCCATATTTGGGCGGTGATTGTCGGAGCGGACATATTGTCCGCTTGCCGTGGCGCGCCATTTGCCGTGGCGTAGGCTGTATCCTGCCTCGCCTTGCAACGTGCCCCACGAGCCTGCTCCAAGATTAACGTAGCCATGGCTGCCGTCGGCTTCGCTGGTGCGGGTGACGATGTTCACCACTCCACCCATTGCATTCGAGCCGTAGAGCATCGATGCCGGGCCGCGGAGCACCTCAACCCTTTCGGTCATCATCGTAGGATAGGCATCGGCTATGGGGTGTCCGAAGATACCGTTGTACTGCGGATGTCCGTCGATGAGCACCATCACCTGTCCGGCGCCCGACGAGATGCCGCGCAGCATCATGCCCCCCGAGCCTCCGGTCGACACTCCGTAGCCCATCATGCCGCGGCTTGTAACCATCAGCCCCGGCACCTGCTCCATAAGGGTGGGCAGCACGTTGGTGCGCTGGTTCTCGGTGAGTTTCAGATGGTCGACCACGGTAACCGTCTGTGGCAGGTGGCGTATGTCGGTAACATTCCGTGAGCCGGTAACAACCACCTCGCTCAGCCCGATGCTGTCGGTAAATTCAGTCTCGGCCAATGCTGTCAGATGGCCCGCCAAAGTGGCTCCGATGATTATAAAGGGTTTGATTCTCATTTTTAGCAGTTTTCTGTTTTACAGTGCAAAGAAGCGGCAAAGATGTGGAATGTTGATAATACGGACTACGGCAAAGGTTACCATTTTTGCGGAAATCCGCACAGACGGCTGTGGGTCAGTACATTTCGTAGTTGATGTCGAGCACCTGGAATTCGGTGCGGCGGTTAATCTGGTCGGCGGCTTCCTGGTCTTCGGGCGAAAGTTGCTCAATGAATTCCTCGGTGAGCACGTCGCCCTCCTTGAATTGCGGATATTGTCGAGCAATACGCTTGGTTACGGTTTTCGGGCGGCTCTCGCCGTAGCCTTGTGGCTTCAGGCGGTCGGGCTTCACTCCGGCAGCAATCAGATAGTCAACCACCGATTTAGCACGGCGTTGCGACAGACGGTTGTTGTATTCGTCGGAGCCCCAGCGGTCGGTGTGCGAAGCCATTTCGATAACCACGTTGGGGTTGTCGCGCAGCATCTGCGCCATCGAGTCGAGAGCGGCCATCGATTCGGGGCGAAGTGTGGCCTTGTCGAAGTCGTAGAAAATGTTTTCTACCACTTGGGGCTTGGTGATAGAGGCGAGGATGAAGTCGACATTGTATTCGGCATCTTCTTCGGCTATGTCGCTCACGAATTCCTGCTTGGCGTTGAGGTATCCCTGAGCGCCGGCGAGCATCACATAGTGCACACCGCGGTCGAGGCGGAAACGGAACGAGCCGTCGTCGCGTGCCACCTCTTTCTGGTTCGAGCCGTCGTTGCCCACAATGCGTATTATGGCGTTAGGCACCGGCTCTTCGTCCTTGTCGAGCACGTATCCGCTAATCCATACCTTTATTTCGGGGAGTTCGAAGCTGAAAATGTGGTCGTATCCGCGAGCATCCTTTCGGTTCGACGAGAAGAATCCGTATTCGCCGCGGCCAAATGTAATGCCGAAATCGTCGGCCGAGGAGTTCATAGGCATACCCATATTCTCCACGTTCCAGTGCCCGCTGACGGTTTGGGTGGCTTTGAACAGGTCGAGGCCGCCATATCCGGGGTGGCCGTTGCTGGCAAAGTAAATCACCTCGTCGGTGCGGCAGTAGGGGAACATTTCGTCGCCGGCGGTGTTGATTTGCTCGCCCATATTCTCAAGGCTACCGGCGCGGTCGACGAGCGACACTCGCCATATGTCCTTTCCTCCGAATCCTCCGGGCATATCGCTGCAGAAATAGAGGAATTTGCCGTCGGCCGACACTGCGGGGTGGCCGTACACCGAGATGGTGTCGGCGGTGATGTCGTATTTCACCGGGGTGCTCCACTTGGCGTCGGAGCGTTGCGAGGTGTAGATTTCCACCGAGGTGGGGGCGTTAGGTTCGCGGCGTGCCTTGGTTAGATACATGGTGTTGCCGTCGGGGGTGAACGAGATTATGCCTTCGTCGAATTCGCTGTTCACCTCGCCCTCGATTGGTTCGGGGCGTTGCCATTGGCCTTGCTCGTCTTTTTTCGAGAAGAATATGTCGCTGTTCTTGGTTCCGGTGATTTCGCTCACGGTGGTTCCGGTGGCTTTTTCGGTCGACGAGGTAAAATAGAGTTCATCTTCGTCGCCGTGATACATGGGCGAGAAGTCGGCACGGCGCGAGTTGAAGAGCTTCGCGGCCTTCACCACATAGCGCGTGGGGGTCGATTTGGTGCGGATGGCCTGTTCGCAGCCGCGGATGCACTCTTGGGTGAATTTGTCGCCCGGACGGAAGTCGAGAAACTGTTGGTACTGTTTCAGAGCCAGGTCGTATTTGCCTTCGCTGTGCAGTGCCTGACCAAGATAGAAGTACGACATGCTGTCGGGGTACTCATATCGCAGTGCGTTCTGGAAGGCAGCGCCGGCGCGTGCCGACATGCTCAGACGCCGGTAGCAGAGGCCCATCTTGAACGCTACCTCGCCGCGCAGTGGCCGCTCTTCGCGCTTCTTGAGGCTGTTGTACACCTTGCGGTAGGTTTTCGAGGCGTTATAGTATTCGCCACGGTCGTACTGCTCGTCGGCTTCGGCGAGTTTTGGAGTGCGGCAGCCGTCGAGTATGGCGAGCATAAGAAACGCCGACAATATGTAGGATAAATATCGAGTCATACCTTATCTATTGATAAACGAATGCTCTGCCATCTTTATTGCCTAAGGGCAAAAGTATTTATCGCCTGCACATTGTCGACGTAGCAGTGCGGCCGGCACTGCGCGCTATTTCATTTCTTCAAAAAAATGTGTGGCAGGGGGCTTTCGGGTGGATAAATAGTTGGCTGTAGGGAATAAATTTTAATATGTTGACAATGTTTTGTAAATTCGTGGGCTGAAATGGTTCGGGGAGTCCCCGTGCCTACTGATTACTGATATGAACCCAACCAAGACAATAATACATAGCCCGGAGGCGTATGCCGAACTGATAACCAAAGCTATTGAAGGCGGCATTGCCGAACATTTTGCCATTATTCATGCCGAAACGGCGTTTGCTCGGTTTGACGAGCAGCTGAATGCGGTGATGGGCGCTTTCGAGCAGTTGAAAGCTCGGCTTGAGGGCTCGGTGTGCGTGTTTTCGCGTTTTTTCTTGAGCGATGTGGCGAATCAGGCATCGCAGGTAAGGCAGGCGAGCGGTGAAATGGGATGTGCGGTGTCGATAATCGGTCAGCCGCCGCTCGACGGCACCAAGGTGGCGCTGCTGGCATATTTTGTTGATGGCGCTTCATTGAGCAGGCTGGGCAATGGCACGGTGGTGGCATCGCACGGCGGCTATCGCCATTATTGGAGCTGCACCAACGCCAACCCGTTTGCCAGTTCGTACAGCGAGACGCATGCGCTGCTCAACAATTTCTCTGATACTTTGAAAGCCAACGGCATGACGATGGCCGACAACTGCCTGCGCACATGGTTTTTCGTTGACAACATCGACATTAACTATCATGGGATGGTGAAGGCGCGCAACGAGATGTTCCGCCTGAACGGTCTCACCGAGGCCACTCACTACATTGCCAGCACCGGCATAGCCGGGCGCAATGCCAATCCGGAGGCGTCGGTAACTGCCGACTTCTATGGCATTGAGGGTGTTGCGCAGCAGCAGATAAGGCATCTGTATGCATCCGACAATCTGAGCCGCACCAGCCTGTATGGCGTGAGCTTTGAACGCGGAACTGCCGTCGACTATGGCGACCGCCGTCACGTGTTCATCTCGGGTACGGCGAGCATCGACCATCGCGGCGAGGTGCTCCACGTGGGCGACATTGTGGGGCAGACGCATCGCATGATTGAGAATGTCGAGGCGCTGCTTGCCGAGGCCGAATGCAGCTTTGCCGATGTGGGCTATGTGATAGTGTATCTGCGCGACATTGCCGATTATCAGGTGGTTATGCGTCTGTGTGGCGAGCGTTTCGGAGCGTTGCCGCTGGTGGTGGTAAATGCACCGGTGTGCCGTCCGCAGTGGCTCGTCGAGATGGAGTGCGTGGCTGTGAAGCCGATAGCTGCTCCGCAATTTCCACGATTCTAGGATATTTTTTTCGTCAATGTGCCTGCTGCTGTGGCGGTTTTCGCAATGCTGCCGCTGTGGCTATATGTAATTTTACTGCCATAAGCCATCCGGGGCAGCTGTATCATTCCGTTATGGCTTTGGGGTCACTTTGGTGGCTTTGCCGTATTTGCTGATGTCGATAAGGCGGTAGGTGTCGACATCGATTTCGCCTTGTACCAGTTCGGGGATGTTGAACGAGGTGAGCAGACGGTCGTAGTATTCGGCCGACTCTTGCGGAAGCAGGAACGGCTTGGCAGCCACGCCGTTGGCGTCAATGTGGCAAATGTAGGGGCGTGTGTAGAGCCCGGTGCCGCGGCGGCTGCTGAACGCAAACCAGCGGCTGTTTGAACTCCACGAGTGATAGCTCTCCACGTCGTTGCTGTTTACCGTCGACAATGAGTCAATGTGGCCGGTGGTGAGGTCGATGAGGCGCAGGTCGGCATCGCGGTGCCAAATGGAGAAATTGCCGTATGCCGATTCGGTGAGCATCATCCAGCGTCCGTCGGGCGATACACGAGGGAAACGAGCGCTGTGGCCTCCTTGCGAGGCGGCATAGATGGTGTCGACCAAGGTGCCGAACGAGCCGGAGGAGGGGTCGAACGATATAGAGCAAAGGTCGTAGCGCACCTGCTGATAGTTGTCGGGCATGCTTTTGGCCTTGGCGCTGCAGAAATAGAGGGTTTTGCCGTCGGGCGAGAACGATGGGAATGTCTCGAATGCGTCGGGGCTCTTGAGCAGCGGCGACGAGGCGACGGTGTGGTGCTCAACGTCGTAAACCACCACGTCGGATTTGTTGTCGAACACCTCAATGCGGTTGGGGTCGGCCGAGGCGTGGAAATCCTGCTTTATGTCGTTCACCGAGAAGGCGATGAACCGGCCCGACGGATGCCAGTAGGGGTATACGAGAGCCGAGATGGTGCTGTCGGTCTTGGTGTCGAGCTTCTCGATGTTGCCGTCGGCAAGAATGTAGGTTCCGGCGTGCATCATGCGTTGGTGGAACATCATCTTGTCGGGGTTCTGCATGCAGAACGAGTGGCAGTTCATGCAATTGTTGTTGGTGAGTTTGTTGTTGAGAATAGGCTTTTCGTCGAACGACTCGAGGCATCGCTGGTATATGCCCATCTCGCTCCACATTCGGTAGCCCGGGGCAATGCGGCGATACACAAGCACCGGGTCGATGCTGTCGGCCGAAACGTGGATGGGAAAAGCCGGGTGGCGCTGCCAACGGCCATTGTCGGTGCGGGTGAATATGGTGACGGCAATGTCGCGCCCCTGTGCCACAGCGAGCAGATGGCGCCATCGGTTGGCTGGAATGGAAAATGAACCGTCGGCAGTGGCTTCAACGCATAGCTCAGCGGTGGCCGAGCGCATCTCGACGATGGCCTTTTGCGGCTGGGCAAGACGGAAATTCAGCGGAGCGATGTTGCACGGTACGGTAACGTCGGCATAGTCGGGCCAGATGGCGACGGTGGAATCAACAGCCACGGCATCGGTAGGGATTTTTGTGCCGCAAGAAGTGGCCAAGGCCAAGGCGATGAGCGAAAGTATGATGTTTTGCAGTTTCATATATGCGAAGAAGTTTACACTGAACGTTTAAAGAAACAATAGAACCAGTAAGAGCGGCCGAATCGGGCAGTGAGCATTGCCCGGGCTTCGGGAGTGTCGCTGAAAATCTGTGAAGCCACTTCGTTGAATGTGGCGAAGCGTTGCTTCACATCGTCGCTCACCTGAGCTACCTCGAGAATCGATGGGTCGTTCTCGGCGATGAGCATCAGTGCCTCCTGGAAATGAATGGGAAGCGGGCCGTCGGCGCCGTAGTTGCCGTAACGGCGGATAAACTCGGCGAAAGCATCGAGTTTGCGTCCCAACAGATAAGAGCAGCCCAGATATTGCCATGCTATGCGTCCCATGGGCTTTCCGTCGAGGTGGGCCATCCAGAGGGTGTCGGTCTTGACGTCGCAGGTGAGTTTGAGCGAATCGTTGGCAAAGAATTGCTTCGAGGCATCGGGCAGCTGAGGCTGCCATCTGCGATAGTGAGGCATTGAGCTGAGAATGCCGATGAATTTGTCGGCCAGATTCTTTTCACCTCTGGCGAGGGCAATATCGGCCAGGCGTTGCATCATCAGCGGGCTGCCCCCACGCTTGGCCAGGGTGAGGCCTTCCATGGCGTAGCCTTCGGATTGGGCGAGGTCGCCGATGCGGTAGTGAATGTTGCTCAGCAGTACGCTCATATAGTATGAGCGGTCCCATTCGGCAATCAGGCTGTTTGGACTTATTTGATTGTAGTGAAACATGCTGTCGGCGAGTTCGCCTTTGCATGCGAGCGCCAGATTCAGGTAGTTGAGGCTCGCCTCGTCAACGGTAGCGCGGCTGCCCACAAGGTTGATAATCGCATCCCAGTCGTCGCTTTGCTCGAGCAGTGCCAGACGGTCCATTTCCTCGCTTTTGGTTTCGTAGGCGTCGGGGCGGCAATACCATGCCAGCGCCAGCACAGCAAGCGAAGCCACAGCCGGAGCCACTACATCATAATGGCGACGGCCGGCCAGAAGTTTCATCAGCGCTGCCAGCACGGCAGCCGCAAGCAGTACGACGGCGAAGCGCAGCCATATGTAGTATACGAACGATTCGAAGTGCATCTGCGACTGCTGGTAACGCAGCGAATAGATGCCGTCGGTGATGGGCACGCTCACTGCCAGCCGGATGTGAATGGCCACAATGGCTGCTGCAATGAGTGCACCGGCGGCAGCCACATACCACTGTCGGTCGCGCTTGAGGACCGATGCTACCAGAATGGCGGCACCGTAGATAGCCACCATCTGCCCGGATGCCATATAGAGCAGCGGCAGCGAAATGGCAGCGGCAATGATTTTAGCCCATAGTCGGCTACAATGCATATAAGCTACCACGGCGGCAAGCATCAACACTATGGCGACGGTGCCGTCGAGCACATAGAATTGGCTGATGTGGGCTTTCAGCAGCGCCACTGCGGCTGCAATGGCCAGAATCGAGCTTTCGGTGCGTCGGGCACCGATGGCCTCGAGCAGCAACCGGACGAGCAGTGCCGCAGTGGCAACGACGATGCCGTTGATGGCCAGTACAGCCAGCGCCGAATGGTACGACTGAACGAGAAAGCAGGCCAACACAGCCGACAGCCCTCCTGGCGAGGCGAGCATCGGGCCAACGACATTCCATTGAGGAATAAAGAGTTGTACCTCCTGCTGTCGTTGCAGCGAAGCTGTTCCAAACCACAGCAGGACGCACCACACTCCGGCGAAAGTCATGAGCCAGAACAGCGGATATTGCCACTTCTTAATCAGATTCATAATGAGATAAGCTAAATTGAGGTTAATACGATGTAAAGATAGCGAAAAAAAAGGAGAGAGGGGATGAAAACCCACCTCTCTCCGGTTTAGCCCCTGATATAAAAGATTATATCAAAAATTTTTCAGAATTAATAACCTGGATTCTGAACCAGTTTGTTGTTGGCACCTGTTATACTATAGTGGATAGGATAGTGCAGCAGGTGAGTGTCGTTAGTAGCCTTGTGATCCCACCAGTCTTCCTGGATGTAGCAATCCCAACGGATAAGGTCGATGCGGCGACGTCCTTCGCAGAGGAATTCAATCATCCATTCGTCGAGCATGCGCCACTTGTCAAGGTTAGCGGCAGTAACAGGGTTCGGGTCGTTTCCGCCAACGAAGTAGCGAGCGCGAATCTTGTTGATAAGGTTTGCAGCTTCGTCCTTCTTGCCGGCACGCATCTTGCATTCAGCAAGCATGTAGTAGATTTCGGCCAGACGGATAACCGGGCAGTCAGGGTTGCCTTTGTATTGAACCTCATCCTGGGTAGGACGCGGACAACGCTTGGTAACGCGTACGCAAGAGTTTTCTTCGGCAGTAGCGATTGACGACGGAAGGTCGTTGATGCTTGCATACTTTTTGCCTTCGCCAACTTCAGAGAAGCGAGCCACCTGGTCGCGCATGGTGATAACCTTTTTCTTGTATTCACGGCCACCCTCACACTTCCAGTCGGGGTTACGTGGGTTGATGAGCTCGCCTACGATAAACATACCGTGGTATTTGCCCTTGCCGTCGTATACATAGTTTTGCTTACGGATATCGGAGTCCTCAAATTTCTCGAAAGCGCCACCGAGCTTCCAGCCCATGGTCTCGCTGTAGAGGCGACCTTGCGGGTCACGGCTTGGGCAGAGGCCACAACCGTTGTTAGAGCCCGAGCCTTCGAGGCCACCGAGGTAGTTCTTATAGTTGTAGTGAGCCATGTAGCTCCAGAACGTACCGTCGGTTTCGTTCTGAACGTTTTCGCTCGGAACGGTCCAGATGATTTCAGGAGAAGTTTCGTTGAAGAAACCGAACACGTTGGTCCAGTCGGGGTCGATGTCGTATTTACCATATTTGCCGTCGATGATGTCCTGGCAAACCTGAGCACATTCGGCATACATGTCCTTGCCGATGTAAACCTGGGCGCCGAAGTAAAGGCGAGCGCGCAGAGCGGCAGCCACAGCTTTGTGAACCACGTTGGTTTCCATGGCACCGAGCACGTCCTTGGCATCGAGAGCCGGAAGAGCTTCAGAGATGAGCGAGTCGGTGTAGTTGAAAGTCTGTTCGGCAGTCGAACGGCCGCGCACTTCGCTCTTGGTGGTTGTGTAGAGAGGCACACCGCCGAAGAGGTCGAGACCGCAGAGGGTGAAGTAAGCCACGAGAATCTGCTGCTGGGCAATCATCGATTCGCGAGTACCCTGAGGGAATCCGAGAGCGTCGAAGTCAACGTCCTTAAGCGATTCGAGGGCGTCCCAAGCAAGAGCCTGGCCCATGGCGAAGTTTTTCCAACCATCGCTGATCCAGCTCATGTGGTCGTCGTATTCGTGGTGGTGGTGACGTTGATAGTTACCGCCGTTGTACCAGTCGCTACCGCGGGTAGGGATACAGATTTCGTCGGTACCTAATTCCTGGAGCATCCAGTAAGCAGCGTTATGGCCGGCATACCAGCGCCAGTGAGTGAAAGGACGATTGAAACGTTGCCAAACGGCATCCTGAGTTGTGAAGAACGTTTCGGGCACTGTCTCAGAGTAGAACTCCGGTTCTACGCTACACGACGACATAGCCAAAAGTCCAATAATACCGGAGATTAAAAGTCCAAATATATTATTCTTTTTCATTTTGTAATCTGTGTATTAGAAGTTAAACTGCATACCTAAAGTCCAAGTGCGGGTAACAGGGTAGAAGCCGCTCCAGAATTTCTCGTCGCCGCCATCCCAACCGGTGATGTTGGTTTCGGGGTTCATACCGCTGTAGCCGGTGATAGTGCAAACGTTACCTACAGTACCATAGATGCGGATTTTGTCAACCAAGCCGTTGGTGTACTTCTTCATAGGAAGAGTGTAGCCGAGAGTGATTGCATCGATTTTCAGGAATGTAGCGTCCTCGAGATAGTAGTCGCAAATGTTCTTTTCGCCCTTGATGTGGTCGAACTTGCCATAAGCGTCCTTAAGCACGTTGGTGTTGCCACGGCCCTGGATACCATAGTACATGTTGATTGTGTTCAATACGTCGAAGTCAATCCAGCTACGCATGCTGATACCGAGGTCGAAGTTCTTGTAGGTAAGAGTGTTGTTCCAGCCGATGATCAGTGCAGGATTGTAGCTGCCGATATACTGCTTGTCGGCGTTCGATTTCTTGTCGGCCGGGATGACTTCGCCATCCTTGTTGTAAACTTGGAAGTTACCGTTCTCGTCGAATCCGGCATGCTTCCAGATGTAGTACTGGCCAATCTTGGTGCCTTCTTCCAGACGGTGTGACGAACCTGGAGAACCCGGAGCCGGGAAGCCGTCGCTGTCGTAGTAAGTGTTGTCGCCCCAAAGGTCTTTCACCTTACCGCTGCTGTGGCTGAGGTTGAGGTTAGATGTCCAGGTTAATTCCTTGTTTCGGATGATGTCGCCACCAACTTCGAATTCCCAACCGTTGATGCCCATCGTACCGATGTTCTGCCACTGGTTTTCCTTTGGATAAGGAGGCTGCGATACCTTTACGTTGTAGAGAAGACCGTCGATGTCGCGGGTGAAGTAGTCGAACTTACCGTAGAGGCGACCGCCGAAGAATGAGTAGTCGATACCGAAGTTCCATTCTTTCTTCTCTTCCCAACCGAGGTTCGGGTTGACGTTGGTGGTAGGACCGTAAGAGTATGCCCATGATCCGTCAGGGAGCATCCAGCGGGTATCGGAAGAAAGGGTGTTGGCCATATACGAGGCGCTGAAGTTGTTGTTACCGGTAACACCGTAACCAACGCGAAGCTTCAGGTCGTCGAGCCATGTGAGGTTCTGCATGAACTTTTCGTTGCTGATGCGCCAGCCGGCAGATACGGCCCAGAAGTCACCCCAACGGTTGTCGGCGGCAAACTTCGAAGAACCTTCGTGACGGATAGAGGCCATCAAGAGGTACTTGTCCTGATAAGAGTAGTTAACACGGGCGAAAACCGAGAACAGACGTTCGGTGATGCCTTTGCTCGACGACATTGAAGCCTTGCCATCAGCCAGATACGAACCTTCGCCGATGTTCCAGTATTTTACACCGGGAACCGAGAAGTTATAGTTGTCCATGCCGAAGCTTTCGTTGTTCTTCTCAAAGAAAGAGTAACCGGCAACGGCGTTGATGCTGTGGCCACCGTTGAGTTCGGTGATGTAGGTGAAGTAACCTTCCGAAGTGAGGTTCTCAGTCTTGCTGAAGTTGAGGGCAGCGTGGCCTTTGCGCGAGTTGTCGAGCTCGTCGGCGTGGTTGTAAGGCCAGTATTCATGAAGTTCCCACTGACGGTTTTCGTAGCCGAGAGTCTGTTGGTAGCTCAGGCCGGGGATAGGCTTGATGTTGAGCTTCATGGTGATTTCGGGTTTGAACCACTTGTCGAGGCCTTGGTAGTCCTTCATCATGGCGTTTGCCAGAGTGTTGTAGTCGAGCGATTCGTTCAACCAAACATTGTAGCCGCTTGAGCTTTCAGGGTCGTAAGGCGAACGGGTTGGGTTGTTGCCCATTGCGCGAGTGAAGTTAGGCACAGAGTTAACGCGTGCTGCCTGACGATAGTCGACAACCGGGTTGAGTTCCAACCAACCGTCGAACAGTTTGAAGCGAGCGTTGAAGCGGCCGCCGTAGTCCTTGCGCGAGTCGCCCTTTGCAATACCTTCGTTGTTGTTGTAGAAGAACGAGGTGAAGAGCTGAACCTTGTCGGTACCGTATTCAACCGAGAGGTGGTGCTTGTTTGAGAAGTTGTCCTTGTTGAGGCACTCCTGCCACCAGTTTACGTCGCTGCCGTAGTCGGTGCTGATTCCGTGCTCAACGAATTCAGCTGCTGAGAGCATTTCGGGAGCGTTGTAGTTCTGCTTCTTTGAGAGTTCAACGCTGTAGTTAAGTTTGAGCTTGCCTTCGGTGTTCGAGCCGCTCTTGGTGGTGATGAGAATCACACCTGCAGCAGCACGGGTACCGTAGATAGCGCCTGCCGAACCGTCCTTGAGCACGTCGATGCTCTTGATGTCCTCCTGGCTGAGCGAACGGATATCGCCACCGGGGAAACCATCGATAACGATGAGCGGCGAGCGGCCCGAGTTGATAGAAGTCATACCACGGAGCTGGATTGTGGTACCGGCGTTAGCGGCGCCAGTGTTGCTCATGATCAAGCCACCGATTTTACCTTGCATGGCTGTGGTGATATCCGAACCACTGACACCAATCATAAGGTCGTCGGCCTTGATGGATGTGATAGCACTTGTTACCTGCTTTTTGTCGAGGGCACCATAACCTACAACCACCACCTCTTCAAGAGCCTGTGCATCTTGAATGAGCTTAACGGTGACTGCCCGGCGGCCTGCGAGCTTAACTTCCTGTGTGAGGTAACCTACATAAGAAACCACTACTGTAGAGTTGGCGGGAACGTTTTTCAGAGTGGCTTGACCTTCGATGTCGGTACTGTTGCCGTTGGTAGTACCTTTAACCATAACACTGGCACCGATAACAGCTCCGGCATCGTCGACAACTGTAACGGTAACGTTGTTTGAACCGGAATTACCGGCTTGATTCGATGATGATTCAGTACCTGCAGCTAAGGCATAACTCCATGTAGACAAGCAAACGAGCATAATGAACACTATGCGCTTGATGCTGGCATTGAATCGGGCATTTAAAGAATGACCACAATTATGTTTTTGTTGCATTTCTTAGATAATAAATAGGTTAAAATAAAAATGACTGGATAATAAAATGTCAGTTTCTTAAAGGAATAGAACTCCCTTGTTCATTAGTAAGGTTGGTAATTAGTGTTATTCCTGCATAGGCAAAAAAGTTTTAGTTAGTTAACTAGGGTTATTTATTATTTTCAAAGTATTCATTTTGGGTTGTCTGGCATTAGAAACTACCATAATGAATAGGGTAAGATTGTCGATTGGGCGTCAACGACGGGAATGCCTTCCCCGTTTTCTGACCTCAATCTCTTGCAAATATAGTTTTCGTTTTGCAAACAAGCAACAAAAAGTGTTAAATTTTAGTCGATAATGTCGTTTTTGTCGATAAATGGAAGCATTGTGGTTAAACTTGTGTTATAAAGCAGGTTCAAATGGGC
>JAEDFO010000058.1 GCA_016292745.1 Muribaculaceae bacterium | reverse complement strand
GAGTGCAGAAGCAAAAGAAACGGAGTTTATTTTGATTATGCCGAGATGCCGCCTATTTTATGGAAAGATAGTGCAAATCGAGTGCAGAAGCAAAAGAAACGGAGTTTATTTTGATTATGCCGAGATGCCGCCTACAGCACTCCTGTTTTGGGGTAATTCATAGTCCGGGAAAGCGTGCCATATTTAAATAATACCGGCAGCGGGCATCACTGCCGACTGCCGACGAAATTGATTTAACCAAAAACTTGTTTTATGATAATAATTACTTTACCATCAAATGCTTAGATGCAATTGCCCTCGTTGCATCGTTAAGCGATGTCGATGACAATTTATTTCCGAAATGCCTATTAGACGGGCATTTGGTCCGAAATATTCTGTAGCGTATTCAAGTGGAGATGCCGATGGCAATGAAGCCGATTGTAGCATTGGTGAATCTGTTTATCTCACTCTCTTTTCCTTTGAATTATCCAACAATATCCAGCCGACAATAGCCGACAGTTATGGCTGTCGCGTCAAAATAATTCTAAAAAAACGTGTTGACTTGCTTTCTGTGCCCACACTATTTTTCCTATTGCAAATGTAAAGAATCGTTGCCAATTATCTGCAATTGGCAACGACAAATTTTCAAGTATTAATGTTTTTTAATAATCAGACTGTTATGCCTCGTTTATTTGCATGCTTCGGCTACTTCGTTGCTGCTGATTTTCACTTTTGCCGATACGAATTCTGGAATATTGAACGAATACATGAACGTGTCGTAGAATTCAGGCGATTCTTGCGGCAGGACAAACGGCTTCGATGCGTTGCCTTCGGCATCGATATGAACCATGAACGGACGGGTGTAGAGTCCGTCGATGCGGCGCGAGCTGAACACCAGCCATCGGCTGTTGGCGCTCCACGAATGGTAGCTCTCAACGTCGTTGCTGTTTGCCGGAATGAGTGGCTGCGATTGTCGGGTGTTTAGGTTCAGTATGTGCAGGTCGGCATCGCGATGCCATATACTGAAATTGCCGTACGAAGCGAGTGTGTAGACCAGGAAATGCCCGTCGGGCGACACTCTCGGGAACGAAACGCTCAGGTTCTGCCCGTGGCAGTTCACCAATGTGTCGACTTGGTTCCCGAACGAGCGGCTCGAGGCATCGAAAGGCAGCGAGCACAGGCTGTAGTGGGCATTGCGGAAGCCGTCGGGTAGAGCGCAAGTGTCGGATGTGCAGAAATACAGCAGTTTCCCGTCAGGTGAGAATGTGGGGAATGTCTCGAATGCTGTATTCGAGGCGATGAGGCTGTCGGAGAGCGCTTCGCCGTGCTCAATGTCGTAAACCAGCACGTCGGAGGCTTGGTCGAACACTTCCACACGGTTGCAGTCGGCACGTTGAAACGCTTGTCGGGTGGTGTTCGATGAGAAAGCCACGAAACGTCCCGACGGATGCCAGTAGGGGTAAACCAGCGACTGGAATTTGTCAGAAAGGTGCCCATCTACACGTCGCACCTTGCCGTTGTCGACAAAATAGGTGCCACCATGCTTGGCGCGCATGTGAAACAGCATTTGCTCTGGGTTGCGCTGGTTGAATGAGTGGCAGTTCATGCAATTGCCTTCAAATCG
The DNA here is from genome assembly GCA_016292745.1 of Muribaculaceae bacterium. Classification (GTDB taxonomy): domain Bacteria; phylum Bacteroidota; class Bacteroidia; order Bacteroidales; family Muribaculaceae; genus SFRY01. The sequence goes on along the minus strand of JAEDFO010000058.1, from coordinate 12,462 downwards.
GGAATTTACCACAATCGGTTGCTCGTCGAAGTTGGTTATGTTGCGCTGGTATATTCCCATCTTGTTCCAAAGCTCGTAGCCCGGCGGGATGAGGCGATACACTAAATAGGGGTCGGCTTCGTCGGCCGAAACGTGCCACTTGAATGCCTTGTGCCGGCACCATTGGCCATTGTTACGGGTGTACACCACCACATCGATGCTTTTGCCTTTGCTGGTATTGAGCAGAGAGTGCCATTTGCCTTCGGGAATTATGAACGAGCCGCTGCTGGTGGCGCTGACTACGATTTTGCCTTCGTCGTCGTTGCCAATGGCTGCAACAGCCTCGTCGGCCGGCATTGTGATTCGGAAACGAAGTGGGGCAATGTTGTGCGGTATGGTGACATCGACATAGTCGGGGAAAATCTCGGGACAGGCATTGTCCGATGTGTCGGCCTTAGGTTCGCTGACACCGCAGGCTGCCAGTAGCAAAAGCAAGCCTAAAAGGGCTGCAAAACGTATGGTAATTGGATGTTTCATTGTCGGCTAAGATAATAATACCAATAAGTGTTTCCAAAATTGAATCGCAGTTGCTGTGCTGCCGAGGGGTTGCTTCGGCGCTGGCGTGCCAAGGCACGGAACTGCTGGAACTGTTCCATCACAGAGTCGTCGACACCGTAGGCCCGGGCCTGCTCTGGATTTGCCTCGTGCATCATCAGCACAGCTTCCTGACACGGTCGTGGCATTGGCGACAGGGCCGGCGCGCCTACAAATTCATCGAGCATGAGCGAGAGGGTGGCAAGGTCGCCGCTGAGAAGGCAGAATGCAATGTAGTATTCGAATGCCGGGCGGAACGAGGTGTTGGAGCGCATTATGTCGATGAGGTCGTCGGGGGCCATGCCAATGTTGGTGAGGCCGTCAAGGCGCGACAGGCACCGGCGCAAGTTGCCCAGTTCGCTGTCGGCATCAACTTTACTGTCGTCGAAGAGAAACTGGGCGTAGTAGTCGGCGCTGCTTCGGTAGGCATAGGTGTGTTGCAGCAGCTTGATGTATTTCTCGGCAACGGGATAGGCACCATAGATAATGTTTGTCTTCACAAGCCGCAACAGCATGCGTGGGTTTATTCCGCGCTCGCATCCGGTCATTGCCTCGAAAGCCAGATTCTGAGCCAGTGCCACGTTGCCCATTGTGTAGGCTACATCGCTGAGCAGTGCCGACACCTGCATCTGCTTGTTCCACTGCAGCCACAGGCCTTGGATGCCGTTTTGGGGTGTTGTAGTAAGACGGTTGACGAGCATTCCCGAGCGTGCAAGGGCCAGGTTCATGTAGCAGGCGTGGAAAGTGTTTTGCGAGGCACGTAGCCGTGGCGATGCCAGCAGTCGGTCCCATTGTTGGGTGTTGGCGTAGTGGTCGAATTCCTTCACTGCATATTCTCCGGCATCGTTATAGTGCTTGGCTCCGTATACGAAAACCGTTGAGGCGGCTATAATCTGCAGCACGGCAGCTACCGCGATTGCAGCCTTGGCTTGCATTGCCGGCGCGCGACGAACAACCCATCCAATTGCAATCACAGCCACAAGCAGAGCCCACGCGGCCCACACAGCCGTGGTGTCGGGGGCCAGCATCTGATAGTATAGCGACGGCGACAGTAAATCGGCAAGCGGTTTGTCGGAAAATCCGCTGTAGAACGCTGCCAATGGTGCAGCCACGGCAATTGCCATGATAGCCACGGCGAAAGGCAAGGCTTTACGCCAAGGAGTGAGTTGTATCTCGATAACGGCGATGGCCACCGCCATCAGCAATGCCGATGAACCGGTGAGATGAAACGTGAGCCATACCATAGGTACTGCCAATGCCCATCGTAGAGAACACCGACGTATACCGACATATCCCGCCAGGACCACCACTACCAGCAGAAATGCCACTGTGGCCTCAAGGTGATAGCTTGCACTTGCCTCGGCCCATACAAGTGGCATTGCCGGTAGCAAGTATGCCAGCCAAAGGTCGCGCCCGCCGTAAAGCCTGAGACAGAGACGCCGCAATGCCGCCGTCGATGCCAGCCACAATGCCGCCGCCACTGCAGCACCCACATAGTTGTGGACAAAAAACTGAATTATGAACGAAGAGGCATATTCCACGGCCCCGGCAGGCTCGGCCAGCAAAGGCATGGCGTAGTCGGCGCTGAAACAAAACATGCGGAACTGCTCCTCGTAGAAGTAGTTGAAAGCGAAATACTGTTGCAAGAACACAAACATGAACACGGCGGCTATAGTGCTCGCCAAGGTCCACACCAAGGTCTTCTTCATCGTCGGGATGCGGTGTTAAGTTATGGTAACCGGGAAATCGATGATGCCCGGCAACCGCAAAGTTACGAAATATTTGTAATTTACAGCGTTACACACATAAACTTATACCCTGCGAATTAATTAAGGAGTACGGCATATGGTGCCGTATCTCCTTAAGTGTGACTGTTATATTTTGTTTCTACTTTTTGCTTTTGATTATCATCAAGTTACGTTTCTTGTCGACGGTTATCGATGCAATTTTTTCGGGCGATAACGCTTGAATCTGGGCTTCTGATATCTTCTCGTCGTCGAGATATATTTCCATATCTGCGATATTTGATGAATGTGCTTCGTTGTTATATTCATCTAAATCAAACAGGGTTTCCTTGCCGTTGACAACGATAGCCATTTTTGGATTAATTAATTCTCCTGTGAATGGGAATGAAACAGTAATTTCAGCGGTTCCATCGTTCAATTCAAACTTCTGCGAGGTGGATTGATGGGTCTTTCCATTGTTGATTTTTTCATAACTATTTTTATAGTTGAAACGGAGCGGCGCCGGTTTTAGCAAACTTTAACTACAAAAGTAGTTTCAATCCCCCATCTCCCCCGGGAATGTGCTCACCATCGGCAGCAATAGGTCGAAGTATAACGGCATACTGCACAGAGTGTATGAAATGTCGGAGAGTAGCTGATATTGTCACATTTTTCAGCAATATTTGGCAATTATGACAACAAATATTAATTTTACGGCGATATTGCGGTGAAATGCATCGGCCACAGCAGATGGAATATTAGGGCATCTGGGCGGTAAATGATGTGCCATAATGGTTTAGCAATGATGCATTACAGGCTTCAACGGGCAGCGATGCTTTGCTGAAGCCAAAGCAAACGCCGCCTACATCGCTATTGATATGGAAGAAATTATTGAAAAAATACCTGTAGAACTGTTACAAAGGGAACTCACCCCGGAACGGCTTCTGCGTCACACCAACAAGGGCGGCAACGAGATTTACATTGTAGATGCCCACAATTCGCCGAATGTGATGCGCGAGATAGGCCGTTTGCGCGAGATTGCATTCCGCCATGCCGGAGGTGGCACTGGGCTTAGTTGCGATATCGATGAGTTCGACACAATGGACGAGCCGTGCCAGCAATTGCTGGTATGGGACCCTGAGCACCAGGTGATAGTGGGAGCATACCGTTTTATCCTTGGCGACAAGGTTAAGATGGAGAATGGGGTGCCGAAGATTGCAACCTCCCACATGTTTAAGTTCTCGCAGCGATTTATCGACGAATATCTGCCTTACACCATAGAGCTGGGCCGCTCGTTTGTTACCCTCGAGTACCAGTCGACTTTGGCCGGTTCGCGCGCAATTTATGCCCTCGACAATCTGTGGGACGGTCTTGGTGCACTCACAATAGTGTATCCGCACATCAAGTATATGTTCGGCAAGTTCACCATGTATCCCAGCTACTCGGTTGAGTGCCGCAATGCATTGCTGTATGCCATGAAACTGTATTTCCACGACGATGAGCATATGGTGACACCAATCGAACCAATTTCGATTGACGACCGGCACCAACAATATGCCCATATGTTCTGCGGGAACGATTTCAAGGAGGATTATCTGAGGCTCAACACCTTTATCCGCAGCAAAGGCTACAACATACCGCCGCTGGTAAATGCCTATATGAATTTGTCGCCCACCATGAAGATGTTTGGCACCGCTATTAACCACGAGTTCGGCGAGGTGGAGGAGAGCGGCATTCTGATTTCAATCGCCGAGATTCACGAAAGCAAGAAAATACGTCACATTGAATCGTACGAAAAAGAGTTGAAGGGATGAACCGAATGCTGTCATTGGCTGTTGCTGCCCTGTCGGCGTTTGCCGCTGTGGCGCAGTTCGACTTAGGTTATCGGGTCGAATTGTCAGGTACGGCTTCATCTGACGGCAATTTTGCCCCATATCTCATCAGCTCGAACCGTTACGGCGATATCACACAGGCCAATGGTGGATATCTGCGCCTCGAGGCGTGGCATGCCACCGACACCACTCGACGCCTGAGCTATGGATTTGGGCTCGAGGCTGTTGGCGGTTATTCCAACGCCATCGGTTACGGCCGTTACGATGCTTCGGCCGACGCCTTGCAGAGCATAGAACATCGTCCTACTGCACTGTTGTTGCAACAGGCATTCGCCGAAATCAAGTATCGTGGAGTGCTGCTCACCGCAGGCCTCAAGCACCACGAGCCGATAACTGTCGACCGCACACTGTCCAGCGGCGACCTTACATTCTCGGGCAACAGCCGCCCGATTCCCGAGGTGAGAGCCGGATTCGTCAATTTCCAGAACATACCGCTCACCGGTGGATGGGTACAGATTTACGGCTCGTATGGCATAGGCAAGACAACCGATTCCGATTGGCTCACCGACCACTATAACTATCGGGAGTCGTTTGTCACCACCGGAGTGTATTTCAGCTACAAGAACATATATTTCTGCACCAAGCCCAGCCAACCGTTTTCGGTTACCGCAGGAATACAGTCGGCAATGCAGTTTGGCGGTACTGTGCGCCACTACAAGCAAGGTGTGTTGACCAAGGAATACACCGATAAAATCACTTTCAAGAAACTGCTGAAGACCCTTGTGCCCTGCGGCGATGGCTCGGTGGGCGGCGACGGATTCTACGAGGGCAACAACCTTGGAACCATCGACTTTGCTGCCCGATACCGGTTTGGCGACGGCACCACATTGCGCGCTTACTTCGAGATGCCATTCGAGGATGGGTCTGGTATGGGCAAACTTAACGGATTCGATGGCCTCTATGGCCTTGAATACCGCGCACCCCACCAAGGTATCGTAGATGCCGCCGTGATTGAGTATATCGACACCCGCAACCAAAGCGGCCCAATCCATTGGGCGCCCGACGACTTTTCGGGCCTTTCCGGCCATATCCCCGGTCATGCAACCGGTGCCGACAACTACTACAACAATTTCCAGTATTGCGGCTATGCCCACCATGGTATGGCAATGGGTTCGCCGATGCTGAAATCGCCCCTTTACAACACCGACGGATATATGTCGTTCACCGACACCCGTGTGCAAGGCTTTCATATAGGAGTGCGAGGTCATTTTAGCGATAGAATAGAGTACAGGGCACTGATGTCGTATCGCCGTGCATTGGGCAACTACAATTCACCGCGCACCGAAGTGGCGCACGACACCTCGGCAATGCTCGAGGGAGTGTACCGTGCAGCATCGGTAGAGGGGCTGCAGCTCAAATGCCAGCTGGCCATCGATCGTGGAACTCTCTACAGTAATAATTTCGGTGCACTGATTTCAGTGTCCTACACCGGCAACCTTTCATTCTGACACTTATGCGCATCATTGGATACATATTCACAGCACTTCTCGCCATTGCAGCCTTGTGTAGCTGCACCCACAACAACGGCGACATAGGTCCGCTGTTTGGCCAATGGAAAATCACTGACATTGCCACCACCGATGCCGCAACCGGAACCGTGACCCACAACGCAACATCGGGTGCGTTCCTGTCGTTCCAGAACGATGTGGTGACGCTTACCCAGGTGTACGACGGACAGCATCAGTCGGCTTTGAGTTACGGCCAATGGGAGCTCAACGGCAATTCGTTGACACTGTATTTCGACATCAGCGACGGAGTGTCGCTCCCCGGGGCAATGTTCTATCCACGTGCCGATTTCAACATCGAGACACTCAGCGGCTCAGAGCTGGTTATGACTCTTGCCGGCAATCTGCCAGAAGGTGCAGCACAAGTGTGCTATACTTTGAAGAAATGGAATTAACGGGAGCGCAGCAGGCCGAAGCAAGCTGTCGCACCCCCTTAAAATATTTGACATAGATGAACGAAGCAATTCTCGGCCAACTGTATCTGCGCGACACGGCGTTTCAGAATCTGATGCAACGCCGCATTTTCAATGTGTTGCTCATAGCATCGCCCTACGATGCCTTCATGATGGAGGAAGATGGCCGCATTGAGGAACAACTCTACTTTGAATATGTAAGGCTCAACCTCAGTTCGCCACCGCGCTTCACAGAGGCCACCGATTTCGACACCGCATTCCAGCTTCTCGCTGCCAAGCGTTTCGACTTGGTGATAGCTATGCCCGGTATCGATATAAGCGAAACCTTCGACCGCTCGAAAGAGATTAAGAAGCAATATCCGGATATTCCGATAGTGGTGCTCACCCCGTTTTCGCGCGAGGTGTCGCGACGCCTTGCCAACGAGGATTTCAGCGGTGTCGACTATGTGTTCAGCTGGTTGGGAAATGTCGACTTGCTGCTGGCCATCATCAAGCTGATTGAGGACAGCATGAATGCCGACAACGATATCATTGAGGTGGGCGTACAGATGATTCTGCTGGTTGAGGATTCCATTCGCTTCTATTCGTCAATGCTCCCCACGCTCTACAAGTTCCTGCTCAAGCAGTCGCTCCGCTTCTCCACCGAAGCGCTCAACGAGCACGAGCAGATGCTGCGCCTTAGAGGTCGCCCGAAGGTGATGCTTGCCCGCAGCTACGAGGAGGCCCAGCAGCTATACGACAAGTTTGAGCGCAACATCCTCGGAGTGATTACCGACGTGTCGTTTAACCACAACGGATTGAAGGACAAGACCGCCGGACTCACATTTGCACATTATGTGCGCAGCCACGACCCTTATCTGCCTATAATTGTGCAGTCGTCGGAGGTTGAGAACCGCGAACATGTTAAGGAGTTCCACGGAACGTTCATCGACAAGAATTCCAAGAAACTGCCTATCGATATCGGTCAGGCTATAATGGAGAACTTCGGGTTCGGTGATTTCATTATCCGGAATCCGCAAACCGGCGAGGAAATATTGCGGCTGAAGGACTTGAAGGACCTGCAGAAGCATATTTTCGACATCCCTGCCGAGTCGTTGCTATATCACGCCTCGTATAACGACATTTCGCGTTGGCTCTATTCGCGTGCAATGTTCCCGATTGCCGAGATTGTGAAGTCGCACCGCTTTACCGACATCAACGAGGCTCCGGCAGTGCGCCAGCTGTTCTTCGACCTCATTGTGAAGTACCGCCGCATGAAGAACCGTGGAGTGGTGGCTGTGTTCCATCGCGATCGATTCGACTATTACTCCAATTTTGCCCGTATCGGGCAAGGGTCGCTCGGTGGCAAAGGCCGCGGCCTGGCTTTCATCGACTCGATTATAAAGAAGAACCCTGTGTGCGACAACTTCGACGGTGTGTCACTGAGCATTCCGCGAACGGTAGTGCTCTGCACCGATATTTTCGACGAGTTCATGGAGCAGAACTCACTTTATCCAATTGCATTGTCCGATATTCCCGATGAGGAGATTCTACAGCATTTCCTTGCAGCAAAATTGCCCAAATATCTTACCGAGGACTTTGAGGCGTTATTCGATGTTATCGACAAGCCGTTGGCCATCCGCAGCTCGAGTCTGCTCGAGGATTCGCACTACCAGCCATTTGCCGGAGTGTATTCCACCTATATGATTCCACACCTGAGCGACAAGGCGAAAATGATGGAGCTGCTGAATAATGCCATCAAGGGAGTGTATGCCTCAGTGTTCTTCAACGAGAGCAAGAACTATATGACAGCCACCCGTAACGTCATCGACCAGGAAAAGATGGCTGTGATTCTTCAGGAAGTTGTGGGTCAGCAGCATGGCGATGCTTATTTCCCGTCGTTCTCTGGAGTGGGGCGTTCGTTGAACTATTATCCCATCAACCATGAGAGAGCCGAGGAGGGTGTTGCCGAGATTGCTGTGGGACTCGGAAAATATATAGTCGACGGAGGTTTGTCGCTGAGGTTCTCGCCGAGCCATCCCGAGTCGGTGCTGCAGACCAGTACCCTCGACCTTGCTTTGCGCGATACACAGACTCGCTTGTATGCCCTCGATACAGGTTCGGCTGACGAATCGTTTACCGTCGATGATGGTTTTAACATCAAGAAACTTCGCGTGCAGGATTTTGCCGGGAAGGGACCGCTGAAATATATGGTGTCGACTTTCGACTATATGAACAACATGCTGCGCGACAACGATTTCGGTGAGGGCCGACGGGTGGTTACATTTGCCAATATGCTTCAGCATGGAGCTTATCCGCTGGCGCCGGTGGTCGATTTCATGCTCAGCAAAGGCCAGCAGGCCATGGGGCGTCCGGTGGAAATCGAATTTGCCGGCACTGTCGATGCATCAGGACAGATGAAAGGACAGATGTATTGGCTCCAGATTCGCCCAATCATCGACCGAAAGGAGATGCTCGACGAGCAGCTGATGGAGGTGGACGACGAGAATTTGCTGCTCAAGAGCCATACTGCATTGGGCCATGGAATGATGGAAAACATCACCGAAGTGGTGTATGTTCGGCCCGAACAGTTCTCTTCGTTAAATAATTCGCTTATTGCACGCGAAATTGAAAAAATTAATCGTAACTTTACGGCTGAAGGCAAGAATTATATCCTAATCGGGCCGGGGCGCTGGGGTTCGTCGGACACGGCGCTTGGAATACCGGTGAAGTGGGCCAACATTTCGAGCGCCAAGCTCATAGTGGAGGCAAGTCTGCCAGGCTATCGCATCGAGCCAAGTCAGGGCACCCACTTCTTCCAGAATCTTACCTCGTTCGGTGTGGGATATTTCACTGTCGACAGCGGTGCCGATGACGGTTCGGTGTACGATTCCGCATTTCTTGATGCCATTGAGCCGGTGTATGAGAGTGAATTTGTGAGAATAGTTCACTTCGACCAGCCGCTTACGGTGGGTATCAATGGCCGCACCGGTACGGGTATTGTCTTGAAACCAAATATTATAGAGAACGACGACAAATGACTTTTCTTAGCAGCATCAAACGGGCCCTCGGAATAGATTCCGACGATTTCATTGAAGAAGAAATGGATAATGGCGAATACAAGGTCACTACCCACGATGAACTGGCCAGCTCCACTAACGCCTCCGCACCAAAGGAATCGTCGGTTAAGCAGCCACTGACGGCAGCCGCTCCTGCCAACGGCTCGGATATACCCGACGAGGCTATCGAGGCTCTGCTGAAGGTGATTAATGCCGGGGTGCCGGAGTTTATCCGAAACAGCATCGACATCGAGATTCAGAAACGTCAGGTGATGGATGCCATGGGCGATCCGTTCAGAGAATCGATACGGAAGATAAAGTCCGACGCTGTTGCCGCCGAACAGCAGGCAGCCGCGCAGTATAAGGCATCGGCCGAGGCTCAGATTAAGCAGCTCAATGCATCGGTGGCCGAGGCTTCGGCGAAATACAACGAACTGAAGACGGCACACACAAGCATCGAACGTCAGAAGAAAGCGTTATCGGAGCGTCTGCGCGACCTTGAGGATAAGAAGATTCCGGCTTATGAAGCCGAAAAGGAACAATTCCAGATTGAGATAAAGAGCCTGCTCAACAAAATGAAGGTGATGCAGGTGAAAACCGACGACGTCGACTATTTCAAGAACGAAAACACGCGTCTGCAAGCCGAACTCAACAAGCTTCGTGCTGCAGCCGTTGAAGCCGAAACCGACCGCCAGAAAATTACTGCTGCCGAAGAGGCGTTGGCTGCTGCCGACAGTTTGAAGGCACGATGTGCCGAGCTTGAAGCCCGCTGTGCCGAACAGGCCAGTGAGATTGCTGATGTAAAGGCTAAGAGCGAGTCAGACCTGAATGCGCTGAAGGCAAGCCATGAGGCACAGATGTCGGATATCAAAAGTCAACTCGAGGTGTCAGTGGCAATGGTCGACAGTCTTCGCAAAAAAGCTGCCGAGGCAAATGCAAAGCTCGAGGAGCTGAAAGCCGAGGCCGACAACAAGTCGGGTGCCGATGCTACGGAACTCGCTGATATAAAGGAGAAACTACGCTTGGCCAATTCGCAGATTGAATCGCTCCAGGAACAACTCGACGAGGCTAACAGCAACCTGGAAATCGTCGACAAGATTGAGGTTGAACTCGACAAACTCGAGAAAAGCAAGAACGAAGCCGAAGCCAAGAACCGTGAGCTCGAAAGCACCATCAAGGAAAACGATGTTGTCACCGCACAGTTGCGTAACGATGTCGAGAAACTTAATGCCACAATTGCTGCAAACGATACCGCCTATTCGCAGAAGCTGAAGGATATCACCGACCGATACGAGGAACGTATTGCTGGATTGCAGACCACCATCAACAACATGCAGAAGCCTATCGACATGGAAAGTGTAGAGAAGGCTGTTGCTGAAGCAAAGGTGGCTGTTCCGTCGAAGGCTGCACAGCGAAGAGCTGCCAAGCGCGCCAAGGCTGTCGAGGCCATGGATTTCACCACGGCACCTGAATCGTCGCCCGCTGACGATCTGTTCGACAACTCCATTGAGGAAAGCGTATCGCTGTCGTTCGATACTCCCGCTGCCCAGCCGGCAGTGGCAACCGAGCCGGTTATTTCCGGCGAGTTGAGCATCGACGACGAGCTCGACGACTACTGGATGCAGCCAACGCCGCCATCGAAGCCCGCTCCTGAAAAAGAGCCGGAGCCCGAACCGGTGAAAGTGCAACCCGACAACTCGATGCAGATGAGTCTCTTCTGATATTGACTTCTGATATTGATATTTAAAGCAAGCGCGCCGGAAAAATCATCCCGGCGCACTTGCTTTTTTATGCTAAATTCCTAAATTTGCCTTGTGAATGTAATCTACGGCACCGATGAGGTTCCGGATTGTTAATATATATCGCTTATTGATTATGAACAGATATTTTCTTGTCGTTGCATCGTTGCTTTTGTCAATAACTGCTGTGTGCCAGAACTTTGATGAGTATTTCTCCGATGCCACTCTACGGCTCGACTATGTATTTGCCGGCAACCGCACTTCGCAGGCAATATATCTCGACGGGCTCAGCACCTCGCCTCGCTGGTATGGGCGCCGTGTGCGTCTCGATGCACTTCCACTTGCCGGTAATGGACAGATTACAGTCACCGATTCGATTAGTGGCCGAGTGGTATACCGCCACTCGTTCAGCACACTGTTCCAGGAATGGCTTTCAACCGAGGAATCGGCTACTGTGGCCCGCTCGTTTGAGAATGTTTTTCTTGTGCCTATGCCGAAGCAGACAGTGAAGATATCGGTTGAGCTTTTCGACTATCACAGTCATGTAATGGCGTCGATGCAGCACTATGTGAATCCTTCTGATGTTCTGATTCGACGCATCGACAAGTCTGCCCACACGCATTTGGTGCTTCAGCAGCCCGCCGATACAGCCCACTGCATCAACATTGCATTTGTGGCCGAGGGCTACACCGCATGCCAGATGGGTAAGTTTCTCGACGATTCGCGTCGAGCCATGGAGGCAATCTTCGACCATGAGCCGTTCACCTCGCTTCGCGATAAATTCCGCATAGTGGCGGTGGAATCGGCATCGGATGTCGACGGCACCAGTGAGCCATCAGCAGGAAAATGGCTCGATACCGTCCTTGGCTCGCACTTCGACACTTTCTACAGCACCAGATATCTCACCACATTACGTCTGAAACGTCTTCACGACGCACTTGCATGCGTGCCTTACGAACACATCATTGTGCTGGTCAACACCTCGAAATACGGTGGCGGAGGCATCTACAACTCCTATGATTTGTCGTATACTGACGGTGAATATTTCGAGCCGGTGGTGGTGCACGAGTTCGGCCACAGCTTCGGCGGCCTTGCCGACGAATATGAATACTCTAACGGCGACCCTATGTATTTTGCCGACACCGAGCCTTGGGAGCCTAACATAACCACCAAGTGCGACTTCAGTGTCAAGTGGCCTAATCTCGTCGATTCTGGTGAAGCAGCACTTATCGAAGGAGGCGGATATCTTGAGAAAGGCGTGTGGCGCGGATGTCCCGATTGCCGAATGCGCACCAATAAAGTGAAGGATTTCTGCCCGGTATGTCGCCAGGCTCTCTCGCGTCTGATACATTTCTACATCGACCCATAAAACCCAGTGGTCATAATACAAAAAAAGGGAAGAACCTTAAAAAGATTCTTCCCTTTGCTATGCGCTTCAAGATGGACTTGAACCAACGACCCCCTGATTAACAGTCAGGTGCTCTAACCGACTGAGCTATTGAAGCATAGCGTTGTTTGATATGTTTGCGCTTCAAGATGGACTTGAACCAACGACCCCCTGATTAACAGTCAGGTGCT